>JAYPOA010000028.1:0-12547 GCA_038130705.1 Methanobacteriota archaeon | reverse complement strand
AATCCATGCAGAATGTCAAAATGGACCTATCAGGTGCTGACATGTTACAAGCATTAGCAGATGCTGCATCTCTTCAACGAAAATTGGCCCAGCAAACCAACGATGCAATTGAACAAGCAATCGAGTCGGCTACGGATGAAATGGCCAATTTGCTCAGTGAAGTAGGGATAAAATGCCCAAGAAATATTTTCAAATCAGAGTGGCCAACCAAAGTTGACAGAAGCATACTTGATGAAATAGACTCGCAACTGGAAGACCTATTCAAAACAACTCAATCAGATAGACTCATATCTCTAGCAAGAAGACTTTCACCGTTGAAAAACAAGTGTGAGACCGCAATCCGCAAACTGATTGAATTAGACCAGTGGCTAACAATTGGAAGATGGGCAAAAGACGTAAATGCAACAATGCCTGAAATATCGAACTCTGGGATAGTCATCCAGGAGGGAAGACATCTACTGATTGATGGTGTTGCTGACCCCGTATCATACGGACTCGGAAAGTGTGCGGCAAAAGGCGACCAGCAATCGATAGCTTTGCTAACGGGAGCCAATAGTGGAGGGAAAACGACGATGTTGGAATTGCTTGCTCATTGTTCAATTCTTGCCCATATGGGGTTGCCTGTGCCCGCTAAATCAGCGAGCGTAGGTAAAATAGAATCTCTACACGTTCTCGCAAAAGCCGGAGGAACACAATCTGCGGGCGCACTTGAACAAACTTTACTGCAATTAGCAAATGTAGTATCAAATGATGATTCGAAATTGATTCTTGCAGATGAACTAGAGGCGATTACAGAACCCGGAGCTGGCGCACGAATTATCGCTGGAATGCTTGATGCTGCTGAGCAACATGAAGGAACATGCATGCTTCTCGTAACTCACCTTGCTCCGGCAATTATTGAAGCGGCGGGTAAAGATTTGCGAACAGATGGTATCGAAGCAAGGGGCTTAGACGACAATTTAGAATTGATAGTCGATCGAACTCCAAGAAGAAATTATCTTGCAAAGTCAACTCCTGAACTAATTGTGCGAAGGTTAGTTGAAAGATCAAATGGAAATGCAAAATCGGTTTTCACATCCATCCTTGGAAGATTTTAATCAACAAATTCTATCTGATTCTTCGCCGTAGTTCTGCATCGGTGCTTGGAAAAGTTGGTCGCAGTTTCGATACACTAACGGTAGAGTTAGTGTACTTTGAGACCAGTCTATCGAATAATCTCCGGAAGCCGCTGGACTCGGAACGTAATCTTCACCTGTTTGTGTTACTGTAAATTGTATAGTTTCACCGGCTGCGAGGAAAACATCCATCGGCATGAATTCAACCTTAGCCAAAACGGTAGAGAACGGTGTTATTGTAGCCACTCCGTCCCTTCCGCCGTCGTAGAATCTCAGGTCCATGACCGCATGTCCAAGATGAATCCCATTGTTATCTGTCATCTCGATGAAAATATGTCCATTATTCGTGGTGTGAGGAGTTGCACTGGTGTGTAGCGTAGGCATTCCTGCGATGTATGTATCCTGTTCGAATGGACCATATGAGAACGTAATTGCACCTCTCGCTGTCCCCATCAAAGCACCTGATGGCTCTAAGGTGGAAACATCCACGGAAACGAATTCAGTATCTTCTGATGGCCAAGTTGATTCAAATCTCCAGCCACCACGATTGTCTTGCATTTCCACACCAAGAACCGGTGCTCGTCCTTCCCCTTTCAGATACCAGTCGAACCAGTACAGCATTTCATCAGCCCAGTCCCATCGTAGTGTATACGGATAAGCCTCCTGGCCCCGTCCAACGCCTTGTGAACTATGTCCTTCGACCCGGTCTGGATAATCATGAGCCCATTGGCCTGCTAGAGTTTTAATTTCAATTCCAGCATCCGCAACTTGTTGATGGATAGGGAATGCCATGTGGGGGTCAACATTCCAGTCTTGCATTCCCTGAATAATGTATATCGAACCATTATAGTTGTCAAGTACTCTTCCCAAGAAAGACCTCTCTGTCCAGTAGGTGTTGCCTGCGAAATCAACCATGCCTCCAGTGAAGTAGGCAGCGGGACCATTCGCATATCCTTCCATGTAACCTTCACAAGCGTTGTCAACATCGTCGGCATCACCATCGATGCCAAACGAGCCGTAAACACCGTTGTGCATGATCATTCCACGAGCTTCCATGCTACCGTTTCTCCACATTAATTCGTGCACTCCGATTAGACCGGACATAGGCACGATTGTGGCGAGGTATGGGTTACCGAATGTTGCTGCTTGCCAAGGAGTGCTTCCATCGTATGATTTACCAATTATTCCAACCTTACCATTTGACCAAGATTGGCTTCCTAACCAGGTAACAGCAGCGTCTATTCCCCTTTGTTCATCTGTTCCCATTAGGTCCATACAGTGGTTGGATTCTCCTGTACCAAACACTGAAACCTGAGCTACACCATATCCATGGGGGACGTAATTTTCGATAAGGAATCTGCCGAGCCTGTTAGCCGGAGTTAGTGCGTCTACATCTCCGTCGTTGTAGTAAGGGCCGATCTCTGCAATAACGGGGACCCTACATTCCTCAGAAATCTCTTCTATGGTGTAATCGCATCCTTCGATTACAGGTAGCCACAGCCCGAGATGTACTTCAGCATCTCCCGTTAATCCAGCACCGCCATCTGCAGCCGTTATCGTATCAACAGGAACGTACACACTTCTTACCTCATCGATTCCGTGCGACCCGTTTTCTGTTACTCTACTGAAAACATCAGTATCGAGATATTCTAAACTCGAACGCTCCCACGGGTCAGGGTAATTGATTTCTTGAACTGTATTTGTAGCATCAGAGTCTTCTCCAAAACAACCTGAAAACATTGCAGGTAGCAGTATCACCAATAGAAACACTGCCTTGCGCATGTTGGCCACGCCTACTCGATATGTTTTGAGACTATCCTTTTACCGGACATTACCAAAATAGGATACTAATTGATGTGCTTAAACAGAGACGAACTTCCATGCGCAGGCCACTTGTAGCCCTTATGCTACTAACCGCACTCCTTCCCTTAACAACTGTAACTGCAGAGGAAGGAGGAGTAGTAATCGAGGAAATTCTCGTATCCGCATCAAGCGCAGCATACAATGGAACTGACTGGAACGGTGACGGAATTATCGGTTCACAAAGTGATCAATACATACAGATTAGAAACACGGGAACCGAAGCAGTAGACATCTCTGATTGGATACTCGATGACAATATTGGAGAAGGTAGCCCACCATGCAGAATTGGATGGAACACTACCATTGAAGCTGGTGAAGCAATCGTTTTCTACAGAGCAAATACGGGAATAGAACTCGATTACTTTGATGCAGACAGCGCCAATCTTTTAGACATCGATGGCAATCTGATGTCTTCAATGTCATACCCTGCTGAGGATTCCTGGTGGGACAAAGTCTACACATATGCTGAAAATGGTAGCCTGTGGAAGGAGGACCCAAATCCATCACAAGAACAAGGTTCATGCTACACTCCAAGAGACCACATTCATACAGGGTCATACATTCTTCAAGGGAAGATTGTGACCATGACCGGACCTAATGACGTTTTAGAGAATGGTAACGTAATGGTTGAAGATGGACAAATTGTTTCTGTTTGGTCAGAAGGAGATATCCCTCCTATCAATACAGACAATGTTTCAGTGTTCGAGACAAATGGAACAATATATCCAGGGTTGATTGACATGCACAATCACCTGCATTACAATACCGCACCTCTTTGGGAAATGTCGCCACATAGTGCCAGCCAAACAAACGAATTTGGAGGCTATAAAAATAGGTACCAATGGAAAAATCACCCAGATTACAGCCCTCATGTAACCAAGCCGAAATCATTCGTTCACAGTGGCTCTTACTGGAATATGGAAAGTCAGGCAATGAAGTATGTCGAAGTCAAGGAAATTGTAGGCGGTACAACAAGTGCTCAAGGTGGACCTTCTACCGGTAAAGATTCCTTCGACTCAATCCTTGCAAGAAATATCGAATACTACAATTTCGGAGCAGATGAAATTCATACGAAGGTGACAGAACTTGAATCCAGTTATGTTGGAAATCATATCAAAACCGGAAATGCGTCGGGGGAACTTCGTGCTTGGTTTTTGCACCTTGGGGAAGGAATGGATGAATCAAGTAGGGCTGAATTCGATATTCTCGTACAGAACGACTTACTGGTAGGTGAATTGAATTTAATCCACGGAACGGCACTAACAAAAACCGAGTTTGACAAAATGGGAGCAGTCGGCGCAAATTTGGTGTGGTCACCATTGTCAAATTTGCTACTTTACGGAACTACAACTGATGTAGCGGCAGCTAAAGATGCTGGAGTTCGAATCTCTATCGCACCAGATTGGGCACCTTCTGGTTCAAAATCTCCACTTCATGAACTGAAGGTTGCAGATTTGTGGGATGACGAAATGCTTGGAGATATCTTCAATGATTATGAAATGGTCCAAATGGTTACTTCTAATCCTGCTAAAGCAATGAAGTGGGACCAATTCGTTGGAACTATTGAAGTTGGTAAGGCTGCAGATTTAGTAGTACTCGACAACATCAACACTAACCCTTATCGAAACATGATAAACGCAATTGACACCGATGTTCGACTTACCGTAATCGGTGGGATCCCAATATACGGAGACCAAGACATTATGACAGAAATGAAAGGTGACGACTGGGAACCTGCAGGATTAGGTAAAGCCCTTGATGTCACATTCATCGGTGTTGAAGATGGTGGCCAGACTTGGGGAGAGATAGTTAGCGATTTAGAAATGGCAATGAGGTTTGATTATGATGAGATGAAAGACGCCTTCGGGGAGAACATGGCTGACTTTGATAATCAGGTAGCAAATATGGTAAATGTTGGTTTAGACCCAGTTCACACTTGGGGTGATGAAAGATATTTCAGAGTCATTAACAACTCTAATTCTGCAAATTCTCAAATCGACATGTCACTGTTGTATGACCGCTATTATGACCGGCCTGCAACTATTGACACAGTTATCGGAGAGGAAGGAAATTACACTGAAAACAACCCTGTATCTCACACGTACGGATGTATGGATGATACGGCATTGAACTTCAATGCAGATGCTACAAAGGATGATGGAAGTTGTACATTCCAACAACAAAACACTACTCAGCAAACAAATAACTCCGATGATAATACTTGTATCGGCATATGTGATGATTCATTTTCAGACAGTGTCGAGGATAAGGATGAAGCGAATTTGGTTTCTTTAACAATTTTTATGGGGATAATTTTTGCAATTGCAATTTCAGTAATCTTCATCTCAAGAAATAGAGAAGATAGTGTTACATTTGTACCTGAAATGCCACCTTTAGAGCCACCTAAATCAGATTAAGTCCCATATTGGTCCTTCATCTGTATCAGTAACTACTACTCCCAATTCGTTCAATTGGTCTCTTATTGAATCGGCTAATGTCCAATCTTTTGCGGCTCTCGCATCCGACCTTTTGGCAATCAGACCTTCGACTTGTTCTGCGATCTCAGAACGTCTCGGGTCCTCCTCTGGCTCTGCAAGCACAATTTCCCTTGCAGGTAGTACACCCAGTACGTCTCCAGCAGTATCTTCTAACCACTCAACGCAGTGAATCGCATATGCACCTAAATCATCTCCTTCCAAGGTTGATAACATCTTACTCATCTCCTTCAGAGCACCCAAAACCTTGGCTACGGCTTCTCTTGAATTGAAATCATCATCCATTGCAATTGCAAATCCCTGAGCCATTTTTTCTAACAAACCGAGGCTTCTGACTATTGGTACCTGAGATAATACGTCTCCTTCCGGAAGAGGTGGAGAATTATCTCCTACTAACTCTAAGGCGGCCTTGTAAACTGAGATTAGGCGATTGTAGTTTTTCTCAGCATCCTTCAGTAATTGTTCATTCATATCAATTGGTGAGCGATAGTGAGCATTGATTAATGCGAAACGAAGAATCATCGCATCAACTTTCTGAAGTATTTCTCTGATTGTCCAAAAATTCCCTAAGGATTTACTCATTTTTTCTCCATCAATATTGACAAAACCGTTGTGAAGCCAATGGTGAACTACAGGACTACAACCTGTGTGGCATTCGCCTTGGAAAATCTCAGCTTCGTGATGAGGGAATATCAAATCATGGCCTCCACCATGAATGTCGAATTGTTCTCCAAAGGCATCCATAGACATTGCAGTACACTCGATATGCCAGCCCGGCCTTCCCGGACCCCAAGGTGAGTCCCAGGTTGGTTCACCAGGCTTAGCTGCCTTCCACAAAGCGAAATCCTTGTGGTCGCGCTTACCGCTACCCGTGCCTTCTACTCTTCCACCTGCACCTCCTCTTACAGCATCTATATTCTGACCGGTTAACTCACCGTATTTTTCTGGAGCGCTCTCGACTGAAAAGTAAACTCCATCATCGGAAGAATAAGCATTACCTTTCTCTATCAAGTCAGAAATAATTCTTATCATATCTTCAACATATTCAGTACACCTCGGGTATGAATCGGCTCTTAGGATATTTAACGAATCCATGTCTTCATAGTAAGTTTGAATATTGTCATCAACCAACTTTTTCCAGTCTATTCCAGACTCATTTGCACGATTGATAATTTTGTCATCGATGTCGGTGAAATTTTGAACGTAGTTAACATCGTATCCTGACTTTTCAAGCCATCTGTGAATCATATCGAATGAAAGATAACACCTTGCATGGCCAAGGTGACATAAGTCGTATACGGTAACGCCACACACGTACATGTTTACTACGCCAGGATTCATAGTGGAGAAGGCAACTTTGTCCTTCCTCCTAGTGTCATGAACACGTAGTGGCATCAAATGTCGGGTATAGTCCCTGTTATTCAAAGATTAGTTACCAATTAGGTTGTAATCTTCACTTAGTGGTGTCGCACCAGTTTCAACTCTGAAAATTTGGCCGTCCTTGAATTGGTAAAATGTCAATACTGCTTCTGATGTCGAGCCGTTTGCAAAATGAGCTATACAGTGGTCTACTCCTACTTCGTCATTTTCGTATAGAATTCGATTGTTTACGATAGTTACCATTCCTGAACCCATTATTCCAAGCATGTCTTGCTTTGTCATTTGCGCATTTCCAACGTGTGGAATGAATAAACAATCGTCGTGAAGTATTGCGGCCATTTGCTCTTCATTTCCTGCTTCAAATGCTTCATGGTAGTCTGCTATTAGTCCCATGAATCAAGTTACACAACACTGTGTAATAACATTTTTTTGTTTATTACCAGATAATTAAGACCGCTCTATCTATTACATAGCGCATCATCAGTTTTAATGTGAGGCCGGCTGTAATCTCTAGATTGAGTTGGTCTATTCCAACATTCACGATACTGCTATCATCCTTGTTCCATGTAATATTAGGGGATGCAAGAGATTTCCCTTTCTTTATTTCAGAAGCTGACTATCCAGGAATTCAGCGATATATCTTCACGATAGGTTTTAGTTTGACTGGACTCATTTTGACCTATTACTCTTGGTTGATTTTCCAAGCCAATAAAGAAACAGCAAGATGGTACTGGATGAACATATCTCTCGTGATGGGAATTTGGGTTGGAGGGAATCTGTTTATCATGTCATTTTTCGACATGTACGACCATATAGAGATCCACGTAGCTACCGCATTAAACGTGTTTTACTTTGGATGGGGCTGGTGTGTAATCACTCATATCGGATTACCAAAAGCCTCAGATTACGGAAAACGAATCAGAAAAATTTCTATGGTTACCGGTTTGATTGGACTAATTGGAATGGTATATTCAATCAGCGTGGGGCTGGACAGATATCCTGAATTTGTCAATAATGAATGGGATTTCGAAAAGATGCAACCGTATATTGATTGGGCTGCACCGATGGAATATTTGCTAGCATTTTCATTCATTGCAACAATTTATTCATTTGATAAAGAGATAAATGGGGATGAAGAAGAATGAAACTACTGGTCGTTGATTTACTTGCTGAACGAATCTCTTTCGGTGAGAAAGGAGTTGAAGAAATAGTCAGACATTTCGAGGGATATGAAGTTCTACTTTGGGCACCACATATCGATAATCCTAGAGAGTATTCCTTTGGTAGAAGGATTACTGAGCCCGAGGAAGTAGATGCTGTAATAATTACAGGGAGCAGGAGAAATGTATCGATGTGGGAGCCGTGGATGGACCATGTTGCAGAACTTATTCGCAACTGTCAAACACCTCTATACGGTATTTGTTTCGGACATCAAATAATCTGTAAGACACTTGGTGGAAATGTCGTCAGAGCCGAAGAAGGATTCCATGAATTTGCAGAAGTGAGAGACATTAATGGCAATAAATACAATCAATTATTCACACATCAGGACTTTGTTACCGACTCTGGAGAAATGAACGTAATTGCCTCAACTGACCATTGTGAAATAGCGGCATGTAAGCATCCGACTAGACCAATATGGACTGTACAATTCCATCCAGAGGCAATACCTGAGTTACTTGATTACTCTGTTGAGTGTGGAGATATGACGATCGATGAAAGGCTCGCATTTGGAGACATCAATCAGGATTTAGATGTGACAGATTCACTTATCAATTCTAAACTAGGATAATCACTCTTCTTCAGAT
This sequence comes from Methanobacteriota archaeon, assembly GCA_038130705.1. Classification (GTDB taxonomy): domain Archaea; phylum Thermoplasmatota; class Poseidoniia; order Poseidoniales; family Poseidoniaceae; genus MGIIa-K1. The sequence goes on along the minus strand of JAYPOA010000028.1, from coordinate 3,886 downwards.
TTAGCGGCTTGAATCTTTGCATCATTCGCTTTGATTTGTTCCCATACTATCTCAGCGATGTCTTTGACTTCCATTTCGGAATTGATGCTTGACAAACCATCTGTGACCATTGTTGAACAGAAAGGACACCCTACTGCAACTGTATCCGCTCCGGTTTTAGCCAATTCTTTAGCTCGAATTACGTTGACACGATCATATCCTTCATCGACATGCTCTTCCATCCACATCTGGGCACCTCCTGCGCCACAGCAGAATGAGTCTCTAGCATGCTTCTCCGTTTCGATGTCTACGCCACCTATTGCTGAACGAGGTGCGTCAAATTCTCCGCCTATTCGACCAAGATAACATGGGTCGTGATAGGTGATGTTTCCATCATGCTTTGGCTCTGGAAGCTTACCTTCACTTTGAAGATGATTAATCAATTGTGAGTGGTGCATAACTTCAATGTCTTGACCGCCGTAATCCTTGTACTCCTTGCCAAGGGTATGGAAACAGTGAGGGCATGAAGCAACTATTTTCTTAACACCAAGTTCATCAAATGTAGAAAGGTTGGTTTCAGCAAGCATCTGGAATAGATATTCATTACCTGCTCTTCTTGCAGCGTCCCCGCTACAACCTTCCTGCATACCTAATATCCCGACATCTAATCCTGCTTCTTTCATTATTGAAATTGTATCTCTTGCGACTTTCTTATTTCTCTCATCGAATGAAGCCGCACATCCTGCGAAATAGATGTACTCAGCTGGTTCTGCAACCTTTACATCCAAATCTGCAGCCCAATCTCCTCTTTCGTGCATCGGTATACCGTATGGGTTTGAGTCGCCTTCAAGATTTTCAATTGTCGTCATGAGAGGCATTACTGTATCTTCAACAGATTCATCGAATTCCATTCTTTCCATCATCAAATGTCTTCTAGCATCCGTTAGTTTTGGAACGTGCTCGATGTTTACTGGACAGACATCTACACAGGCATGGCAAGTGGTACAAGCCCATATTGCTGCTTCACTAAATCTTGAAATCATGTCTTCTTCAGGTGCTTCGCCCTTGAACAATAATTCAGCATGCTCGTTAGCATATCCTCTGACATCGTGAACTATTTGCATTGGATTAAGCGCTTTTCCAGAAGCGTAAGCAGGACATACATCTTGACATCTTGCACATGACGTACAAGCCCAACCATCGATAAGGCTCCTCCAAGTCAACTGAGTATAGGATGCGGCTCCAAAAGATTCCAAGTCGAGATCGTCAAGAGGAACTGCAGTTCCATTTTCGTCGGTTTGAAGAGGGCGCATTTTAGCCATAGGCTGTGTATCGAAGAAGAACACGTTAGGTAGGGCCATTACCAAATGCATGTGCTTTGAGAGTGGAATCAAGAATAAGAATGTGCATATAGCAAGCATGTGAGCCCAGTATGCCCAATTTACAAGGCTCTGAGTTATTGTAAAGGTTTCAGAAACCCAAAAACCAATCATTTCGAATGTAGGGTCTGGATCCTCCCCCGCCTCGATAACGAATGATGTAGTACAAATGGTCATTATTAGCAACAGGATTACATTACCTTCAAGTTGGCTTTTTCCTTTCAATTTTTCAGGTGTAAATAATACCCTGCGATTCAGGGCTAAGAAACAACCAATCAGTGCACTTGTGTAACCTAATTCGACCATTCCATTCCAGATTCCATTAAGGGAAGAGGGCAGAATGTGTTCACTGAATCTATTACCGCTTGCCAAATCCAACATATCGCTTGAAAGCATTAGGAATCCCCAGAACATTAGAACGTGCATTCCACCAGCAACTGGGTCTTCTAGAACCTTCCTTTGCCCCAACCAGACACTGGCTGTTTCCTTCAGCCTTGCACCCCAGGAATCAAACCTGTTGTCTTTGGAACCGAGCATTACAAGTCTGGTTGCTTTCTGTACTTGATAAGTGAAGAAACCAAGTGAAACTACACCTAGAATTAGCAATATGTACCAACCTGAGATACCCGCATAGGTTACATCGAGAGGGTGCTGCATTACCTCCTCGAAGTCGAGTCACTCCTTCAACCCAACGGCAAAGTACTTCCTACCTTACCCATATCCATGGTGCAGGCTAGTGCTCCCGGGAAATGCATCCTTTTCGGAGAGCATGCTGTCGTTTATGGCCAACCTGCAGTGGCTGTAGCAATAGACCAAAGAATGACGGTTTCGCTAGAAAAAAGCGAGGATTGGCGAATTGATGGAATGAAATTCATTTCGCAACGACACCCTCACGTAAATGCGCTAAAGGAAAGATTATGGAAGAATGGCCCTCCTTTATCGGTTAAAATTCATGGAAGCATTCCTCCAGCAAGTGGCTTAGGTTCATCTGCGGCATTATCTGTAGCAGCCGCTGCTGCTTTGAGGGCAGCGAGAGGACGGCAAATGAAAGATGATGATTGGGCTGAAGGTTTCACTGCAGCAAGACCTAACCAAGTCTATGATGGCCCATGGGAGTCATCTGCAGGAGATTCTGTTGTTTATGGTAAGCAAGCTGTAGACGTCGACGAATCAGCAATCTTGGCCCATGCTGTAGAAGCCCATGCACAGGATGGAAGAGCATCACCCCTTGATTCCAGTACTTGTTCTCATGGGGGATGTATCGTATTATCAGAGCAAATTGAACCCAATCTAAACTGGTTATACACCAGGGAGTTGAATAACGTAACTTGGCAAGTCCATTCGGTAGATCTTTCTTCTCACACAGATGGAGTGTACCTTGTCATCGGCAATACAGAAGTCCATGCACCAACATCTGAACAGGTTACAAAAGTCGCCGAATTGCTCAAAGATAATCCAGAAAAAATGAAGGAAATTGAAACGATTGGAATTGTCGCACGCAGAGGAATTGATTCGCTACTAAAAGGTGACATGGAAGGAGTCGGTATCGCAATGACTGAAAATCATCTTCTGTTGAGAAATTTAGGCGTCTCTTCACCCGAATTAGAGAAATTAATTTCCGCGGCAGCACCGTCCTCTTTAGGTGTAAAACTGACTGGTGCAGGAGGAGGTGGTTGCATGGTCGCCCTCACAAGAAATCCCAAACAGACCAGTGAGGCCATAGAATTGGCTGGTGGAAAAACGCTAATCAGTGAACTAGCAAGCAAAGGATTGGAATACGAATCTGATGATGGTTCTGGAATCTGGAATCCTTTTGAATAATTACCTTCATTTAAATAGGGGTTTATAATCGGCCGTTTATGAACGATGAGGACCGTTTGACTGTTGTTAACGTAGTAGCAAGCACAAGAGTAGCTGAAGAACTTGATTTACCAGATATCGCAATCCAATTGAATTGCGAATACGAACCGGAACAATTCCCTGGTGTTGTTTACAGAGTTTCCGATCCGAAACTTGCGATCCTAATGTTTAGATCAGGTAGGGCCGTTTGTACTGGTGGAAAGGATGAAGATAACATTCACACAGGTATCGAGAGAATGATTGCTGACCTAAGGGATGCGGGAATCACCACTTGGGACTTGAAAGATGTAGAAATTGAAGTTCAAAACATGGTAGCGACTTATGCGCTACACTATCCAGAAGATTTTGACGGTATTTCCGACAGAGATTACACAGACCTGTATGTTTACGAAAACAAGGACGGGTCTCTTAGAGTCCCGACCGAAGAAGAAGAAAAAGAAGGTAAGGCATACATCGATGCTAACAGAAAAACTTGGAAGGACGAGTTCAAAGCACCTGGTCCAAGGTTGATGAGGGAAGGAGACGAATTAGCAGCAATGCCAAGAAAACTAAACCTAAACAACTTGACATTCCACCTTCCTTTCGACAAGGTTGAATACGAGCCAGAACAATTCCCGGGACTGATTTACAGGTTAGACTATCCTAAGGTAGTCTGTCTGATTTTCGGA
>JAYPOA010000027.1:0-21488 GCA_038130705.1 Methanobacteriota archaeon | reverse complement strand
ATCCTTGCTGCTACTGACAATAGTTTACACATGTGGGAACAGCATGAAGAAATTCGAGAAGAAATAGCTCGAAATTGAAAATAAAAAAAGGCCCCTCCGGGAGCCGAAGTTCCCGGAGAGGCGAAGTCGAGATTATCTCGTAAACGTGTATCGAAGAGTCGTTAAACGACTTCACTGGGAGCCGTCAGCGTATGCTGTGACTTCTGCGATGACCTTGTCATCTTCGTTACCGACACCGATCTTTGTTAGGATAACTTCGACGTTACATCCGCCGTTTGCTCCGTCACAAAGGTCTTGTCCGTTTTCCTTGATGGTGATTTCTTCTGCAACATCCCATGTTGTGTCACCGTCTGTCATGAATAGACAGTCAGCGTCACCTTCATCAGCGTCGCAGATGATAGAAGTTCCACCATCTACAATTATGGAAACTCTTAGTGTAGCCCAGTTTAGGGAGTCACCTTGAGTTAGAGCGATGTGTACTAGACTGTCGTCAGTAGTTTCGCCCATGGTTCCACTTGCATCTCTGTCACTGAATGTGTAAGCATCGAAGCCACCGCCGGTTGAGTCACCAGCTAGGCTTGAAGCCCAAACATACAGTACACCAGCCAATACCACAGTAATTGCAACCATTAGGATGGTAGCAATTACAGGGCTGACCGCTTCTTCGTTCCTGTTTTCGTTGTTCATTTTTCTTGTCCTCCTCCCCTTGCGGGGATAGTTAACCCACAGTCGCCCGCGTATATAATATCTCCGAGGACCGATGTCCTAAAATTAAGTTTTATTCGCTATACTGCGAAGGAGTTTATGATATGATGAAATAAAAAAATAACATTTCTAATTGGTACAAATCATTTGTAAAACGAAGTAAATTCAAACCGTTTTGAAGGGAAAAGAGGGTGAACAGGGTGAGAGCCAACGGAGAGGGGATGGGATGCACTCAACGAGAACTTCTACAGCCCTGTTCATGATATCGCAGTAACTGGTCACAAATAACGGTTATGACAAAACCTTCACCGTTATTTCGGTCCGATTTACTCAACAGTTAGGATTTCTGGACCGCCAGCCGTCACTATAGCTGTGTGTTCGAATTGACCGATCATCCCACCGTCTTTACAGGCTAATGCGTGATACGTTTCGAGGTACTGAATACTAGTCAGTTTCTTGACCAAGGCATTCCATTTGCTTTGCCTGCTCTCTTCATCAGCTTCTGGGAACGGCTTTTCTAACATCGGATACGCCCATCTCTCAGCAAATGGTAGTGTAGAATATCGCTCTTCGAAATTTCTTGCAAGTTGAGCACCTAGAGGCTTGAGTTGCTTTCTTGATAGTGCCTTTCTCCAAGCTCCTTTTCTTGCGACCCTGTAAATGTTTGATGAATTTTGATTGCCCACATTTACTATCATTCCACTGTTACCTGTAGTATTGAATGGCTCAATCGCATAAACTGCGCCTTCTTCGACAACGCCTCTAAATCCTGGATTATCTGGCCCACATGCGTATGAAGGGACACTGACACCAGCATGTAATTCCCAAGGCTTTAGTTGGTGTCCACAAAGATTGCGAATCGGTTGGAATCCCGCATCTAAAGATGGTTGAGCAGCGGCCGCCCCAACTTTGTACCATGGCGTTCCTGGATGAAGCATTTCGATAGCAGCATCTCTTGATTCACGTGCTGCTTTAATTTGTTCAGTGTGCAACCCTTTGTTTCCTATTTCTATTGTTAGAGCATTGTCTCCAATGTGGCCATTGATGTGAACGCCTACATCCAACTTCACTAAATCACCGTTATTGAATACCATCTCACCTTCCCACCCTTCAGGCGATCTTAGTGCATGGTCAGTTGTGTAGTGTGCTGCAAACTCATTTACTGCAATAGTAGCAGGAAATGCAGGGTTTCCACCATTTCTTCTGATGAATCTTTCAGCGGATTCTATTACTGAATGCCAAGTCTTACCAACAGTGATTTCATCTTTGATGGCTTCTAAAGTTCGGCGGGCTACATGACCAGCATCCTGCCAATATTTTAGATTAGATTCGTCCACCATTTCATCACGTCTGATTGAGGTACAACGCCCTCTCTCATAACATTTAGCATCCAACCGTGGCTATTTGCCCCTGATTCATCAAATTTAACGAAAGTGCTACCCAATCCGTTTGGGCAAATGCCTGGTACAAAATTATCAATCTCGAGAATTTTCGCTGCGATTTCTGTATTGCATTCCGGGTCTATTCCAGATTCGTTAGCACTAGTCGCTGTGATAGGGCCGAAATGTTCTGCTAATTCTATTGCATCAGGGTGAGAAAAAACTCGAATAGCGATGTTTTCCCCACCTAATCTGTTGTCAACCTTTTCAATCGCTGGAAGAATTGTTGTAATTCCTCCTTTGGGAAATGCACTGAGAAATTCTTCCAAAAAAGCGGGAAATTTAACCAAATCTTCAACTTGTCTTAGGTTTGCTACCCCCAAACTTACAGGCATAGTTTCAGGCCTGTTTTTCTTAGCGTACAAGTTATCCAATCCCTTTTCGGTAGGTAAACAACCTAAACCTGGAAGTGTTGAAGTTGGATAAACGATTAATTCACCATCATCCAATTTGATTTTCATAAAATCAAGCACCAACCCACTTGTTGACATGTAATTCTGCAACCTTAGCAGCCAATTCTTTATCTTCGGTTTTTACGAGTAATTTTCCACTTGGATACAATGTAAGTTCTGCGGGTCCAGAAAACGTCCAAGCCAACCTTGTCATTATTCCGACTTCATATCCGTCAGCCTGAATTCTATTTCCAACGGCTTCAAGGTCGATTTTTTCGACTCCATCAATAACAATTTGCCATGCAGCTTTGTTTCCACACATCTCCATGATAAAGGGTTCATCAGACAAGTTATCCCCTCAAATGTTTGGCTTTTCAGGCATATCCTGCGTTGCTGGTGGACCAGGTGGAGGCCCGGGTGGACCAGGAGGAGAAGCTGGTGGGCTGGATGGAGGGCCTGTGGGCGGACCGGTTGGTGGACCAGTTGGCCCACTCGGTGGAGTTGGTGGCGGTGTTGAAGGGGGTGTTGGTGGGCCACTTGGTGGAGTTGGCGGTGGCGTTGAAGGAGGCGTTGGTGGGCCACTTGGTGGAGTTGGTGGTGGTGTTGAAGGAGGCGTTGGTGGGCCACTTGGTGGAGTTGGCGGTGGCGTTGAAGGAGGCGTTGGTGGGCCACTTGGTGGAGTTGGTGGTGGTGTTGAAGGAGGCGTTGGTGGGCCACTTGGTGGCTGAGGAGCATCCATTGATACATCCTGTTTTGGCTTAGGAACAATAGGAGCAAATAAAGGGTCAATTGCTGGTTCAGCAGGAGTGTTTTCTGTAGCGGGAACCTCATCTCTTTGACTTGGAAGCATAGGTGCATCTCTCATCGAGGAGGAGGAAGCATTGTGTGCGAGTAGTGGGTCAGTAGTTCGCGATGTTTGTGACATCGGTGCTTCTCTTATTGGATTTGTATTAAGAATCGGGGCATCTCTTGCATCCGACCCAGATGTAGAAGTCATTCCGGTCGATAATTTATCCAAATCAGCCTTGATCAAGGTATCTCCACCCATCGAATTTTCAGCTGAATAACTTGTCATTACCACTTTTGTTGGGTCGATTACCTCTCTTTCTCGAACATTTCCGAAATCGGTTAAGTCGTCTCCAAAAGCTCCTGCGAATAATGATGAACCCATAGTATTGGAGAGTTTTCTCCCCTGCGTAGCGCTGTATTCAAAGTCATGTTCAAACGGGCCCATTTTTATTTCAGAGCCTGAACCAATTAGGACAAACGTCCATTCTCCAGAATCTAATGGGAATTCGAAATCCCAGTTCCTTTCTACCCCTGGGCCGAGACTTGTAACGCCTTCTTTTGAACCATATTTCCGGCCATCATTTGTTATCACGGCGACGTCCAATCCTCCCATTGGCACAGGTGCTTCATTGGAGATTGACACGGTTACTTGTATGACATCTTCATCATCATCATCAATTTCCATTTTGATTTCAAGAATCTCGGCGCTCAAGGAACCGTTTTTTCCGGAAGTAGCAGTAGTCATGTCGCCCACTCACCTCTCCACTAACCCTGCCATACTTGAAGACAACCATACTTAGCAGACTTATCTAAGCCCTCCGCGAGTATTTGCTGGAAGCGACCAGTCAACGGCGGCTACAGTGTGATTTGATAGGTCAACAGGGCTTCTTTTGGTTTCATGAGTATAAATCTTGAAAACATCCCACAACCCAAAAATCAATCCTATGTACGGAATAACATATTTTGTCTTGTGAGCCGCACGCCTACCCCAGTGATTTTCTCCAAGAAGGCTCCCATCATCGTGCACTATAGCGATTCTCATCGCTCTTTGACCTAGAGACCTTCCGTAATATCTTCCCGTGTATTTGAAGTAAAGCCAGAATAGAGAAAGGTGTAACATGTAGGTTATCAAAACATAAATTGCTTGACTTGTTAATAGCAAATCAACAGCACCTAAGTATGCAAAAAATGTTGCTTGAGTTGCGAACCCAAGTATGACCATCAAAAGAAAAACATCTAACATAAATCCGACAATTCTCTTCCACAGCGGTGCGATAAGCATCCCTTCAGGCGCGGTTGCTGCAACGGCAGCCTGAGCCATGGTGCCCGGATTATTGATCTTTACAGGGGAATCCGCCATGAGCCTCCGTAACGATTAGGGTTTGAAAGGATGGTTATCAGGAGTTAACAACATGCCATGCCATTAAATTCGAATCTCCAATCCATTCTAGCCAACTAGACCAAGTTGGATCGTTTCTCAAGGTTCTGTCATCTCCAATCACAATAAGTCCTCTTTTCGCTCTTGTTAGTGCAACGTTGAGCCTCCTGTAATCCGAAAGGAACCCAACGATTCCATCTTCGTTCGACCTTACGGTTGAAAGAATAATTATTTCCTTTTCACGACCCTGATAACCGTCTACAGATTTTATTTCAAGACCTTCAATTCCATCATCAAATAGTTGTCTAATCAATCTGACCTGTCCCGAATATGGACTGATTACACCTATGTCTTCAGGACTCAAATCCATGGCGACAAGTAAGTCATTAACCACCTTTACAACCATCGCCGCTTCATCCATATTCGATTTTGAAGAACTCGTATTATCATTTATCTCAGAACCATGAACGGGTACAAATGCAACAGGTTTGGACCAATCCGGCCACAAGAAACCCGCTGCAGGAGGCCTGTCTGAATCGCTACAACCGTCTTCTAATCTGTTATCATAAAACCTAGCAGAAGGAAATTCTCGAATTGTTGAATGCATTCGATATTGCGTTGTTAACATGTGTGATGGAATGCCATTTTCGATTAGTCGTTCGAACATTGGGATGTTTAAACCCCCGTCCTCTGCCGTTTGACTAATGACAGTGGGAGGTAGTTGTCTATGGTCTCCAACCAAAATTAGTTGTCTTGCGCCTTTTACTATTGGCACTAATGACGAAGGCTCGCTTGCTTGTGTTGCTTCATCGATTAACACGATTGGAAATTTCCTACTTTCAAGTGTAAAGTGGCCTGCTCCGATATTCGTAGTACATAGGACTTCAGCTCCCGATAATACGTCGTCAATAATTCTCGATTCTAGGTCGCGAATTTCTCGGTAATTTTTGTTGATATCCCTGTGTGCCAAGCCCCTTTCTTTTCCTTTCAAATCATTTAATTTAGCTCTTATTCCATCCATCTCTTCCTGTATGAAAGCGATTTCATCCTGTTTTGGATGCTTAGCCGATAGTGCATCTAAAGTTGCCTCTCGCAAACTCTCCCTCACCTTTACAGGCCTGCCAAAGCGAACTGCTTTTACTCCGATGTTCAATAACCCCTCGAGTAAATTATCTACGGCAACGTTTGATTCAGCACACGCAAGTATTGGACCTCTTCCCATTTCAGTTAACGCCTTTAGTAAATGAACCGCGGTATGGGTCTTTCCCGTTCCAGGAGGTCCCTGAATTAAGGTTAAACGCTGTAAAACCGATTTCTCAATTGCTTCTCTTTGACTATCATCAAGCTTCATTCCATTAAGATTGATTGGTTTTGGTTTCTGACCATGTATGTCTGGCCTCATAGATGCAGATGCCTCCAAGTCGTGTGGTTGACAAAGAAGTAAGTCTCGTAGAGAAGTTCCGCCATCCCCCTCTGTTGAGTGAAAAGAAATCAGAGCTTCATGCATGCGATCATGGGCCACTCGATTGGCACCTCTGTCCAATCGCCATCCACCTTTTTTGAGGTCAGATGGCTTTTCAGTTACTATTATTCGAATCCGTTTTTTATTGGTATCCATAACCACTCCCTCGATGACTTTCTCCCCCCAAGGTCTTGCCCTGGAAATTATCACCATATCTCCATGACCGAATTTGTGGTATGGTAATGGACCATCTCTTGACTCAAAAATAAGAATAGGGTCTCCAAAAAATCGTCCTGATGACCGACCCCTCAAATCAAATAATGTAAGACCTGCCTCTACTAAACGAGATTTTGTCCAATTTTTCCAACGCTCATTAACGAGGTCTAATTCGTCATCTAATTCAACCTTGATTAAGCTGGTAAAGCAATTAAAGTGGTCTTGAGACTTCATCCACTTATTTTCGTGACGAACAAATTTTGATTTACGACCTTCTGAGCGAGTGCTCATTTTTCGCACCTCGCCCTTTTCGCCCATGAATTAACTGTGAAGAGACAGGTATAGCATGTTTCCGGTGGTCGGGAATGGGTGAGACTTAACAAGGAAATTGAACGCGGAGTAGTTGCTGATTGCGATGTTCAGGCGAAAAGCGACTACAGAAATCGAGGGCGAAAAATGCCCATTCTGTGAGTATGTTAACGCTAATGGAGCCACGACTTGCGTTCAATGCTATTACGAGTTACAGAAAGCCCCAAGAGACCAAGGAGAAGATGTATCCAAAGAAGTTAGTGATTCACTATTCGATGAGTTGATGTCTGATGAAGACGATTCTTATGAAGAATCAGAAGCACTCGATGTTGTATTGGCAATGGATGCAGACCCACTTGAAATAAATCAATACGAGGTTACAGACTTTGAAAGTGAGGAGCCGGAAAAGGTCGGTTTCATAGAATCATCATCTCCTGAACTTAACGAAACAGTTTCCCACGAAGAAGAAGAAATCTCTGCGGATGAAGTTGGAGAGCCAATAAAAGATTATGACAAAATAGATTTTTCAGGTATCGACCCGTTAGCCGATGTTCCAGAACCGGTTCACAGAGGAAAAGGGAACGTATTTTCACCAAATACCCCAGAAATGGATGGAGACTTGAGAGGACACGTTGGTGGAAGTGAATTGCCATCACTTCCTGGAGAAGACATATACGAAAACAAGATTGACTTGACTTCTGTAAAAAAGGCGCCTGCACCAACTCCCGCTACTGTAGCGTTACCAGAAATACCAGACTTAGATTTCGACGAATTACCTCAACCCGTCGTTGAACAAGAAATAACTGAGACGCCTCAACAAGATGTCGAAGTTGAAGACGCGAACAGTATCGATCAAGAACCTCAACAACCTGAAAACCAAGAAGAAGTAATGCCTCAAGAAGTATCGACTCCCGTCTCGGATGAAGTTACACCAATAGAGCAACCAGTAGCGCCAGTCCCACAAAACAGTGGCCGTTTCTGGCCTTGGCCAGAATCAGAACCATGGGATCCAAGGCAGGTGCATAGAGAAGTAGTCACAGCTCTCGAATTGACAAAATCAGGAAAAACGTCTGAAGCAATGAAAGTAATGGATGGTTTAGGACCTCACCTAACTGAAGAGAATATTGACTTAATTTATCATATCGGCATGGTTTTGAAACAGGTTGAAAGGTTAGACGATGTTAAATCAATGCTTGAAAAAGCGAAAATCTCGCATCCAGGAAATGAACATGTTAATTCAGCAATTACGCATCTTGGAGTAGTGTGAGGGGTCGATGATGGAAACGCCAGAGTTATCCGTCAACGAACTTGTGATCTTACGTCCGGTGAACCGCAGGATTTTACCTGAAGTAATGGAAGCTTACATAGAAGACCCGGATGCTGCGAAAGCAGCCTTGCCATGGCTTAGAGAGGGGGAACAAGCAAGAAGCCAAATTGCAGATTTGATGATAGATTTGGAATTACATCGTGATGGAGATAAGATTCATTTTTGGGCGATTCATTCCCAAGAAGACAACTCATTCGTTGGAATGATAGGTTTTGGAGATGAACTTCAATTAGCCGCTTCAGCCTACAATTTAGGATACTGGGTTAGAAAGAGTTGGAGAAACAAGAAAATAGCCTCCGCCTGCGTTGATGCTATTTTCACCTGGCAGAAAGATAGGACTGAACAATCTTTGATTGAAATCACAGTACATCCTCATAATAAAGCCGGCTTAGCGACCTCAAAATCGATATGTCAGAAATGGAATGGCTTAGCAGTCGAAGGCTATGTCCCGATTGAAATAGATGGAAGAACCATCCCTCACATTTTGCATCTCATTCAGTTGGACAGGGGTGAGTAGATGAAACCGGTCTGGCTGACCGTGGATTCAGACGATATCCGCCACAAACCTATTTCCCAAGGCCATCCAACTCGTTCCAGGGGAACAAATCTAAGGAATACATCCGATGAATTGAGTTTCGCAATGTCAAGATTCGAAGAATGGCTAGATAAAACCCAAGTTACCCTTACGATATTTGTAATTGCAGATCAGTTAGACGATGAACAATTTGTTGATTGGTTGTCAAAATTACTGAATAAACACCCACAGGTTACCATAGGTTGTCACGGTCTAACTCACAAGTGCTGGTCTGCATATGAAGAAGACTCAGATGGATTTATGGCGGCTCTTTTGGAAGCTAAATCAAAGGTTATGAATTTTGCAAAAGCAGCATATAGGCCCTGGTTTAGAGCGCCTGCTGGATATATTGCACCATGGATGGCACCCGTAATTGCTGAGGCTGGATTTGAGATAGATTCCAGCGTTAATCCTTCTTGGTTAGTTAGGAAAAAGGCCGGTCCTTGGAAAGATTGGAATGCTGTAGAGAAAGCACTATACGACTCTGGAGTAAAGAGTATGCCGTGGTTGACAAAGTTTACTTTACCGACATGTGGTCCAGCCCTATCAATTCCTTTTTTGAGATTTAACGCTAAGAGGGTTTGGAAAAAGCTTGGCCCTTTCGTTTTACCAGATGAGGCGGAGTCAACGATTTACTGGCACATTTTAGATCACGGTCGCAATGATGGTAACTGGAAACCGCCATTATTGCTGTAATCTAAACAAAGAACTCAATACCAATTTAGTATAGGGATTGACATGGAGAAGCGACATTGGAAAATTCTCCTAATTATTGGAATAATATTCCACATTATTGCTGCTTACATGATGCCGATTGGATTAGACGCACATGTCCACGCTACATACGTGACAGACCAGATGAATGATGGTGAAGGCGACCTTGAATGGGGGGAATTGAGACAGGATTCCAAATTTGGCTCCACCCCTGAACAGGTTTCTTCAGAAGACAAGTGGTTTGCATGGCACATGATTATGCAGATTTGGTTTACAATTTTTGGAGTGTCAATTTTATCTATGCACCTACTGTCACTTGCTATAGGACTTGCATGTCTTGCAGTAATCTATTTTGTAACAAATTCTCTATTTGGTAAAGATAGGGCCCTAACTTTAACAGCCTTAGCCTCCATTTATCCTCCCTTAATTCGAGGTACTGGTAGGCTGTACCAAGAAAGTGCAATCCTATTGTTAACGAGTTTGGCGATTTATTGTGTAGTGAAAGGATTACAGAACCCTAATCGAAAAAAGTGGTGGATTTTCCCGATAATATCTATTTTCATAATTTGCTCTTTCAAAGGGATGCCATTATGGATGGGATTAGTTGCAGTCGTTGGATTTTATTTATCTCAAAAAGTTCAATTCAATTTGATTACTTTTACATTTCTCGCATTTTCAACAGAAGTCTTTGTAATTTACAGAAACGGGGTGTCTCTGTTAAGTGTAGACGTGATAATCGCGCTAATATCCTCGCTAATCGCGGCAGTAATATTCCTATACTGTGCAGTTTTGCTTGGTAAGAAAAATCCGAATTTAGAAGACAATAAGGCGATTATTCTACAAAATGGCACTTTTGTTTCACTTGCTGTTTTGATAGGCTGGGTTGCAGGTTTATGGGTAAGTGAAGCCTATTTCGCTGATTCGGGGATTTTTGAAATATTATTTACATTGCGAAATAATCCAAGATATCTAACCTTGCTTTTCATACCACTGATTTTCATCCGATTCCTTAATGATGAATCATACAGTCTTATTTCTGAAGAAAATCAAAAATTAGCCTACTCGTTTATTGCCATCATGATAGTCATCAATTTAGCAATATTTTCGGTAACTGTTGGTGAGAGAGGCACACAAATTATCGGCAATCAACTCAACGGCGAAATCGCTGAGGGAGAGGATATACTATTCATTTCAGACTCCGATTTGGCAATGCATCGAATGTATACAATGCACATTACTTTAGACCCAGATAGTGACAAATCAAACTTGGCAATTTGGAGAACCACAGATAGTGGATGGGAATTAGAACTGACTGAATGCGAAGACTTGAAGGAAATAGCTTGGATTGTTGTCGATTACACGGGAATTGATACAATACCGGATGGTTGGGAAAGCGTTGAAATCGAAACTGATGATGTAATTAATTTACAATATCGTTTATTGAAGTGGGGTGAAAGTTATGATCGGTGCCCTTGAAGGTGTAAAAGTACTAGACTTGTCACGAATTTTAGCAGGGCCATATTGTACTCAGATGCTTTCCGACTTAGGAGCTATGGTTACGAAAGTTGAGGCTCCGTGGGGAGATGATACTAGAGGCTGGGGCCCTCCATTCCTTGATGATGGAACTGCAGCATACCACCTGTCTTGCAATCGTGGAAAGGAAATTATCTTTCACAATTTAAAAGAAGATAAGGATAAAATTCAGCAACTAATTGCAGAATCAGATGTTGTTGTAGAGAATTTCCGTCCCGGACAACTTGAGAGATTAATTGGACCGATACAGAGCGATGTGATAGTTTGCTCGATTACAGGCTTTGGACAAAGCGGGCCTCGCTCGCAAGACCCTGGCTATGACTTGGCACTTCAGGCAATGAGTGGAATTATGAGCATGAATGGTGAAAAAAATGGAGGTCCTATAAAAGTCCCAGTAGCCTGGATAGACGTAATAACGGGGTTATATGCCGGTAATGCAATATTATCTGCACTGTTTTACAAAGAGAGAACCGGGAAATCAACTCATCTAGATATCTCATTATGGGATTGTGCAATAGCTTCATTGGTAAACCAGGGGCAGAATCAGTTAATCAGTGGAAAAAATCCACAATTATTGGGTTCAGGCCATCCAAATTTAGTACCATACCAAGCTTTCAAAGCAAGCGATGGATATGTTGTAATCGCGGTAGGTTCGGATAGCCAATTTGAAAAATTATGTCTATCCTTTGACATTGAAAACAATTGGAAAACAAATCAAGAAAGGGTAAATTCTCGAAAGGAGTTAGTCGAATTGATAGAATCTATCACGTCAGGATATTCTAGAACTGAAATTTGTGAAATGTTGCAAGGAATACCAACATCTCCGATCAATAAAATCAGCGAGGCATTAAATGATATCCAAAGCATAGCAAGAGGAGTTGTTACCCAATGGAAAGGTCATCCAGTCCTTGCAAGTCCTCTGCGTTTTATTTCAGAAAGAGAATAAGGATGTTTGGCCACCATCTCGTACTAAACCGGCATCTTTCAGTAAATCGATTGCGTTGTCGAACCTTTTTTGAGAGAATTGTCTATCGTCGATTAAGAATTTTTTCAGCCCCTCAACATCAACACTGCCCTGTTTTAGCTCCTCATCCGAAACCTCTACTACAGGGTGGTCATGGAAAATTTGTCTAATCTCATCCAGTCTTTCTGGGATTTCTTTTCCTTTCGCTTCGCAAACGGCTTCAATCGTGCCAAACTCTTTGATTAACTTCAAACCTGTTTTTGGACCTATGCCTTTGATTCCTGGGTGGAAATCAGTACCAATCATAATCCCTAAATCCACTAATTGTTCACGACTTAATTCGTGGTCGTTGAGTATTTGAGAGAGTTCTATTTCCTGTGCTCGAATGATTCTACCCATTCTTTTGCTACCGTCGGAGGTAAGATTCCTAATTACGATTGGGGCGCCATAAAGTAGGGCATCCCAATCTTGAGTAGCGACAACATCCAACTGCCCATTGGCCGCCATAACCGCCGCTTGAGCCTCTCCTTCTGCAGCTGCTCTAAAGGCAGGTATTCCCATCAATTTCAACATCTCAATAGATTCATCAACCATTTCTGGAGTATATTTTACACATCTCTGAGCCATTTTTTGTGCTGTTGCATAATCTCCTGCTTCAAGTGCAGCCTTCCAATCCAATTCAGCCTGTTCACGAACAAGCCTTCGTGCGTCCATTTCCTCTTTTTTTAGTTCAGGATGCTTTCCATCGAAAATGAAAATTGGTTTTACGCCCTTAGAAAGTAAAGTCGAAGCACGCGCTAAGAAACCCATCAAATGGGCTACAACTTTGCCGTTATCTGCTTTCAATGGTCCTCCATCACCAGTTGGAGACCTATCTCTAATCGTTGTAAGAAATTGAAACGCTAATAGAAAACTGTCAATTCCAACAATTTTCCCTCGCATTGCTTCCATTGTTGTGTCTTGTGCAGAAGCAAGGTCTCTGAGATTACAGCCCATGTCACACCGTAGTGTAGGTGGCACTTGAGCCTCACGGCTCACAGAGAAATTGTTGGCGGGCAATGCAGGATTCGAACCCACGTCTCCGGCTCCGAAGGCCGGAAGGATATCCAGACTACCCTAATTGCCCTAATCAGGCGAAAAGCCACCCCTTCTTGAACCACACCCTCGCGTTCATTCAAGTGCTTTCATTGATTGGGAGTTATATGGCCAAGCGCTTACCCTGCATTCAAAACGAATGTAGCGCTTGTTGTAGGGAGACAACCATGCCAATAACCGCTGTTGAAGCGAGTCTTCTTTCCCGTAGAACAGGGCTTGATGAATCTGAGTTCTCAACTAGAGATAGTGAGGGAATACGAAGGTTACTGAACAATCAATCGACTAAAGCCTGCGTTTTTTTGGCGACTAACTCTGACGCAAAGGATGCCCCAGGAGTTTGTACAGTGTATGATTACAGACCTGCAGGCTGCAAAAGTTATCCAATAGTTCTGGATGAAAGCGACTCAGCAATTTTGGATGATTTATGTCCTTATCGAGACCAATTCGATGCTCCTAACGATGAAGACGCCTTCAATTTGCTTAATTTAGAGGAGAAATTGAAGCAATAATCATTATCCTGCCTAACGATTTATGGACAGGAATTGAGTAAGCAGCTTTGATTGTGATCTGTGGTAAATCGATTTCATAATCGATACTTTCATCCAAATTATCTTGCTTTTCTTCGGTTGGCAATATTATTACTAAATTACAATTCAAGCCTTGGGATCGTATATTATTCAAGGTGTTCTGCAAAAGTGAATCTTCTGCTCTTGAATTTCTACCATAAGGAGGGTCGACGACTATCGCACAGGTGTCTGTTGGAAATTCACAACTTGTTGCATCATTTCTTACAACTGTAGCAGAGGTATTTGCCCATTCAATATTTTGATTACTTCCAATTACCATCTCGGGGTCGAAATCAAATCCAAGCGCGACTCTATTGCTTAATGCGGCTTCGATAACTATCCCTCCTGTTCCACACATTGGGTCAACAACAATTCCTGAATTTATGCCAGCTGCAATATTTACTGCGGCTCTTGCTAGCCTTGGTTCGAGACTTACTGGTCGGAAAAAAGGCCTTTTATTTGCGCGCATCGAACTCCATCCGTGTTTGCCCGGGCCCGGCCCGACCATCCAACCCCAAGCAACGTAATTCGCAGATGCATCAAGAACAACTCCAAACCGCTTTTTTGGGTTTGAGAGGTTGAATGTTGAACCCTTATCAAAAAACAAGCCTCCAATTTTTTGTTCTATCTCCTTGGTACTAACATCAATTTTACCTTCATGCCTCCAGCATTCGACCGCCATTTCGGATTCCTTTGTTACAATTATTCCTGCAAGCAAAGAGTCTACTGAATCCCATTTTGCTAAACCTCCACCAATTAGAGCACATTCAGCACCAGACATTATTTCAAGTCTTGACCAATCAGTATCCCCTACAGCTGTAAGCAATCTTCTCGATTCGTTTCGATTAATTTCAATTTCAGGGAACATGGCTAATGCTTCCTGTCGAGAAATTGCTGGATGCCAACCCCGTAAACAGACAACAGGGCCTTCGTGGATAACTTCCATTCAATCACCTATTGTAAATTGTGACTTCCTCATTTCCCCAAGTTTCAGTATTCGTTACTGTAAATTTACTCAAGTCAAATTCGGCTTTCACTGGGGAAACGTGAGTTTTATTGGATTTAACCAAAATAAACTCGTCGACCAAATTTTGGTTTAGAAATTGATTTATTGTGAAAGGGCCTCCTTCAACTAGCAACCTCTGTATTTCGAGGTCCCCAAGCATATCGAGTAATGCAGGTAACCCTCTAAAGTCTGAAGTTAAATGCCTGGTGGCAAATCCATCTGTAAGCAATTTGCTTGACGACGGGATCTTTTGATTAGGGTCGATTACAATCCTTAGAGGCTGTTTGTCAGACTCAACAAGTCGGACAGTTAGAGAAGGGTCGTCCCGGATTACCGTATCGGCGCCTACTAATATTGAACAGCAATCCTTTCTGAGTTCGTGGACTTTTACAAGACAATCTTGGCTTGTAAAGCGCTTTGAATCTTCTGAAATATCATCAACAGAGCCGTTTGAATCTGTTGCTACTTTTACTGTTACATACGGTCTTCTGTGCTCACACCAATGCAAAAATTCTCTCATTTGAGTAGCGGCTTTTTGTTCTAGCAGTCCGTATCTAACCTTGATTCCAGCATCCTCTAGAACCTTTATTCCATTTCCTCTTACCAAAGGATTCGGGTCTTCATGCGCTATTATCACTTCAGATATTCCTGCCCATAGCAAAGCCTCAGTACAGGGTGGTGTCCTACCAAAATGATTGCATGGTTCAAGAGTAACATAAGCGATTGAGCCGTTAGTATTGTGGCCGTTTTCCTCAGCGTCATGTATCGCCATTTGTTCTGCATGTAATCCTCCGAGATGGTCATGCCATCCTTCGGCAATCACAGCTCCGTTCTTTACGAGAACACAACCAACTAAAGGGTTAGGTCGGACCCTGCCTCTTCCTTTTTCGGCAACTTCTATGGCGCGAAGCATGAAAACCTCGTCTTCAGTGCTCCAAGCCATAAGACGGGCTGGTATACCAATAGATTTGATTGCTTTGTTTTACTCTGCGTAGTTCATGGAGACCATTCACTGCATAGTGAATCCGGCTAGCAGGGACTATACTTGCGGAAAGAGATGGCCGGATTTGGCAAAAAAAATTGAGAATAGGGGCTGTAAAGTTATTACTCATTTTACTGAAAGTGTGGGACATGCATCTCAATTAGCATGGGATTTGAGAAATTCTGAAAATCCTGAGATGGTGGTTGCGGTAGGCGGTGACGGTACAGTCCATGAAGTTGCAAGCGCTCTAAGAGGAAGCGAAATACCACTCGGAATAATTCCATTTGGCTCAGGCAACGATTATGCAATTACCCAAGGAATATCAAGGAAAAATTTAGACCAAGCTGTTGACGTTTTATTCAACGGTACAGACAGGAAGTGTGCTGCATGGAGGCTTGAAGGATTCCCAGCTTCAAGCGAAGGAGACTATCCAGCACCCACTGCGAATGAATGGGACGGACCGTCTTCACAAGATGGCAGAATTGTGAGATGGGTTTTCTTGGAATCCGATGCGGGAATTACTAGCGCAATATCAAGAGCAAAACTTTCTCGAGCAAAGTGGATCAAAGGGAACAAGAAATACACATATCTTGGAATAACAACAATCCCCTTTTGGAAGAGAAGGAAAGTATGGCTCAAACTCGATGATGATGAAGGGCAGATACATGATTTTACGATGTTCGCGGCAACGACTGGGGAAACATTCGGAGGAGGATATCAGGTCTGTCCAGGAGTGAGTCCAGTTGACGAAAACGGCTCGATAGTTTACGCTCCAAGACTTTCTAGAATTGCAATGCTTTCATTGATGGGCCCCATGAAGAAAGGCAAGCACATCGGTAAATGGGGTATAACTCAAAAGAAAGCTAACAGAATAGAAATAAAACCGGTCGATAAAGACGGGAATGTTTCAGAAGAACCACTTTCTACTGCAACTTGGGTCCAAGCAGATGGCGAGCCAATAATTCAGAGCCCAGCAATTCTTGAATGGCATCTAAACCAAATACTGGTTCGCGGGGCAAATGATGTCAAATGGGCATCAGAATGAGA
The DNA here is from genome assembly GCA_038130705.1 of Methanobacteriota archaeon. GTDB lineage: Archaea > Thermoplasmatota > Poseidoniia > Poseidoniales > Poseidoniaceae > MGIIa-K1. The sequence goes on along the minus strand of JAYPOA010000027.1, from coordinate 4,990 downwards.
AATCACTGAATTCTTCATCATCGGCAACCGATGGTGAACTTCTGGTTTCTCTTTGTGGAGCAGGCTTTGGTTCAGGCTGTGGAGCACTTCTCTTGACCGACTTTCTCTTCTTTACCGGTCTTCTCGTTTCGATAGGCTCACTTGCTTTTGTTGGGGGGGTCGCTCTCGAAGGAGCAGAAGCAGAGAAATGCCCTCTAGGTTCCGGAGTAGATTGAGTTGTCGACACAACGTTAGAGGTTGGCATTGGGCTTGATATTGGGGCCTGTGATGCCACTGTGTTGGACATTTCTTTCGCCTCATCTGTTACTACTACAGAACTAGCGCCACCAAATTGCGTTGGGCCAGAATCATCGCTTTCAGCAGAAGATAGTACATTATCGAGGTTAAATCCAGCGATAGCCACTTCCTCTTGCTTCTTTTCCTTCTTTGGAGGTGGACTTTGTTTTCTAGCCTTTTCGGCTCTGTCGCTCGCACTCTCAAGTCCGTCTTTCTTTGATTTCTTGAGGTCCTTTTTCATTTGGAGAGCCTTTGCAAATCCTTCTCTTCCAAGTAGGGTTTCCGCAGTTGATTTAGCACCTTGTCTTACAATCATAGTAGATAGAATGAACAGACCAACTCCTCCTCCCACTCCAGCAATTAAGAAGAAGAATATGAATCCCCAAGCACCAAAAATATCAGTGTCTCCAATTTTGTATTCTCCAGAACCACCTTTCAAACTTAGCTCTCCCTGGCCGGTTTCGATACTTGTGACCAACATACCGTGGCCTTGACCATCTAACTTGCAGTTATCATCAAGATTTGTATTTAGGGCGCCTTCATCTACTAAGTATCCAGTTAATTTGATTGGCTCATGCCAGTGTTCTAGGATATTCAATCCGTCAGCAATATTCTCGCTTCCTGGAATAATTCCGATTATCGCCCAATCATCTGCGTTTTCGGACAGTTTTGAACCAACGGCTTCAGTAGGCATTACAGGATTTGACCAATCCTTGAGGCTGACCCTTCCAGCAGTGCCCTCTTCGACATTCTCTGCTTCAGAATAACTCATCTTGTGAATGATTATTCCTGCACCCATTGCCGAGTTAATCCCATCCTCCATAGGATGTTCACTGTAAACAGTCGAAGAAATGATAAGTCCTGTTACCTTAATTGTTGAATTTTCACATTCGATTAATGGAACATTATCATTACTGTAACCGTCTCCCATTTCTGATTGAATATTTGCAGTATTAGCGTCAGAATCGATTGTAACTTTCATTTGGCCAGCGCCAGTTCCCCATTCAGGAGTGTCTGCATAGATACATCCTGCTAGTAGTAACAATAGCGAAGTCAGCAGGGCAACTTGCACCTTTCGGCCGGCCATGAACAGCCCACGACCGATTGAGTTGTTGAACCCTTTCATAGCATACAGTGGTCGAACTAAGTGAGGCGCCGAGAGAGAGATTCGAACTCCCGTGTCCAAGGGACAGTGGATTTCAAGTCCACCGCACTACCAGGCTATGCGATCTCGGCCCAAACCGACGGGAGTGTATTCCTTTCAAGAATCTATCCTAAATTATTCAATTCTTCTTGCAGCGATAATCGCTATACCAAGGCTAATTGCCACGATGTGTATGGTAAATCCGGGCATGTGTGAATCCGAATGGTCAGGATGTTTTGCATTATTCACTGCTCTATCGATATCCTCAACAAAATTTTCAACGTCCCAAGTTGAGCCAGTATAAACGATTAGAGGTTTCCAGTCTTCATCCAGAATAAATGTCTGCGTGGAATGAGAAATTGAAGTTTCGCTACTATTGTTCATGTCCATGTTAGCAGACATTGGCATTGGTATCATGCTTTGATTTGCATTAGAGGCGGCCCATGCGATGTGGTTTGTATCTTGCATGATGATTACGCTGTCCACTCCTACACTACTTTCCTGCCAAGTGGAATTATTGGCATTCCATAGGTAAAGAGTCCAGTACCAACTCCAATCTTCCGGTGAATCGACACCGTTTATTCCGGTTACTGAGTTTCCATATTCTTCATGAGTTGAATAGTTTAGAGAAATGTTGTCTTCTGTAGTAGTAGCAGTTGTAAGATTCCAGCCGGTTGCGTTTTCCATAGGCAGACTGCTCATACCTACCATGTGCATTGAACTTGTATTGTCGGGATATAGTACAACCATTTCGTGTTTCATACTGTCGTGACTATGTTCATATGAATCGATTTCTTCAGCAAGTACACTTATCTGAAAATCATCCCAAACTGTTTGTAATTCATCATGAGTGCCTGTCAAGTGTGGCCAATTAGCAGAATAATCCTCACTGTATGCCTTGAGTGTAGCAGGATCATCGTTATCAGGGTCAACAGTTATTGAGATAAATTGGTAATCAATATCCTCTAATTGTTGTTCAGCTAATATCAGATTGTTTGTGATTACTGGACAAACATCATAGCAGGTTGTAAAAATAAATGCTACAACATTTACGTCAGCATCTCCTTCCTGAATAGAATACAATTCACCATTCTGGTCTGTAAGAATCCTATTTGGAATAGTTGGTCTATCGAGTTTATATCCGTTCCAGTGAACCCCATCTCCACCAGCAGCGATACTTGGAATAGATGAAATTACGATTACTATTGAAACCGAATAGATGAGCCATCTCATTTTTCCATCTCCAACTGAACTTATTCAGTCACGTATGAATAATCCCAGTTTGGAGTACACCATGCTGGTAGATTATCGATACCATCTGGGTTAGACAGACCAATTCCCCAAAGCATTAGCGCAACGAAAACTACTGGAAACAAAGCAGTCCTTGTGTAAATGAACGGGTCTCCTTTCAAGTGCATAAAGAAAGCAGCGATACCATAGCCCTTGATGATACCAACTATGATTAGAACTGCCCATACAGCGGTTCTGGTTATTGCAATATCGGTTCCAGGTATTGTTTCAAAGAATACAGCAGCAACTTCAAACAAAGTGAAGAACATTAGAATTATGAAATTCACGTAATATACGTCTTTACCAGATTTGTCAGCAAGCCATTGGAAGATTCCAGCGATTGGTCCAGAATGTCTATGTTCACCCATTTTTTCACCTCAATACAAATAGAACGCGGGGAAGATGGCTACCCAAGCCAAATCCACAAAGTGCCAGTAAAGTCCGAAATATTCTATACCTCTACCGTTTTTCTCGTCATAACCAACGGTATCTGCTTTGAATACCATGAAGAGCATTACTAGAAGTCCGATGAATACGTGGAGCCCGTGCGCTCCAGTGGCTACGTAGAAAATCGAACCCGCTTGGGTGTCGATTGTGAATCCTTCAGCAATTAGATGGCTCCACTCAACAAGTTTCAGTATGATAAACAGTGATCCGAGAGAAAGTGTAACAATCAAGTAATTCCTAACCGCCTTCTTTCTCGTAGGGAATAGCTTTGCCATCATTTTGTTCTTTGATGGCTCCCAGTTGACATCCTTTGCAGTCTTGAGTGCAAGTACGATGGTGTATGATGAAATAATCAGTGCGAAGGTGTTGATTGCTCCAGGTAATAGGGTTCCTACTTCGTGTCTAAGAAGGTCGGACGCTGTTGTCGTATCTACAACGCTACATTTGCCTGCGTCAACGGCCCACTGTGTACACCATTCTGTTCTCATTCTTAGATAGGATGAGAAGAATGATGCGAAAACCATTGTTTCAGAGATTAGGAAAATCCACATTCCCGCTTTTCTGATATCTTGTCCTGCGAATGGATGTGATGTTGCTACTTGTTCATGGTGCCCCTTCAAGTCTTCATTCCACCAGTTGCCAATACCCATTACCAGAATCACGGAACCGATCATGGCTAAGGAGAAATCTCCCATTTCTGCCTCGTAATCAAGGCCGAGTAGCGACTTGCAGGTGTTTACGAAACCAGGAAAACCCATCATGAATAATAGGATACCAGTAGCCATTAAAATTGGAGAAGCAGAACCGTGATGTTCTTCATGGTCATCTCCATGATGGTGCTCCTCTTCTGGCTGAATACTATTGAAGAATCCAGCAACGCCATAGAACATAGCATAGATAATGAACATAACAAGAATAGTTTTTCCTGCGGTAGTCCATGTCAGATAGGATAAGTGTGCGTCTATTTCGTTATGATGTGCTTCATCCCACGCTTTTGCTGCAGCCTCAGCGTCTTCAAGACCAGTTCCAGTTTCTGCAAGAGTCTTGTTAGCTTCTATCCATGTAGCCTCAGCTTCTTTCACTTCGTGATGTGCTTCGTCCCATGCATCGTGCTTAACAGAAGCAATACCACCATGGAATACTCCGTAGGCTGTTGCTCCAATAAAAAGGAAGATAACCGAAATTAGGACGGTTCTCATCCAAATCTCGTTTTTCACATCGTGTAGGCTTCCGCTCATGATTTCGCCTCCTTATTCCAGAGTCTTTTAATCGCCCTAAACGGCGCCTTGAACATCGATTCAAATTTAGTCTCGTGATGCTCAACACCTTCGTTAGCATCGTATTGTACTGGAGATACAGCGAAGGAAGGTGTTGGTGGTGGTGATGTAACGGCCCACTCGAGAGACCATCCTCCCCAAGGGTCCTTTCCAACCTTCTCACCTTTCTTAACCGACCTTACAATATTCCAAACGAGGATTAATTGCGATAGTCCAAATATGATCGCAAAAGTTGAAATTGCCATATTTAATTCAGCAAATCCTGCGTCAGCGGCGTAAGTGTGAGTTCTTCTCGGCATTCCCATGATTCCAACTGCATGCATAGGCCAGAATGCCGCGTTGTATGAGCTGAAAGCAATCAAGAAGTGCCATAGTCCCAAAGTTTCATTCATCTTTCTTCCAGTAACCTTAGGGAACCAGTAGTAGATTCCAGAGAATAATGCAAAGATAATTCCTCCAATAAACACGTAGTGGAAGTGAGCTACAACGAAGTATCCATCGTGGAATTGTGTGTCAAGTCCTGCTACTGGGAAGAACATTCCAGATAATCCACCCA
>JAYPOA010000026.1:14524-22129 GCA_038130705.1 Methanobacteriota archaeon | reverse complement strand
CAGAAATTTCCAAAACCCACCTTGGTGGAACCATGAGATTGGGTTCAAGACCTACCCTTTGGCAAGTTGGTTCTTGTAAAATTAAATCCCTTTATGGTGAAGGAGATTCTGTAGATGAAAGACATAGACACCGCTATGAGGTGAATCCTGACCTGATTTCAAAGATCGAAGAAAACGGATTGAAGTATGTCGGAAAGGATGAGTCCGGTCAGAGATGTGAAATCTTCGAGCTTGAGGGTCACCCTTACTATGTTGGAGTTCAATATCATCCTGAATTTAAGTCGAGGCCTAACCGACCAAGTCCGCCATTCCTCGGTTTACTGAAGGCCGCTTCCGGCCACTCGCTTGATTAATACTCTATACCTCAAGGTCTAGATTTTGTCTGTCTACCAAGAAGGTGAATGATAATTCAAACAGCCCTTTTCCATCGACTACAGCATTCCAAGCTCCATGTCCGTAGCCTTCAAGGGTTACTAGTTCGCTGTGTATGTTCAAAGAATCATAAATATCTTGCAAGGCAAGTGCTCCCTCATATGGGGTAACAAGATCCTTTCCGTCGCCATGAGCCATGAATAATTCTGGATCATTTGCATCGAATCGATTGAGACCATAAACTGCTTCAAAAACATCCAATTTTATTTTCGAGCCCCAGAAATATACCATACTTTTCACGTCATATGTTTCGTTCAAATTTGTTGTGGCAAGCGTTGGGTCTTCATCGATTGAAATTTCATCCCTGAAATCACTTTCATTAGAGATTCCTAAAGCAATTGTTGTAATGGATCCTGCTGAGGCACCACCTACTGCAATCTCATCGATATCAATGCTGTACGTGTCTGCATTTGCGACTATCCATCGAAGGGCCGCTTTTGCATCTCTTTGGGCAGCATACATAGCAATTGATTGCTGAATTTGTTTTGTTGATTCAGCTCCTGTAAAAGTATGCTCGACCCATTCCTCGGGCGCAATGCCATTGTAATAATCGATTATCTCTTGGTCAGACTTACCGTCTATGTCACCTAATTCTTCCGTTGTACGGTAATCGATTGAAATGTATACCCATCCTCGAGAAGCATAGTATTGTCCCATCTCAACAATTTCCGGCTTATGCTTGATTCCGCCGGTAAATCCGCCACCATGGATGAACATCAATACGGGTCTATCGGTTGAATTTGTATCAGGACAGTAGACATCCAATTTGAGTTGAACTGGGGAAGGCTCAACGCTATTCTGGGTGTGACCAAGACCACTCGCATAAACGATGTCCTGGTAAGTTATCACACCGTAAGGGCCGGGCTCATACGTTATCCCACCATCGTCACTTCCATCACCGCCACGTAAGCAACCAGAAAGCGACATAGTAAGCATCAAAACTACCGCAAAAAGGACCGATTTGATATTCATGACTGGAACTATTAGTCGCTACATAAATCGTTTTTGTAACAATACTGTAACCTTTAACGCTTTCAGCATAACTGACATTACATCAAGAAATCTGATGTCAGTCCTGTGCCACACGAATGACGCGGGTTGTTCTGTAACCCTGTAGTAGTTTGATGAAACGCTTTCCTCTGATTTCTGAATCAAGACTTTCATCACCTGTATCAATTCTCAATTCACTTAACCCTAACAACTTAGCAGGAGTCGCAATTCCCAATATGTTCTCAATGCCAATAGCCCTCAATACTGCAGGGGAAAGTTGTAGGTTGCCTCTTCCAATGAGGAAACCTTGCCCGCCCATTGGAGAAAGTAGTAGCAATTTCTTACCCTGATGAGCCTCGATTACTGAAAGGAGACCTTTCTCGTTGAGGTCTGCGTGAATCACACCTCGATGTTGAATGTCGATCCCGAGTAGTGTGGTTTCGTGGCCAATCTCTCGACAGATTTGCCTTAATGTGCCTCCACTTCCCCAAATAATCATCAAATCTTCATCGTCCTCAATTAGGCTTTCAACATGTTTTGCCATAGCCTGTAGGGTTTCTTCTTCGCTTTCTCTTTGGACTTGCTCTTTTGCACCTTGCATCCATCTTGGGCTTGAAGGAGTGAATGCTTCACCGTACATTCTAACCTTCCATTCTCCCTTCAGGTATACTTCTTCATCCAAGTCCATTACCTCGGTTCTTGCAACCATCAAGTCGCCGGTAACGAATGACCAAACAACCTCTGCAGCAGCCTTGGGAGTAGTAGCAAAGCAACCACTATGCATCTTGACTCCACCAGGAACCCCTACGATTGGAACATTTCTGTCTCCAAGTGCTTGGACAATATCTCTGGTTGTTCCATCTCCTCCTGCATACAAGAATAGATCTGGTTCGTGGGAATTTACAAATTCTGCAGTGGATTCAGCGCTTGTGATTTCGGGAGTTTTGCCTGTAGAGGTATAGTCAAACGGAATCCAGTCCCCACCCATTCTTCCATCCCATGAAATTAATTCGACTTTGTCTTTTGCATATTCAATCAGCTTCTCCAGACAAATTGTCATTCGCGGTCCTGCTCTATCCTCAGCACCTGCGGCCCTCGCTTCTGCAGCACGTCCATCGCTACCCTTGAAGCCGAGACGACCTCCTAAGCCGGCGTCTGGATTGACCAAGACTGCGATTCGCATAAACACGCCCAAACGGGAGCAGTAAATCAAACCGATTATTTATCGTGAAAGTATCAGCGCTAACATGTCGAGCGAAAAAGACGACTTGAGTTTTGAGTCTGCTTGGAAAAATCAGATTGAACAGGAACAGGAGAAACCTGTTGAACAAATTAATCCGGAGAAAAAGGAGCAAAAGGAACACCAGCAACCAACCTTCCGAGGACAAAAGGACATGGTTGAGAATCGACAGGAATTCGTTATGCCAACAAAACAAAAAGAACCTGTTCCCAAAAAAGAAGTGAAAGTTGTAGATTCCCCATCATCAAAGGAAGGCGACGACTTTGATGTCGAATGGTGAATCGGCATAATTTAGCACTAAATCTATCGCCAAAGTGAAGAACAAAACCTCATCCCGTTAAATGGAGGCAAAGTATGTCAATGATTTCTGTATCCCTTCCTGATGGTTCGGTTAACGAATATGTTTCAGGTATTACTGCCGGGGAAATCGTGATTGATATCGAAGGAAGAAAGCATGACTGCGTAGCTGCAAATGTGGACGGAGACCTCAAAGACTTCTCTTATGTATTGACCTCAGACTGTAGTGTCGAAGGCGTTTCAGGATATTCAGATGATGGAATTCACATTCTAAGGCACAGCGCCGCCCACCTTTTAGCACAGGCAGTAACTACACTCTATCCAAATGCAAAGCCAACTATTGGTCCAGCAATTGATAGAGGTTTTTACTACGATTTCGCTGACTTGAATGACTTCGGAGAAGGTGATTTGAAAGCTGTTCAAAAGAAAATGCATGAATTAGCAAGACAGAATATTCAGGTCGAGCGAGTTGAATGTACCGACTCTGAGTTGCAAGAGTTATTCATCACCAATCCCTACAAAATAGAAATCATCAATGATAAATTAGAGGATGGTGAGAGCTCAACCATTTATCGTCAAGGAGAATGGTATGATTTATGCCTCGGACCTCACGTTCATGCAACTTCAAAACTCATGCACGTAAGGCTGACTTCCGTTTCATCTGCATTCTGGAGAGGTGACCAAAGTAGGGAGCAATTAACCAGGATTTACGGAATTATTGAGCCTTCAAAGGAATCGCTGAAAGCAACATTAAGTGCAATTGAAGAAGCAAAAAAGAGAGACCATAGAAAGCTCGGTAAGGACTTACAACTATTCCACGTTGACGAAGATGTAGGTCAAGGGCTAATTCTTTGGACACCTCGTGGCGCAATGATTAGAACTTGCTTGCAGAATTTTATTTCTGAACATCTTACAAGACAAGGATATCACCAAGTTTACACCCCTCACATCGGAAAATTAGACCTTTATCGAACAAGTGGTCACTTCCCATACTACCAAGATTCTCAGTACCCCCCACTGGTTGAGAAAGACATGATGGCTAAATTAGCATCAGAAGGTTGTACTTGTGGAGAATTATCCAACATGATGGCAAGTGGCGATATCGAAGGATATATGCTAAAACCAATGAACTGCCCTCATCACATCAAGATTTATGCTTCCCAAGCAAGATCTTATCGTGACCTTCCTTTGAGATTGGCTGAATTTGGAACGGTGTATCGATGGGAGCAATCTGGTGAAATTTCTGGAATGACTAGAGTTAGAGGATTTACTCAAGATGACGCACATCTCTTCGTAACAGAAGATCAAATCGCTTCAGAAGTATTGGGTTGTATTGAACTGGTTCAGGTTATCTTCGAAGCACTCGGCATGACTGACTACAGGGTTCGTGTAGGCCTTAGAGACCCTGATTCAAACAAGTATGTTGGAGAATCTGAGAAGTGGGATTTGGCTGAAAATGCCTGTCGTGAAGCCGCAAATTCACTTGGCGTAAACTGGTCTGAAGAACCTGGAGAAGCCGCCTTCTATGGACCAAAAATCGATTTCGTAGTCAAGGACGTAATCGGAAGAGAATGGCAACTCGGTACCGTTCAAGTTGACTACAACCTACCTGAGAGATTTGGACTGCAGTACAAAGGAAGCGATGGAGAAATGCATCGACCAGTAATGATTCACAGGGCACCATTTGGCTCGATGGAGAGATTTTGTGGAGTATTAATCGAGCACTTTGCAGGTAGGTTCCCAACCTGGTTAGCACCAACACAAATTCACATACTTACTATTTCAGAAAAACAAGTTGAATATGGAAGAAGCGTTTTTGAGAATTTGAAAGCCGCTGGAATCAGAGTTGAAATCGATGACGGGGACGATACTATCGGCAAGAAAATCAGAACTCATCGTAAAATGCAACCCGCTTACATGCTGATTTTGGGTGACGACGAAGCAACCAATAATTCTGTATCTATCAGGGCAAGAAATGGTAATCAAAGGGCTGGTGTATCACTTGAACAGTTTACTTTGGAATTAGTTAATGAAATCGAGACCAAAGTAGCGACTCCATCCATTGTACCGGACGAGACCGATTGAGGCGAAATCATGGGAATCTCTCTAATCAGTGGATTCGACGTAATGGTTTTGGTTGTTTTTTTCATATCCATAGGACTTGCCTATTTATTTCAGGAGTTCGTTATTCCAAGAGGTCTTTCTGGCCTGCAGGTAGCATTCCCAACCGGAGCAAAGCGATACGAGGTTCACACGGTTACCAACACGAAATATGAAGCAAGAGATTTGCTTAGAGCACCCGGAATGAGATACGGTCTGACCGTATACATCATGGCATTTACCGGCGCCATTGTTTTGGGAATGGAATGGTTATTTTACCAAACAGGAATCAATGATGGCATCCACATGCTGTCGCTATCTCTTGCTCTTATTCTGATTATTTTCCCAGCTATGATTTCCACCGGAGTTTCAATGAGCATGCAGTTAATTACGCCAGCTGGAATAAAGAAAGCAACATTACAGGGAGCGAGCACCTTCCGAAGTGGTGTAGGGATAACGATTACAATTCTGTGGTTTACTTGTCTTTTCTTATTGTGGTACATCATGGGCATTGCAGACATTAGTTTTGACAGAAGATTAGCAATTACTGGGTGTCTTGCTTTCGCTCCTGGTTTCGTAGCATATGGTCGAGTTCTCGGATCTTCATGGACGGCACTAGCAGAATCAAACAAGCAATTATCGAAAGGGGAGCCTTCAGCATTCTATCCTTACAAACCAAATGCGAGAAAGCAATTCGTCGCTATGCTGGTTTGGATAAACACAGCGGCGATGCCACTAATCGCACTCAATACCCTTGTTTCTTTGATTTTCTTAGCATTCAATCCAGACATGTTCGTACATTCAGATGCGGTATATGACCTGCCGGAATACAGGCCTCAGACAACAATCATGGAAGAAGGTGGAATTCTCGGATTCTACGCTATCGAATTATTTTCTAATATTTCTGAGCCCGGTATTCGAGTTCCGCTCGTGACGCTCGTACTGTTATTTTTGCTACTCAACGTTGCAGTTGTAGGTTTTCTCTTCGTCTATGAAGTCGCAAGAATCCTATTCCTTGATATCGCAGACGTTGCCGGCAAAGGTGGAATCAAACTTGCAGATTCGAGGCTACTAAGAAGTGAAAGAAATCAACAGGCCAATGTTCTGAATTTCTGTTTCACTGGGTTTGCAGGCCAGTCAATGCTTCTACTTGCACTTGCGATGCTTACGTTCTGGGACTCCCAATATCTGCCACAGGGTAGTGAATGTGGTTCATGGCAAGATTCCGTTTGTGGAGTCTTGAGAAAAGACGCCTTAGAGGAGCTAACTTGGATGTTAGCCGCAGGTGGACAAATCGTATTCCTTGGGATTTGGGTCCTCTCGAGGAGAACTGGACAGCGCCTCCGTGACGTGACTTTTGATGCAATGGCAAGTCAAAACAGGTCGAGATTAGAGGCGATGGAATCCATGATTTATCGAGAGGGTGAAACTATCACTAAAACCATCATTAAGGATGAATGGTCCACTGCTTTAGATAAAATGGAGAGGTTGTATGAAGACCACGGAGAAGAGGGGATAGAGGGATTATCATTAGTGAAACGCACAGAAGCGAGCATGATTCTGCTAACCGGTTTAGGAAATTGGGACCAAGCGGAAGAAGTTGCTCTCTCTTACCTTGCCCTGAAGACGGGAAGAACTGCAGATATTGCAAGGGTAATACTAGCCACAACCTCAATCGCTCAAAGAGACGTACAGGAAGCTATTCCAAGAATCAAACTTCTACCAAAAGAAGACATCGAAGCGAACCGACTACGCTGGTTCACGTGTCTATTCGATACCAGCCAAAAATTACCACAAGATATTCGTATGATGCTAAAAATGGACTCGGTAACTAAATTGAATATCAGTCTACTGAAGAGATGCAAAGATGGAGTTCCTGTAACGAGCCAAGAATGGAAATTCAAACCTGCTGACAGATTGCATATTCTTGGAGAGGTCGCAAGGTTCAGGATTTGGGGTCAATCAGATATTGCTCTCGATAAATTTGAATCTTGGGCGGATAGGAACAAGGTTGTTATGGAAAATTGGCCACATGGTCAAACTGCGAGAGCACTACTGTACATCGACAGGGGAATGATGGCTACAGCGGCGAAGATTGTTAGAGAAACGATGGAAAATCACCCCAGACACCCACATCTCAGAAGGCTCGCTATTTACCTTGCATATCAAGGTAAAGTAGACCTACCAAGTCCAGAGCCTACTGGATTAATTTGGGCTGATACCAAGAGTGAGGATTGGAAGAAGACCTGGCCAACATATCACAACGTAGTTCCAGCTCCGGAAATAGCAAATAATCTCTTGAAGGCTCACGCATGGAGTGCTAATGCTTGGGCGATAAGGAAAGAATTGGAATCATACAACGTTTCTGAAAGGGCTGTAAAGAAGATGGAATGGCCGGTACAACCGTTTGCTAACCATCTTATTTTAACGGGTTTGATAACCACCGTTGGAGGAATACCTGTCGATTTAGGATTGCCTGGAAATCTTAATTTCAAGGCAATTGAGAAAGCAGAATTGCTTGACCTTTGATTCATTTCCAGAATTGG
>JAYPOA010000026.1:0-14514 GCA_038130705.1 Methanobacteriota archaeon | reverse complement strand
AACTCAGATGATAACGGAGACACGTGTGTAAACAATCTCTGAGTTTGGTTAATTTGCTAACTCCCGGACTTGGATCAAAATTTGGGAGTGCAAAACTCAAAGCAGATTATCGACGAGTTTGTCGATTTCTTGGAACTTACCACAATATCTGCACCGAAGCTCGAGAGGCTCTCTCTTAGTTACAATTAGCCTGTGAGGAAGAGGTTCCATTGGATTGGTAGTAATACAGTTCGAGAATGTGCATCTCGCTACGTTGACGACTTCTTCTGTCAGATTGATTTCCATCTTTTCAGCGACGGTATACGCTCTGATGATTGCTACTGATGCATCAGGAGCGACCAATGCAAGTCTGTCTAATTCATGCTGAGTTAGTTCCCTATCCTCGACCTTGATGATGTCCTTACCGCCCATTTTCTGGGAAGGTACGTTCATTACCAGAGAAACCGGATTTGACATGTTTCCATCGATTCCAAGCATTTTCAATACAGAAAGGGCCTTTCCTGCTGGTACGTGGTCGATTACCGTGCCGTTCTTGATTGCAGTAACTCTTCTCATGCTACCTTCTTGACTCATTCGCTCGCACCCCCTTCAATAGTTTCTGGAACTTTAATCCCAAGTAGCCAACACATAAGGGACATTCTTGCAACTACCCCGTTGAAGGCTTGTTCGAAATATGATGCGTGCCTCGTCGAGTCTACGGACGGATGTATTTCGTCTACTCTTGGAAGTGGATGCATGATGATCATGTTCTCCTTTGCTCCATCGAGGTCCCTTGCGTGTAACTTGTATGCCCCTGCAACCTTTGCGTATTCATCCTCGTCTGGGAACCTTTCTTTTTGTATTCTCGTCATGTAAATTACGTCAGCCGCGTTGATTTGTTCAAGAAGGTTCGTGGTCTCATTAACCTCTGCTCCGTGTGCCTTGAGGTCGTTAACTATTTCTTCAGGCATTCTCAAACCTTCAGGAGATGCAAATGTGACATTGCATCCGAATCTTACCAGAGCGTGAGAGAGTGAGTGAACTGTTCTTCCATATCTCAAATCACCAGCGAGTACAACATTCAATCCGTCAAGCCTTCCGTGGGCTCTACGAATTGTGAATAGGTCGAGCATGGTTTGTGTTGGGTGATGCCCTGCTCCATCGCCTCCGTTCAAAATTGGAACTCTTGCGCTGTCACAGGCGTATTGCGCAGCACCTTGTCTTGGATGTCTCATTGCGATAATGTCGGTATAGCCGTCAACCATCTGGATGGTATCGAAGAGTGTTTCTCCCTTAACAACGGACGATGTTTTGACATCTCCAAGATTTACCACGTCGCCACCAAGTCTTTTCATAGCGGTCTCAAAGGACATTCGAGTTCTGGTTGAAGGTTCGAAGAACAAGTTGCCAAGGATTTTGCCTTGTAATAATGGCAGGTATGTCTCGCCTTTTGCTACTGGTAGTAGCCTTTCAGCATCGTCCAAAATGGAAATTATTTCCTCGTTTGTCAAGTCATCCATGGTGATTAGTCCGGGCATAAACCTCCCCCTTCCCTCCGAGTTGAAACAAGGACGACCTTGAACATATGGGCGCGAAAGGCCGTTTGCTTGATGTGCAATGAACAGCACGATTCCTATGTGCGCAGGATACTTTTGCTTACAATTATACTTCTGATGCCTACAGTTTGGGCTTCAGAGGGACATTCTTGGACGGTTGAGGTTGAAGACCCGTTTGGCAATCCTGTAGAGGGATGTGAAATCAAACTAACAGACCCTTGGACAGGAAAAGAAATCTCTGAGCCATCCGGCTCGATGTACACTCCGAGTGCTACTTGTGAAGGATACGTCGTTATGTGGCATGAGCCAATTCCTTCAACACAAACATTTGTTGTGTTAGATGCCTATCCAATAATCGAAGACCTGTTTGAAGCGTATGGTGCAGATACCATGCAGATACTGGGTAGCGATTGGAATGTGAGTATTACAAACGGGTCTGTTGATGCACCTACTGGAGTTCCAGTCGTCCTTTCTGGAGATGGAGGAACTGCGGTGAGAAATAGTGAAAATGTAGTGACTATTCCAACACAGCAAAGCGTTTACAACCTTTCAAACAACTATTCTTCTGAAATTTCAATCGCAGCATATCATACCGGGACTGGTAAAATCATTCCGTGGGATGGTAACAATCTCACTGTTGGTGAATTTGGCGGAGGATGGCAAGCGAGAGTTATCGTCGAAGGACTCCCAACCGGTAACTCGACTTGGCCACCTACCGTTGAATGGGCTGAAAGCCAAATTAACAAAACGTTACCAAGAGGTTCAGCAGTTTTACAATTTGATTCCACTATGAACGCTAATGAGAATGTTAGTGGAACATGGAGTGCTAATCACTTGTTCAATACGGGTTTCGGCCTTCCTTTTATCCCTGGTCAGGAAGCTGGAATTCAAAGTCAGGTAGACAGATTCCTTGATGGCGATGTCTCGAACCTCGTACAACTTATTGAATCATTGACCTACACCAATGGCGTCGATGCACTGTGTTGTATTTTTGACAATAATGATGTGGCATTTTCAAATGTAACAATCACTGCGAACATCGACTTTTCACAGGGGTCGTGGGGCTGGACGGAATCTGCAGATATTGCAAGTAGCAGATCTCATATCGACTTAATCAGAATCGAAGTGCCATTCCAGAACGACATAAGACAAACATCAAACCTATCGATTGTAACAAATGGTGATTGGCAATATGTTTCATCTCCTCTAAACGAGTGGATTAGTGGCTCTTCAAGCAATTTTACTCTGCAAAGAGCTGAAACATCGGTTACCGGATATTACACAATCTCACTTGGAATGAATGATGCACCCACGGTAACAATCCCTGAAGATTATGCTTTGCCTTGGGAAGACACTGCTTACGAGTTTGTTCCGATAATAGAAGACGCCCCCCTATCAACGCATGACTGCTACTGGAATATCGCTAATTCAAGTGAAAATCTTAGCGTCAACCTTACTCAATTCCAGCCTGACACCTCGATCAATATCAGCGTAACCTGCATTGACGAAGGCGGTCTATCTGGCTCATACAATACGAGCCTAATTCTCGATGATGGAGACCCTTGGATTAACGCTTCCAATGATGTTCAGATTATTCCACCAGGATTCTTTACTTGGGACTTGATGGTAGGAGACGACCACGATAACAACCTGAGGGTTTACTGGACGAGTAACAAATCTCTTGACTGGTGGTATACCGGTGATGTTCTTGAAACTTCATTCTATGTTGATTCAAATCTTAACTCAATAAATGACAATATCACTGAACGCCACAAGGCTCGTAATAATATCGAATACTGGCTTTCTGCAAATGTTAGCGATGATGTTGGACACTACACAATCGGAAACTGGACGATAAGATTGAGCGATGCAAATGGGCCGGTAATCATAGCTGATTTAGAGGTTGAAAGAAATGAAAGCGAATGGAACTCGAGCCAAGAATTATTCTACACCTCCGAGAATATTAGGCTGAATTTAACCGAATCTTTTGACGACCATTCTTCAATTGACAAAATTAAATTTTCAATTAGAATTTACGACAAGTATTTTACCGATTTATCGTGGTCAGAAGTTCAATACTTTGAACTCCCTAAACTCGGAGTAGGATATCATCAAATCATCATACAGGCAGAAGATGAAGCGGGCAATATTGGGATGAACAATATTGGAGTAGCGATATCTCCGACAAGTGCTGTCGACTTACAAATCATCGACATTATTCCTTCTAAGACAGAAATAGAACCGGGCAAGAATGGCTTCTGGGTAACGGTCCAAAACAACGGAGCGAGTACTACAGATTTCACGTTGTGTAGTGACGGAGAATGTTTTGATTCTGTGGTTGGACCTACAAGTTATGTTCGTAATGCTACGGCTATTGTCTACATGGAAGTAGACATTGATTGGTTCGAAACATTCAATGTTGAATTGTCCTATCTAAACGAAAATGGAGATAAAATTTCAAAATATTCGACAAGTGATTATAATTCTGGAATGGGAATAGGAACTATCGAGTTATTGTTACTTGTTGGGCTATCGGTAATGGTAATAATTTGGTTTAGATCTCGAAATGAACCGAGATTCTGATATGATAGGTAGGGAGTGGAGGATTTATGGATGGTTTTGTAGACCTGCAAGAAGCAGTTGATGCTGAGATTAAGCATCGTATGGACAAAATCGAAAAATTATCTTCATTTTCAGCATTCGCAATGTTAGGAGCGGCTACTTGGTTGGCTTGGCCTGCACTTCAATCTGCAATGGCAGGTGGACCTCTTATTACCGGCCTTGGTTATTCACTAATCGTCCTTTTCTGGGGCATATTCGTACAGGATTTAGGAATATTGAGTGGCAGTGGCCTGTCAAGAGTGGGAGCGGCTACAACCATCGCTTGGCTACCTCTTTTGATTATCGGATTTAGTCAAATTGAAGGAAATAACTCCGAAATCGTTGGTTCTGTCATAATCATAGCCATAGGCGTTGCATTGCTAAAAATAAGCAGAACTATTCTCTCAGGAGACATTGCAGTAATGAAATTCCGTGCGATTATGGGGTTCCTTGGTTGTGTATTAGCCGGATCTTTACTAGCAACTGCTGATACCTCAACGATTAGCTTTCAGATTCAAATCGGAACAATCGGCCTCGGGTTATTGACGGTGGGTCTTGACTGGTTTGGCAACGATGAAAATCGAGGATTGAGAAAAGAATTCGATGTTAGACTGAATAAATTGGAGACTAGAATACTACGACTCAAGAGTCAAGGTTCCGCTGTGGACCAAGCGGCAAGTTTGGTAATGACTGCAAGAGAAGAAGGTCACAGGGACCCAACCTGGGGAATGAAATTACTAGATGAAGCCGATGATGATATCGAAAGAAGTCTATCGCTTGCAGACGACGTTGAGATTATCAAGAATGATTCTCTTCAATCGGTTGAAAACGCAGAAAGCATTGCTCCAACCGTTAAACGCCCACGTAAAGCTTGGGACATGGGCCAAAGAGAAGTAGAACTAGGTAGTCTCAGAGAAGGTGAATCTCTATTCCGTCAAGCAAAGAAGCGTGCGATGGAAGTTATTGAGTGGTGGGAAAAGGCTGAAGAAGCAATCCGAGAGGCTTCAGCACTTCTTTCAAACTCAAAACACGGACACGAAAATCTGCACGACATATTGCAAGACGCAAGGAAAAAATTACATTCAGAGAATCCAAAGAAGGCATATGAATTCGCAATGGTTATTCCAACTCAATTAGATGCATCCGACGATGCTATCCAGATTGCTGCTGAAGCAATAAAGGAAGCAACGAAGCAACTCAAAGCTGCAGAGGGAATCAACAAGGAAGACTTGGAAGAAAGAATGTCAAGAGCGCATTCTGCACTCGACAATGGGGACCACGGACAAGCCAAAGGATTGGCTGACGGGGTTGTCAGAGAAATCATTGCAGAAAGAGAAGCAATGGATGATGTAAGGAGAGCGCTAAGGCAAAAAGTCCACCTGATTTCTCGTTGGCAAGATCGTGAAGACGCAAAAGACTGGGATGGAAGATTGAAAGAAATCGAGGAAGCTTCTGATGAACTTCAATGGACCCACGCAGCGGTCCTCCTTGAACGCCTTACCAAGGATCTGGATTCAGAAGGAAAGGCTACAAGTGAAGCAGCAGAACTTCTTGATTACGTAAAAGAAGAGTGGACTACCCTAAGAAACCAGTGCGAGGCTAGCGGAATCAAATTCGATGATCCTGACAGAAGTGGCACTGAAGAAGCGATTGGCATTGCGGCTGAGGCAATCAAGGCGGGCAGAACCGATGAAGCGCTAAACGCACTTGGTTTAGCCGACGAGTTCATGGAAAAACTCCGCAGGCGAGTCTAATTCTGTTTGAATAACGACCTTACTCTGCAGACTGGCTTGCCCAGTGAAGCCATCCCATGATAGGATCAGTACACCATTCTGGGGCATTGGAAGATTCTGCATTGTATGCATCCATCCTCTCCGACTCCCAGGTTTGATAGGCTGGGTCGTTAAACAATTCATCCCAGTCTATTGGAATATAATCTCCATTTTCATCATAAGCTCCAACTGAATAGTTGTAAGTGGTAGAAGGAACAAATAATTCACTTTGGATATAGACTGCGCACTTATCTTCCTGTCCACCTAAAATATCTCCTTGGAACCACATAACTCGGTTCGAAATTGTCATATTGAAACAATAACTTTCTCCAGCAGAATCAACAAAACATAGCTCCCCGTCCTCATAGGTGGTTGAACCACCCTCTGAAGCAACCATTGCTCCATAATCTATGATACACCATGGGTCATTCCATTCTCCAGTTAAGTCGTCGCCGTGTTCGGTTGAAGTACAATTATTCTCATTTTGTGCTTTGTAATTTCTAGAGAAATTTTCGATAGGGTCAGCGATAAATCCGTATACTGATGAATTATCCATGAATCCAACATATTCTGGTAGATCTAATGTCGATTGTAATGTCAGCGTTTCAGACATCAATACCATTCCGGTGCCTTCTGAATCTTTATTGAACTGAATTTGAATTTCACATTCACCACTTTCAAATGAACACAAATCAACACTTCCTTCATAAACGTAAATTACATTCCCCACAGATATTTCTTGGCCAATAGGGTGCGTGTGATAACATGCACTCTGTGATGAGTCATCACAGGTGTAAAACATCATACCTGAACTTGGGTCATCAACTAATATCTGAACTTTGAACTCATCATAATCTATGACATCTCCAGCATTGAAAGAATATGCTACTAACATGTCGCCTAAGCCAGCACTGGTTTCATCAACCGTATCATAAACTGAGAAATTATAGTAATTGAACTGAGTATCTTCATCGACACAAAAGTCTGGTAATTCTAAGTATTCAATTTGGTCTGTCCAGGTCTCTAAATCAAGTGGTTCGGAACTCCAAACAGTGCAATCAGAGCCATCACCACCATCTTCGGACATGATTAACCAGTTTCCTACAACCAGGAACGGTAGGTCAGGACTTGGATCATCGCCTTCCACGACTACGGTTATTGTTCCATCTCCATTATCTGTCCAACTTCCTACCATACCTTCTTCAATGTGAACAATAACGGTTCCATCTTCCTCGAATGTGACCAATAAATCCTCGTAAAGATACCACTCACCCACAGGGCTACTGGCAGTTTCCTCTTCTTCAGAATCCAAACATCCTGCAAGAGAAAGTGTGGTTAGCAGTAAGGCTAGCATGTAAACTGATAATTTTCGCATGTTTGGCAATTGTTGTGTAGTAAATAAACTAAACTATGTATTCGATGTCTATGGCTAATTTTTCATATTTGCATTTATTTAGCGATTAATTTATCCAGCCTTCAACTAAGTCTGGAAGTATTTCTCCAGCTTTACCAACGTGAATTTCATCAAACTGATAGCCATTTACTGGAACTTCATAATTAACAAGAATAGTTTGAGACCCTGCTTGATTTGCAACTTGAACTAATCCAGCCGCAGGGTAAACATGCCCTGAACTACCTACAACAATGAATACATCACAATTTTCCACGGCGGCGTAGATTTCTTCCATGAACATGGGAATCTCCCCAAACCAGACTATGTCTGGTCGCATGCGCGATGACTCGCTACAGCAATTACAGAAAACAAAATCATCCCCAAGGTCTTCTTTCCCAATGCGCTCTTCGCTTTGGCCACTATTTTCGCACCTCAGTGTTCTCAATTGTCCATGCATGTGGATTACAGATTTGCTACCGCCTCTTTCGTGCAAATCGTCTACATTTTGAGTTACCAAGGTAAAATCATCGACCTCTGATTCGAGTTTTGCTATTGCGATGTGGGCGGGATTTTCATCGACCTCCAATAACTGATTCCTTCTTGCTTGGTAGAACCTCCAGACCAATATTGGATCTTTTTGCCATGCTTCAGGAGTTGCTACGTCCTCAATCCTGTGATTTTCCCACAAGCCGTCATTGTCCCTAAATGTGCGAACGCCGGACTCAGCACTTATCCCAGCACCGGTTAAAACTACCACTTTCTTATCGCGCATGGTTATTTTTTGAATCAGTGGTTTATCAATTAATGGAAATAGCAGAATGATTAAATTGGAAAAAAATAATCACGCTATATGGACAAAGAGTTGTATTCCTTGATTCACGAATTTATGAGAAGAGACCATCAAAATGATTCTGAACGTCTAAATCAAAAATTAACTAGTTCGGGTAATGCTGGACTAGTAGAAGAAATGCCTCCTATCCCATTTACAGGAGATATTGAAGCAATGGATGTAGGGAATTGCGTTTGTCTGCTGGGGATTAATCCATTATGGCCCGCTGTTGGAAAGCCAGCACACGAATTAGAGTTAAAACCAGCAATAGATTTAATCAAAAAAATGCACAGTGGCGATGAACAATCATTTGACAAATATCTTGATAGTAGATTGAATTATTTCAATAGTGGAATTGCTAATTGGGGTCATTTTGACAAGGTAGGACACGGTTATTCTGAACACATTTTTACAGGAACAGATAAACGAAGTGTTTGGGAACGTAACGCATTTGCTATGGATGTCATTCCTTATTTTTCAAGAGATGCTACAAATCTCAACAGAAAAAAGATAGTTGAGCAAGTAACCGAAGACCCCGCTTTAATTAAACATCAAAGAATTATGTCATCAATTATTTCCAAAACTCAACCCTCAATTCTACACCTAAATGGATCCCATGCGATAGAATTAGTTGAAGAGTTATACTGTGAAAATCCATTAGTGAGACAAGGTGCGTTCGGAAAACAGTTTGGATTAAGGTTTGGAGAAGCAAAAATAAATCATACAACAGTCAAAGTTTTTGCACATAATCAATTTGGATATGGCAGATATAACCCTGCAAAAAAACACTGGCCTGAATTCGCAAGATTATGGCAGCAATGGAATGAATAATAAAAACGAAAAATCGCTTATCTGGATGTACGTCTTTTTAGGAACTTTTCAACTCCCTGTTTGAATTCATCTGTTAGGCCTGCTGCTTCAATCAAGGTGCGTTCATGCTTCATGTGAGTCTCAAAGTCGTTCACGTTCTGAGAAAGAAGAAGGTGTTTAGTAGCCTCTTTGGTATGGTCGCCCCATTTTGACCAGTGGTTTGCAACCTCTATGGCCCTATCAATAAGTGATTCAGAGTCTACGATTTCATCAATAGCTCCGAAATTTAGTGATTCTTTAGCATCCCAAATTTGATTCTCGAAAAAGAAACGTCGTGCGGTTTGCTCACCGACAAGCCTTGGTAATAACCAGGTAGTCCCTCCATCAGGAGAAAGCCCAATACCTGCATATGACGCTGCTATCTTCGTGTTATCAGTACCTATTCGTGCATCACAGGCAAGTGCGAGACCGAGCCCTCCACCTGCGCATGCTCCATTGACCGCTGCGATGAAAATAGTCTTCGAGGTTCTCATTTTCAAAAGAAGGGGATGAAGAATACCCGTCAGATCTCTAATCAATTGAACACTATCGTTCTCTTCAATCGATTTTTGAAAAGCGTCAATGTCTGCCCCTGCCGAGAAGAATTTGCCTTCTCCTGTGATAACAACTGCTTTCGAATCCATTGATTGGATGATTGCATCTCTGATTTTTGGAAGAAACTCCCTACTGAATGACTGGCTTGCTGTACCTCCAGTTAACTGAATTACAGTTACGCCTTCTTTTTCGTAAATATTCATACGATCACAGCTTTACATTGACGTTTTTGACTTTAGTGTAGAAATTCAAAGCATCCTTTGATTGTTCAATTCCTATTCCTGATTGCTTCCAACCTGTAAACGCTGTTTGTGGGAAAGTGATTGGGTATTCGTTGATGCTAACCATACCTGACTGAAGGTCCCTTGCGAACTTGTGAGCACGAGAGAGATTGTTTGTCCAAATTCCGTTTAGAAGTCCAAACGGTGTATCGTTAGCTAATTTTAGTGCTTCAGAATCTTCGCTAAATTTGGTCACAGCCAAAACCGGACCGAATAATTCCTCCTGGAAAAGTAGGTTGTCGCTGGATACATCGGTAACGACCGTAGCTTCCATGAATGCTCCATCTCTATCGATTGCACTACCACCACAGACGACGGTTCCTCCTTGAGAAAGTCCCTTGTTTAGCATTTCAAGTACGTCATCTCTGTGTGTGGAGTGGACCATGCTTCCCATTCGGACTCCATCTTCCATGCCAGGGCCTACGGGCCATTTTGAGATCTCTGAGACTATTGCCTCAACGAGTTCGTCGTGTACGTCTTCATGAACAATCAGTCTGGAGCCAGCCCAGCACATCTGACCTGCATTCATGAAAATTCCAAAACACACGGCTTTCGCACAGAAGCCAATATTTGCATCTGGGAATACTATGTTAGCTCCTTTTCCACCAAGTTCTAAAGTGACTGGAGTTAGATTTTCACTTGCCTTAGCCATGACTGCTTTTCCAGTAGGAACTCCACCGGTCAATACGATTCCATCGACATCACTGTGCCCAGCAAGAGCGTCACCTATCAATCCACCCGAGCCAGTAATAACCTGTAACACACTAGAAGGAAGTCCTGTTTCTGCTTCCTCAATGGCCTTAGCCCAAGCGAGTAGAGATAGTGGCGTCCATGATGCAGGTTTTGCAATTACTGTACAACCGGCAGCCAGAGCAGGCGCTATTGAGCGAATGGCAAGCTGTAGAGGGAAGTTCCACGGCACAATGTGTGCAGTAACCCCTAGTGGTTGGCGTAAAGTGTAATTCAAGCGATTTCCTGGAACGGGAATGGTACTTCCTTCAATCTTGTCTGACAGCCCAGCAAAATATTCCAACGTCCAAGCACCGTAGCGGATTTCACTAAGCGCCTCTCTGAATGTTTTCCCATTGTTCCCAGACTCTATGGCTGCGAGTGATTTAGCATGTGCGTATGTTGTAGCGGCCATTTTCTGTAATACTCTACCTCTTTGTGCTGGGTCCATAGACGCCCATTCTCGTGAATGCAAAGCCTGCTTTGAGGCAGTTACACATCTCTCAACATCAGCAATAGTTGCCTTGGGAGTTGTTGCAATTACTTCACCCGTTGCTGGATTGATAATATCCGCTGTAGCGCCGTCTTCAGCAGCGCACCATTCACCTGCAATCCACATCTGTTCGCTCGTCATAATCGATGCGAGTAGGAACCGCCTCAAAGCCTCTCCGATTGACAAATGTCTTGATTAGATAGAAAGGTATCGACATGCGAATGGCGCGAACAATTAGCATAGCCGACACGACCAAAACTAAGGTCACGAGGAAACCTCCTCTACTGATTATGCTTGCAGGAGCCACTGGAGTTGGTAAATCTACAACCTCTGTTAGCATCGCAAATGAACATTCAATCATCCGGTTCGTTTCTACCGACGCAATTAGAGAAACCATGAGAGTAGCTGACGAAGAAAATAACCCTGCACTGCACAGATCTTCTTTTTCCAGAGGAGATTCGGGTGACCCTGTTTTGGATTGGCAAGATACCTGCAAGGCGGTTGAGAGCGGTGTTTTAGCCTCGATAGAAAGGGCTCAAAGAGAGGGAATAGACCTGATAATAGAAGGAGTACATATCGAACCAAGTTCTCGAATAATCAGAGAGTGGAAAAATTCAGGCGGTATTGCAATAGGAATTGTCATGCACATCGAGGAGGAAGAAAGACACATCAGTTTCCTCAAACAAAGAGAGGTTTACTCATTTAGAAATGCAGAGAGATACATCAATTCTTTACCGAGAATAAGAGCAATACAATCAGCATTGAAAGACCGTGCGAAAATTGTTGATTGGCATACTATTGACCCTTCAATTGAGAAAGACGTATTGGGGAAGGTAAGGCACTGGATTGACCTTGAATGGAACGAGTGGAATAAAACCCATTAATCATCCAAATCGATATCAAAGGAAATTATTCTTGTCAGCATCGAATTTCTATCCGCCGCTCCAAGTTCTGTGGTTACGGTGACGATTCCATCACTTTCAGTTACCGTGATATTGAGAAGTTTCAATTCTACTCCTCTAATTTCTCCGTGATGTAGAATATCATCGTGAAGAGAGTTAATTGACTTGTTAACGCTTTCATATTCCGAAACTCCTTCGCTGTACCATATTTCAGCTCTATCCTCAGTAAGGCTTGGAAGGTAATTAGCAACGTCAGCAGAAGCCTGAATCGTATCATCACCAGCAGTATCGAAAGGCATTGAAATTCCAGCCATCTTTACACCAAAGATAGCCATCGAAAGAAGAGACATCATCAGAACAACGCCGGTTGCAAGCAACATTTGTCCTTCATCTCCTCTTCTACTTTCACGCATTATGAACCACGCTCCCAAAGGTCGAGGCTTACAGTCCAAAGGTGCCCATCTACTGCTACCATATCGTGAGCATTTACCGTACTGTCACCTGGCGTTGCTACCTCTCCATGAGGCTGTAATGTCGCGGAGTCGATAGATAACCAACAATTTGCTTCTACGCTTCCGATAATGTACTCTTGAATCAACTCACAGGCTTCATCACGCTGACCAGTTGCAAGATATTCTGCCAACTTTGAATCGTATTCAGAAGAGGGTGTTGCAAGTGCTAAGTTAATGGCATCTTCACCGGCAAATTTCAATTCAGCATCCATAGAGATGCTATTTGAATCTGGAACATGTACCGTGATGAGGAATGCTGCGGTCATGAAGAATAACCAAAATAATGTCAGCATTTCAAGAATGTGAATTTGCGCTGATTCATCATTTTGCAAATACATCAACTCACGGAGAGAATGTTCCGGCCGCCGGCTGTAAGGTAGGCAATGTCGTTATTCCTATCAGGTCGGGTGTGAATACAATGATGTTGAAACAAAGTATTGCTAAGATAATCATCATTCCTGAATGTTTCATTCCACTGGTAAACCTACCAGTAGCCATCAGTCCAGCCATCGAACCATTTCCTAACGCCTGCATGGTTACACCGTAATAGAAAATAGTCAGGAAGAACAGTGGTTCAATGTTTCTGATAACCATGTTTCCAAGTTGTTGTCCGCCTCCAGCGTCTCCAGAACTATCTGAATTTGAACCAGCAATAGCAGGGATAAACACCTTTGCTAGAACAACAATAACCCCTAGGAAAACCCCGTAGGAAGTCCAAATAACCGAAATATAAGACGCAATTGAACGTTTACGTTCTCCTTCAAGGAACTTGATTTCGCGACTGTCGTTTGCTGCGGTCACTAGGATATCTGAAATCTTACCACCCGCCCTATTCGCTTCAGAGATAAGAGATATAGCTCGTTTTACAAGAGGCGTTCCAACTCTCGCGGCAAACATTTCGATAACGTCTCCAAATGCTACACCCCAAGATAATTGATCACTCATTTTCTTGACTTCATGGTTTAGGGCACCATATTCACTCGTAGCCAGTGTTTGAACCGCTACCGTCATCGACAGACCTCCCTTCCAGTATTCAGCAAGGTCTCTCAGGAAATCTGGGAACTTTTCTTCCATTCTGTTGGTCTTTTCCTTAACACGGTCCCAATAATAGGAAGCTGGCCAAAACATAAAGAAGAAACCAAGGCCGAAGAAATTGAGGAAAATTGTTGGCCTCAAATCAAGTGGTCCGACGCTAACTTCTGGACCAATCCATTGTGATTTGTTATTCATGTATTCTGGGACGCCGTCATAATAATCCATTTCTAATCTGTAAGTTGCTTCGAGAACCTCTTCATCAGAATAGATGACGATCTGGTACATTTCACCAGCCTCCATGTTCGCTATTTCAAGTTCACACTTGTCTCCATTAGCATAGGTATTTCCCTGATATTGACCAAGGATTTCACCCTCTGGAGAAATGATTCGGAATGAATAATCCGAAGGCACAGATGTTTCAACGTCACAAGTCCCGGACATCGGTTGTGCTGGACGCACGTTGGTCACGTTTTCATCCATACCTGGAACATCAAACATCTGACCTAAGGAGATGAAATCCACCCACGGGTCTTCTGGGGTCATAACGAGTACGTTTGCTTCATCTTTTAGCATTGGACATGATTCGTTGTCCTCAAAGGTTGGAATGTAGTTCATATCGTATCCACATACCATGTTTACGAAAAGTGGTTGTCCATTAGGTGCTGTTGTAAAATGAGAATTAGTTATCCAGAATCCGAAGCATCCTAAACCAATGAATATTGAAACCGCAAGAATGGCGTATAACTTGGTCAATGTGGTGTCATCTTTTGGAAGGTCGAGATCTACTGTTATCTTCTCCTTCTTCTTTCGTGCCACTTAATCACCTCCTGCTCACATTTTTTGTTCTTCGCTTGATGACCATACCAAGAATGCGAATGCGGCGTGGATCATCGGTAATACAAGTAATACAACTGCGAATAGGGTGCTTTCCTCCATCTGAGCACCAGCACCGCTAACCCAGAACATAATTACCAACATAACAATCAGGAACAGTGGCATAGCTACAGCAACAACAACATATGATTCCG
>JAYPOA010000025.1:0-23128 GCA_038130705.1 Methanobacteriota archaeon | reverse complement strand
CGCGACCGGGGCACTGAAGCCGACCTGCAGGCTCGTCTATCCGCAGGGTCCAAAGTTTGGGTAGTTGGAGACATACACGGCCACTTGGCGACATTTAGGGCGCTGATACATCGTTTGAATTTGGAGGATGGGGATAGGGTCGTTTTGCTTGGCGACATGATTGATAGGGGGCCAGATTCGGCAGGAGTAATCGAATTTATCCGCAATCATCCTCAAATCGTTGCGATAAAAGGTAATCATGAACAAATGGCAACGAGGTCACTGCAGGGGAGGTCAATCCAATTAGACACAACCTGGTTAGCAAAGGGTGGTGCTTCAACGTGGGGCTCTTACATTGTGGCTGCAAAGGGCGATCTTCACAGAGCTAAACTTGCATTCGCTGAAGATTGTGCTTGGATGGCCGATTTACCAAGCCATCTTGTGTTAGACAAGTGGCGTCTAGTTCATGCGGGATATCATCCAGAGATGGATTTAGAATCTCAGGATGAGAAGAGTCTGCTTTGGATAAGAGGTGCATTCTTCCGCCATGACAAGCCAATCGATGAAAACCGAACCGTCATTTTCGGCCACACCCCTACAAAGAAGTTTGGAAAATGTGGTTCAATCGCAAATTCGAAAATTATTCTTGAAGATGGCAGACCCTCTTGGAAGGCATTGGATGTTTCAGCCTTTAATCACAGAAAGCCAGGCATTGCCGCATACGATTTACAGAAGGGTATTGCAGTAAAGCAAAAGACTTTGAAAAGTGAATATTGGTGGACCAAAACCAAGTTGCGCGAAGCAAACATCGCAGAGTTTTTCGGTCTTGCTGAATTAAGGCGAAGGTCGAGGCAATACGAGTCAGCAAAGGAAAAAGCTGGTCGTCGCCTTTCTATGGCAGGAGTATCACATCAAGTGAAATCTCCAGTTTCTTTTAGAATAGTTCCATGCAAATATAAATTAGTACAGGAAGAATTTCCGGTTTATGGTAATAAAAACTCTAAATCCGTAGGAAAACACGCTTGAACGCCCATGATGCAACCGGACAAAGGTAAATAAGTGTAAATGTTTATGTCCGTTCATGGCGAGAGAAATCACCGACCAAACCAAAAACGCCGCTGAATCTCTAGTCAAGGCGACAGTGATCGTTTTAGACAGAGTGAACGTACAAGCCTACCTAGATAGGGCATCTAGAGAAACATCAGTAATGTTGGGTGGAAATAGTATCGTCATGGTAAGTTAGGCGCCCAGTCAATAGCAGATGAACCGTGCCGCAGAAATCCTGCGGATGTCTCTTTCACCACGTGTTATTACGAATTTAAACGCACAGTGTACTCGTAACTGGTCAATGAATTTTGAGACCCTTCTGCTCGGCCTATTACCGTCCTTGTTCACCATGTCGAATATCTCATGGGCTGCCCAATAAGAACCAAGGATGATTACGCTTTCAATATCGTTAGAAAATCTCACCAATATGTTTTGAATTTCAGTCAAGGGGTCGATTCGATTACCCAACACGGGGTCGTCCATGACGTCCATCATGTCTCCATAAATTTCGATTAAATCATCTAGGTAAATGACAGCTCTGCGAGGAGGTTCGCCGTCCCAATCACGCGGTGGCCAATTTCTCGGGACAACAAGGATTGGCTGTCCTTCTCCATAACATTCGAAATCACTTTGATTGCCTGAGACGAATTTATCCTCAAGGCACAAACTGTTTTCATCCCAAAGGCGATTGACACATTCAATATAATCCTCATCTATGTCGTAAATCGGCGGGTTTGGGTAAGGCTCATTTTCATCATCTGTAATTATCGGCAAATATCTAACCATACAGTGTCGAGAAATCTAGGACCTTTAGAAGGCTGACGAATTTTTGGCGATAATATCCCCGTATTTCCAATCCTCAACCAAAGAGTCTTTGTCAATCACCTCTTGAGAGTATCATGGACCTTGGCGCAATATCAGCCGCGGCTGTGATGTTTATCCTCGGAGCAACATCTCCAGGTCCTTCTCTTGCGGTCGTGCTAAGAAACACCATGATTGGAGGAAGGTCACGGGGCCTTTCCTGCGCGATTGGCCACGGTTTGGGTTTTGGATTCTATGCGGCTGCAGTTGTTTTTGGATTGGTAACAATAATGGTCGAAATGCCAGCACTGTTCACCGTTTTACAAGTCATTGGTATCGTATTTCTATTGTATCTTGGATACGGGATATTTAACGCAGAAGCGTCTAAATTAGAATACGAAGGTGGGAACAGAGAAGGCTTTGTTGAAGGTTTCTTTATCGCATTTCTAAACCCCAAAATCGCAGTATTCATGCTTGCAGTATTGTCTTCAGTTTTAGAACCTGGAATGTCGAGTGATACGAAGTGGGTAATCGCAATTTTAGGAATGTCAATAGACACAATTTGGTACGTGCTTGTAGCATTGCTATTATCAAACTCAAACGTTCTTACCAAAATAGAAAATAATCAAATTTTCATGAATCGAATCACTGGTGTGTTGATGATAGGGTTAGCTTTCTGGTCTACGGCAAAATTGCTATTCTTGTGACAATCAATACTATTGAGGTCTTGCTGTTGGAAAGTTCATGCCAGAACTACCTGAGGTTGAAACTGTCCGCAAAGGACTGTCCTCAGCGTGGATTGGAAAACGGATCGATGGAGTTGAACTAAGGCGAGAAGGATTGCGATTTCCCTTCCCCGAAGACTTAGAATCAAGGTTGGTAGGAAGGAAAGTTACCGATGTTCGCCGAAGAGCAAAATATCTCCTCATCGACCTAGATAACGAGGATATCCTTCTCTCACACCTCGGGATGAGCGGTAGTTGGACTCTTGATGCAAGCAGTGGAGAGGAGAAACACGACCACGTTGTAATTTACTTCGATGATGGAACTATGTCGGTGTATAACGACCCGAGGCGCTTTGGAGTTTTGGACATCTATCGAGGCGATTCTCACAAATTGCTTGACCACCTCGGTCCTGAGCCCTTGGAAGAATGGACTGCGAGAGACCTTTATGAGAAGTTAAAACGAAGAAAAAGTCCAGTGAAAATTTGCATACTCGACCAAAAGGTCGTGGTTGGAGTAGGGAATATCTATGCCTGTGAGGCGCTTAACAGAAGCGGAATTTCGCCAAAGCGCTTGTCGAGTAAAATCAAATTGAAAGAGTGTGAGATTCTTGTTGAACAAATCAAAATTATCCTTGCCGAAGCCATACAGGCTGGAGGCTCAACACTCCGTGATTTCCGAGCAGTAGACGGTACTCTCGGCTATTTCCCCCACCAGTTCAAAGTCTATGACAAGGAAGGAGAAGAATGTCAGTGTGGAGGGACCATTGAAAGATTGGTCCAAGGTGGGCGCTCTACATTTTGGTGTAAATCTTGTCAGAAGTGATCAGTAATTTTCAATCACTGTCCGTAAGTCTTCCAAGAACAAGTCTGTAGGGAAGTCATAATCGGACCAAACTACTCTTCCAAGAGTATCCGTATCGAGGATATAAGTCGGAGATGGATGGGCTACTGTGTAGCCCTCACTGGAATTATCTTCCTGCTCCACAGGATAAACCCCGTATGTTTCATACACGGTATCAAGGGCACTACTTGAACCGGTTAAATGAGGCCAATCATACCCCATGTCCTCGCTCCAGTTTCTCAGTCTCTCAGGTGAATCATGTTTCTTGTCCACGGTTACTGAAACGAATGTCACATTTTCTAATTCGGACTCTGTTAGGCTTTGCTTTACCATCTTCAGATTTTGACTGGTAACTGGACAGGTGTTGTCACAACGAGTGAAAACGAATGCTAAAACAACTACTTTGCCTTCTTCATCAGCAAGGCTCCACAAATCACCGTAAGCAGTTTCCAGAGTAAATTCATACACTGGGCTACCGTTTAGATTACGCCCGTTGAAAGAGATTTCTTCCTTGACTGATTCTTCAGAAAAACAACCAGGAATGATAAGAATAAGACAAGCGATTAATGCTTGAAATTTCATTTTACCACTCAGTATTCTCTCCAACCCTTTCCACAATTTTTGCAGGTTAGCATCCTTGTTTCGGGCTCATCAGAGGATCTTGTTTGTTCGAGATAAGAGAAAACTTCGACACCGTTACACTTTGGACACATGTAATCTCCAGTGGTTAGTACTCCTTTCATCTGGTCAGAGTCCTTGATAACCTCATATTCCCTTGTCTCGGCTTTACTTGAAGATTGCACATCTCCAAGGTCTATTTCCTTACCTTGGATTTTCATTTTACCCACAGGGCCGTTGTAACCACATTTGTAGTTTGTACAGTCGATTTCCCCGTTTATAGGAAATGCCATCGTACCGCATTCAGGACAGAACATGAACAACGAAAAATAACTCTCCTTATCAATATTTGTTCTATAAACCCAGCAAATCATTCAACAATAGGGTCCGTTTAGACCCTCATATGTGGCTTTGGTATGATTGGAGGTCTGCCGCTGTTTCGGATTCAGAAGGTAATTTACTCGATGTCGAGGAATGGGACGGTTGGAAGGATACCGACTCCGTCTGTACAAGATTGGACATGATAGTCCATGGAGCGATGACACCCGAAGCGGAAAGACTGGCTGAGAGGTTCCCAAATGCACAGGCGTTAGTACACGGTTCTGAGGGTTTACCCGAAGCGGATTGGCCTCTGCCATCCGAAGAAGCCCTTCAGGCCGTAGACAAGGCTGCAATTCTACTTTCAAAGCGTGGTGTTGACGCCGCAGCGGGCGACCCTGACAGAAGATTGGAACACATATTACGTGCCTCAGATGAGCTGAGGTCAGCATATGTGACAATCGAGGGCAGGTTAGTTGAATGGGTCGGTTTATTCCTTCCTGAAGCAAGGTTCGAAAAAGATCGAACTGGACTTGCAAGAAAAGTCATTGATTCATCTTCCCTAACCGAATTAGCAGATACACTTCAAGTTGGAATGCCACCAGTTGGACCAACAGATGCTGAGTGGGACAGCTTGCATGATTGGGCGGTTAGCGTTTGGGAAATCAAGAATCGGCTAAACGCAATGGAAGACGTAGTCAGGGAACTTGCTTCGTCACACCTGCCATCACTATCTCTCTTACTCGGTCCAATCTTGGCTGCAAGATTGTGTACAGAAGCTCACGGTAGAGCAAGGCTAGCACGCCTACCTGCTGGAACAATGCAAATTCTAGGAGCCGAAAAAGCGTTCTTTAGCCACCTTAAGACAGGGGCTCCCTCACCTAAGCACGGACATATTTTCATGCATCCCTGGATTTCTCGCTCCCCGAGGTGGACTCGAGGAAAAATTGCCAGAATGGTCGCTGCAAAAGCAACCATAGCGGCGAGGTGTGATGCTTACGGAGGAGCGGTTTGGGACCAATCTGCCGTAGACGCAGTAGCCGCTAAAGTTGAAACAATCAGAAGTGAAAATTCTCAACCGGCTCGAAGGTGATAGGTTGGGGAAACAGCGCAGACTCTCTTGGGCTGTCCTCGTTGATGGACGAGCGATTTGGACCAAGAATGCAGTTCCTAAGACTTCACAATACGGTGAGTCTCTTCGTAGGTTCAAGGGAACTGAATACAGAAGATGGGATCCAACAAGGTCGAAATTGGGAGCCGCACTTTCTCGAGCGAGACAAACCCAATACGAATTATTGCCTGATGAAGGAGATACTTGTCTGTACCTTGGGGCTGGGCATGGAACTTCCCTATCTCACCTTCACGACCACGTCTGTGGAGAAGGAAATGAAAAGCATGGCAGGATAATAGCTGTGGACTTATCTCCAAGGTGTCTGAGAGACTTGGTGCACCTATCGAATATTCGGCCAGGGCTCGTACCTGTTTTGGGAGATGCTCGTAATTTCTCAGGGTGGGGTGTCATGGTGTCAAGGAAAGTGGACTGGTTGTTACAAGATGTAAGTCAAGCCGGCCAAGCGGAGATTTTCATCAAAGCGGTTAACAGATTCCTGAAACCGGGTGGAAAGGGGCTTCTATCGCTTAAGGCGGCCTCTGAGAGATTGACAGAGGGTGGAGAAAAAGCAGTCTTCGATCAGGTCAGGGAACGGTTAGAAAATGCAGGTCTCACAATTAATGAACAAATTGACCTACACGGATTAGAAGACAATCATTGCTTGTACTTCGTTTCAAATTGAAACTCTTTTCGATGTGAATGACATCAGTAGTCGTTTTCTACTCTTGGAGCGAGGAAATACTCGACTGTTCCTGCGCCGTCAGCAAAATCGAAATTGAGTTTGAGAGGGAAATTCTCTCCAAACCTGACGTTTACATTTTCAATTCCCTGGAATACCTTTGACAGCGGTATTAGGTACGAAAGTGAGTATTGGGATTTTGCAGCTTGGCCACAATCAAGAGCTACCAAGTCTTCTTTAGTGAATTCAACATGAACTTCATCGATTTGTTTTACGTTTACCGAGAATTTCTTGTCATCGAGAGAAAGGGTCACCAATTCACCAACTTGCCTTCCTGCTCTTAGTGCTTGAGCAAGTTCAGCGCCAGAGATTGTTACGCCACACGGTAGTTCAAGGTCTGGGACATTTGGTGGATTCAATGTTGAGTTGTCGAGAGGTCGGATATTCCTGTCGATTCTTCCGATGTTTACAGTAGCAGTGCCAGTATCATCGTTGTAAGTTAGGTCAACCATATCGGTTGCGCCCAAACTTAACATGTCTTTCAACTTCCTAATTTCCAATCCAAGATTGGTTTCGTCAACTTCCCAAGTATCGAAAGCTGCACTATCTACTTCCATTTTGATCATCGCTACATGCGACGGGTCAACAACTCTGACGAATAAGCCGTTTTCTTTGAAGTCTAATCTTGCTTCTTCAACGACTACACCTAGCGTTTCTACGATGGTCTTCATCAGGTCTTGACGGGCTGTAATGTTCAACATGAGAGCACCCCTACGATTTCACTGCGATTTCGGAGGCTTATGAACCTTCTAATCCTTTAGCACCCCAAAACGCGCGGTTTCAGGGTATTTTTCTGAGTCAAAAAACAATGAGATGCCTTCATCAAGGGGAGGTTAGTAGGCGTTTCATGGCAGAAGTCTCCCCCCTGCTCAAAGAAGATGGGGAACCGTTCAAAGTTGCTGTACTAATTCCAACCATAAACAATGCAGGAGAGTTGGATATCGTACTCGGTAGACTTTCCCAACAAACATACCCGCACTTCGAAATCGTAATTTCCGACTCGAAATCAAAAGACAACACGAAAGAGGTCTGTGAAAAATACGGTGCCACTTGGATTGATGACCCTTCAAGAAATCGTGCTGACGCTTGTAATTTCGCCCTTAGGCAAATGGACCACGACCTGGTTTTATTCACAGATGATGACACTATCCCGCCATTGGACTGGGTTGAAAAATTAGTTCGCTGGTTCGATGACCCTGAAGTCGGTGCTGTTGGTGGCCCGAATTTTGCTCCTGACGAAGACCCGTTCGGCGCAAAGTGTGCAGACGTCGCATTCTGTACAAAATTCATGACTGCTGGGACCAGATACGGGGCCCAACCAAAAGGAAAATTGGTTCCGATCACTCACAACCCCGGAGTGAATTGCGCTCACCGAATGGCTAACCTCAGAGAAGTGGACTTCTTTGAGGAAGGATGTATTGGAGCAGAGGACGTAGTTCTCGATGCTAAAATACAGAGAAAGGGTCACAAGTTATTCATCGACCCCGAGAACGTAATGCCTCACAGAAGAAGAAGGCCTTTCAAGCCGTACATGAAGCAGATGAGAAACTATGGTTACACCAGAATGGTTGCAAACAAAAGATGGCCTGAAATTGCAGAGTGGTCACATACTGCAATCGGTTTCTTCCCTTGGTTGGTAGTACTCGCTGGTCTTTCTACAATCTTCGGAGCCGTTACAGGTGGAGCTTCCGCAGATACTTGGTTCACTCTTAGTGGAGAATGGGATGTCTCAAGGATTGCTTTCCACATACCATTGGGACTTGCTGGGCTTTACGTTGCAATCTCATGGCTTGGCGCCGCTATTGGAACCAGCCCGCACAGAAGTATTGGCACAGTTTTCCTCGCCCCACTATTCGTATTCCTTGCGCATTGGGCATATGGCGCAGGAGTCAATAAAGCGTGGAAGGAGATTCGACAAACAGGTGGAAAAGCTGGAGTCGGTGAACAAATCGACGATAGAATCCGTACTGCTTGATTAGGATTAAGCAGTGCAAAGATTAGCGACTATCATGGCGCAGATGGATACTACACAATCCAGTAGCGCTGATGATGCTAGAGAGATTTGGCTATTGATCAGAGGATGGCTAGGTATTCTTCGCGTACTCGTCATCATTGGAATCATTATCATCGCTGAAATATTTGAGGAGGCGATAGTTTTCAACCTCTCACTTTCCGTATGGGCGATAGTTGTTGGATTCCCACTTTTCCTATTGATTTCTGTCGTAATCATTCAGGGCGACAAGCGTTTCGCTCCAGACCTTGAGGAAAAGCGAAGAGAACGGGTCAGAAAGACTGCTTAATCACAATTCACCTGTTTGGATTTGCCACTGGCTTGCATAAACTCCGTTGTTAGCGAGTAATTCCTCGTGGTTTCCTCTTTCAACGATTGCACCGTCTACCATGGAGATGATTTCTTCTGCATTCCTAATTGTTGAAAGTCTGTGGGCAACAGCGATAGTTGTTCGCTCGCCGCCACTAGCAAGCAGATTTTCTTGTATTCTCTTTTCAGTCTCAGCATCGAGTGCGCTCGATGCTTCATCCAAGACAAGCAGGCTTGGATTTTTCAATAATGCACGAGCGAGTGATACTCTCGCTCTCTGTCCGCCTGAGAGTTTTGTTCCCCTGTCGCCAACCATCGTATCAAGGCCGTCTTCGAACTCCTTGACAAATTCAGATGCCCCTGCCATTTCAAGGGCTTTCATGATTTCAGCCTCATCTGCTTCTCGGTTGTAGGCTACGTTTTGCTTTATTGAGCCAAAGAATAGGAACGGCTCCTGACTCACGAATCCCATGGCTGCTCTTACGGAATCAAGTGTTAAGTCTTGAACGTCGATTCCGTTTACGAGCACTCGACCTTCTTGGGGTTCGTAATATCTCATTAGTAATTTCAAAATCGTTGTCTTACCCGCTCCCGTGTGTCCCATCACACCAAGGAATTCTCCTGCAGTTACCTTGAATGATATACCTGCTAACACCTTTGTGGACGTTCCAGGATAGGTAAATGTCACGTTGTCGAATTCGACTGAGGTAATTGGGCCATCGAGGACCTTTGCATCCTCTTTGTCAGCGATAGTCGGTACTAAATCAACCAAGGCGAATACTCTTCTTGCACTTGCTTCTCCCTTCTGTAACTGATTGATCAGCATACCAAAGATGAACATCGGCATCGTCATTCTTGTCGATATCAGGAGGAAGGTGACGAGTTGACCAGTAGTTATGTCACCCTGTTTCGTCAAGTATCCTCCAACTGTTACTAAGAGACCAAATGCGATACCTGCGATTGCGTACAAGCCTGGAAGGTAGCGATTTCTGTCGCGACTTGCCCCTATTGCTTGCTCCCTATAGGCTACTGATTCCTTGTCAACTCTTTCTGCTTCCCAGTCTTGAGCATTGTATGCTTGAACAACTGCTATTCCTGAGATAACATTTTCAAGAACGGCG
This sequence comes from Methanobacteriota archaeon, assembly GCA_038130705.1. GTDB lineage: Archaea > Thermoplasmatota > Poseidoniia > Poseidoniales > Poseidoniaceae > MGIIa-K1. The sequence goes on along the minus strand of JAYPOA010000025.1, from coordinate 13,508 downwards.
GTGATATCACCAGTCGATTCTCTTTGTTGTCTGTATTTTCTCTGAACTCGTGTAGAGAATAGATAAACTAACGGAATGATGAGGAGAAGCGGTGCAAAGAGAACTGCGGCAAGTTTCCAACTCATTAGAATTAGAATTAGGAATGCCGTTCCGAAAGTAACGACGATTCGAATTATCGAAGTCGATGAATCACTTATGACGTCCTCTAATTGATTTACGTCGGCCGAGAGTACACTCATCAATTGTCCAGTCTGTCGCAAATCGTAGTATGATGCTTCCATGTCGATTAGAGATTTAGTAGCATCAAGACGTAAGTCGTGTTGCACCTTGTAGCCAAGGGTTTGCCAACAGTATTCACTTATTCCTTGGAACACGGCAAGACTTGCGAAACCGAGGAAAATCAGTATCCCGTATCCGTAGGCGAGATTATCGCTAACGATAGGGAATAGAGAATCATCTAGGAAGTCTCTGAATCCACCAAAGAACCCTTCTGTATTTGCTCCTGAGTAAAAATCTACAGCGAATCCTATGAAAACGAAAGGAAGGAGATCTGCAAATCTGGCCATGCCATTTGCTAAAATGCCAACCAGTGCCCTTTGCTTATACTTCATTCCGTATGGAATTACTCTCCAGATTTGTTTGCCAAGAATTTCCACCTTCTCTGAATTCAACTGTTCAGGAGACAAATGTTGGTATTGTGCTGAGCGTGGATTACCTGCTCCCATATTCATTGCGTTCCGCATTTAGATTATGAACCTGCGTTAGATACTTTCATGTTGAACCCTTAACAGTGTAGTAACATGCGAACCACCGTTGTCGCAATTTTGTTAGTGTTCTCGACATTTTCAGGCGCTCTTGCTTGGGATAATGACCAAGAAGTAGGCCTTCCAATCAATTTCAAAAATGGGGTTGTAAATAGCATTCCGATTGAGTTTGTTCCCGAGGATAACTATCACGGCTTCTACGTGCTCACCCATGAATACCCAGTGCCTACCGAATGGGTTTGGGAATTAGAAGAGGCAGGAATAGAGTGTTGGACGTTTGCTCCACCTTCCGCTTTCCATTGCGAATTAAACGGCCATACCCCTTCTCAACTTGAGAGATTAGCGGTCGAGGGAATGATTCAGATGCCTGAATTTACCAAGTTACATTCAGATGTCATGCCGTCATTGAAAGGAGAAATGGAATCCTACTTCGTAGCTCCGGGAATCGGAATTTTCAACGTAGTATTGTCCGGTGACGAACTTCCAGAAGATATTGGATTAAGAGGAGATATTGAAGTCCAAAGTCACAGTATGAGGTGGGCACAAGTCGAGGCGAGGACCAGTGGAGTTGAATGGTTGATTTCTCAATCTGAAGTCGAATGGGTCGAACCAACTTTTGAATTCATAACAGCTAATGATGAAGCAGCGGAAATCATCTCCGCTAAGGTTCTGTGGGATGCAACACAAATGGCAGGCGTCAATCCTTCATGGAACGCGTTAGACGGTACAGGCATAATTGTCGCAGTCGCAGACACCGGCCTTGATAATGGAATAAACAACACAAACATGCATCCAGATTTTAGAGACCATATCCAAGGTATACACGCATATGGGCTCCCCTCTTCTATGCAACAGTACGCAAATGCTCCCTACAATGACGGTGCATCTGACCTTGATTCAGGTCACGGAACTCACGTTGCTGGTTCGGTTCTTGGAGATGGAACTCAATCATCTGGTACCATTAAGGGAATGGCGCCTGAAGCACAACTCTACATGCAAGCGACCGAAGTATATGTCGATTGGACAACATATGCTGAAAATACCTACGGGGTTACAGATGGGTACTCATTACAAGGGATTCCACCTGATTTGAACACTCTATTCAACGATGCGGCAAATAATAACACGCACATTCATACCAATTCATGGGGGTCAGTAGCTGCAGGCGACTATACTGCTTCATCGATGCAGGCTGACTATTCAGCGAGAAATCATTCTGAAATGTTAATCCTTTTCGCAGCTGGAAATGAGGGCGAGGACACAGATAATAACGGCGACGGAGAAGTTGACTTGAATAGCCTAATGTCTCCAGCATCTGCAAAAAATGTGTTAACTGTAGGTGCTTCAGAAAATGATAGGACTTCCTTCACTGCAACATACGGGGCATGGTGGGGTAGTACATACAGCAAGAATCCAATCAGTTCTGATAAGATAGCAGACGATTCAGAAGGAATGGCCGCTTTCTCGAGTAGAGGTCCAGCAGAAGATGACCGCATCAAGCCAGATGTTTCTGCGCCTGGAACATTCATCTTATCCACAAAGAGCCGTTCGACGACCGATACCGCTTGGGGTGCTTACTCTAATTCAGATTACACATACATGGGTGGAACCAGCATGGCCACTCCAGTTACTGCCGGTGCAGCCGCCTTAATTTACCAACATCTAATCGATAATTTAGGCCACTCCAATCCCTCAAGTGCTCTCGTCAAGGGGATCATAACAACGAGTGCTCATGATATGACTGGGCAATACGGTAGCTCAACTAACGGCGCTGGAGAAACTGCTCCCAACAATCACGAAGGTTGGGGTTTAGTGGACTTAGACAGAGCAATCAACTCTACATGGGTTGATGATGAATCGGTCAGCACAGGCGATTCAAGGTCGTGGAAATTCACTGTACCAAGTAACGCACCCGACCTGAAAATCATGGTCTCATGGACCGACCCAGCAAGTTCTCCATCAAACAATGTTCACCTCGTAAATGACATCGATTTTGCACTAAAGAGCCCGAGCGGAGTTTGGACTGAATATGGAAACGACAGGGACAACCTGATTGGAACGGTAATCTCTTCCCCCGCTTCTGGACAGTGGGAAATTCACGTAAATGGTAGTAGTATCCCTACTGGTCCTCAACACTTTGCAATGGTAATTGACGCGCCTTATTCTATGATTAATCTGTCCGCTGATGCTGATGGAGACGGATTTATCGACACTCTCGATGACTGTCCAAATACATCAGGTCAATCTAATCAAGATCGAGATGGCTGCCCTGATGGAGATGGTGATGGCTGGTCGAATACCGGTGACGATTTCCCTAACGACGGGACCCAGTGGTCAGATGCAGACAGCGACGGATATGGCGATAACCCAAGTGGAAACAATCCGGATTCATGCACTTCATCGGTTGGAAGTTCAAGTTTAGACCGATACGGATGTCCTGATACAGATTCTGATGGGTGGTCGGACCCTGACGGTGTTTGGTCAACCTTCCAAGGAGCTGACGCATGTTCAACAGTCTGGGGCAATTCGAGTAGAGACAGAAACGGTTGTCTTGACGATGACGGTGATGGTCAATCCAATATCAATGACGTGTTGGTAAACGATTCTACGCAATGGCTCGATTCAGATGGAGATGGATACTACGACAATTCTAATCCTGCAACAAATTGGGACGATTGTCCTACTGTTTCAGGAACATCGACTGTTGATTTGCAAGGGTGTTTGGATTCCGATAGCGATGGTGTTTCAGATACTAACGACCCGTGGCCTAATGACCCATCTCGTTCTATCGATACGGATAACGATGGATTTGCTGACAACGAAGATGACTGTCCTAACTTTGCTGGAAATTCGACCGAAGGGCTGGTCGGGTGTTTAGATGCTGACGGCGACGGTAGGCCTGCAGAATTTGACGCATTCCCTCAAGATATCACTCAATGGAACGACTCGGACGGCGATGGTTTCGGAGATAACCCAAGTGGAAACTTAGCAGATGACTGCCCATCGATTGCGGGAACCTCATGGCAAAATTCTACACTAGGATGTCCTGACAATGATTCTGACGGTTGGGCAAATCATCAAGATCGATTTGAAAACGATAGCACGCAATGGCATGATGTAGACAATGATGGCTATGGTGACAATCCTGGAGGGACCACTCCAGACTCTTGCCCGACCACATTTGGTAATTCTACTGGTGGAGGAGTATATGGTTGCCCAGATTCTGACGGGGACGGTTGGGCAAATTCAGGAGATGCATTTCCAGATAACCCTACACAGTACTTCGACACGGACGGAGATGGGTACGGTGACAATCCGAATGGCACCGATGCCGACAATTGCCCTCAGGCATACGGAAATTCTACAATAGACAGAACTGGATGTACCGACACTGATGGCGACGGAGTATCAGACTTGAACGATGCCTTCCCTAATGACCCTACCAGAGTTCAGGATATTGACAACGATGGATTTGATGATTCGGAGGACGATTGTCCAAATACACCGGGTACCTCACTAAATGGTTCAGTCGGCTGTTTTGACGCTGATCAAGACTCTTGGGCTGACCAAAATGACTCATTCCCAATGATCTCATCACAATGGAATGACACTGACGGAGACGGTTACGGAGACAATCCTAACGGTACTCAACCGGATTCTTGTCCTACAATTTCCGGTAACAGCTCCGCGGATTTGTTCGGATGCCTGGATAATGATGGTGACACCTGGTCTAATGCAAACGATGTTTTCCCAGATGATGGCTCGGAATGGATTGATTCTGACCTCGATGGTTTCGGAGATAATATGGATGAGTGTCCTGCTACCGCAGGCACTGCTACTGACGGAAAAATCGGATGTGTAGATTCTGATGGCGATGGTTGGTCTGACAATGCTGACTTCATGGTAAATGATGCAAGCCAGTGGCAGGATACTGATGCAGACGGTTATGGCGATAATCCAGACGGTTTTGAGGGAGACGATTGCCCTACAGAATACGGTTTCTCGTTTAGAGATAGAACAGGATGTGTTGACGACGATTACGATGGATGGTCTAATTCAGCTGACGCATTCCCTAACCTTCCAACCCAAAATATGGATACAGACGGAGATGGTTTTGGAGACAATAATTCGGTAGGGGCAGAACTCCCCGACCATTGGCCGTTGGATGCACAAAGAAATGTTGCAGAGATTGAGTTTTCGTGCAGTCCAGATGAATTCCAGTTAGATATTGCAGTAGATAATTTACTGACTTTTACTTGTTCAATAACCAACTTGATTCAAAATAATCTAACACTGAGAGTAGATTGGAAGGCTCTAAATTCCATAGATGCAGGACTTAGGTATCAAGTTCTCGTAATCGAAGGCGAAGGTGAGAAAACGGTAGCTTTCTCAGGAAATGTGGTAGATACCGGAACAATACTTTCGGTAATCGAAGCCAAAGAAATTGGAGCAACTGCCTCACTATCATTTGTGACAATATCGATAGAATCGATTAACTCAACTAAAGGTCAAACATTTTCTGACGCAGAAAAGGCATTCGTGTTCGAAGATCATATACAGGAAATTACCGCTGTAGGGGTATGTATTGTATTGATTGCCGGTTTGGCCCTCAATTCAATGCGCTCTTCGAAGAAGAAACGTGCAGCACGAAGGAGTGAATTGATGCAACGTCGCTCGAATAATTATAATCACGAACAGAATTTATTCGGTAGATTACCACCTCGAACTTGACCGAATTGGCTAAGAATAAGACGCCCTCGGAGGGGTTGCTACGCGGATATGGTGAAGTGGTTATCACCTGAGGTTTCCAACCTCATGTCGTGGGTTCGATTCCCGCTATCCGCACTCTAAATCTAACAACAATGGAGTGCGTTTAGCTAATCTCGAATTTGGTCCAGCCTTCTCGATTCCCGCTATCCGCACTCTAACTCAAAACGATTGGTGCGGTTGCAGACCATTCAGCAGTTGGCTTATGCCAGTCTCTTACCTGGTCTGTTTCCAGTCTTAGCTGAATTCCTTCACCGTCTTCAAAATCTAAGTCCATTAGGGCGAAATCAACGACTAATTCGTTACTTCTGAAGGTGTCATCGAATAGAACCTCTTGTCCTACAACGCTTCCGGATTCCGTTCTTTCAAGAATAACCCTTACGTGGCATTCTTGTAGAGGATTTCTGAGAGAACATGATTCACTACTTCCATCGTGTTCGACTTTCACATATCCTTCCATGGACATCTCTCCTTCTTGAGCAAGCAGGTCGATGATGGTATCTTTTGCGGTAGGGGCGCAGACACATTCCATGTTGTCAACTTCTGCTGTGGCTTCTAAATCCACAGTGACTTCGATTTGACTCGTTTTTACCTCATCAGGTGAAATTGAAGTTGCAGTAACGATGTATACTCCCGGGTTTTCGAATTTGTGGCTGGTAACTGCTCCAGTTCCGGTCGTCCCGTCTCCGTAATCCCAAGTAATTGCGCCACTTTCATCATTAACACTGAATACGAATTCATGAGAAATAACAGTCACAACTTTTTCTTCATTGTTATCTCCTTCATCTACTTCGACCAGCGTGTAGTAATTCACTCCTTCAGCAAAATCTACGCTTGCTGTAAATGATTTCTTGTCATCAGAAAAACCAATGATGTCGAGCGAGCCGAACATTGCTGAGAAAGATATCATCGCCAATAATAGAACTCCAACTGAGATGCTAATCATGGTTCGCATACGGAATAAATCGAACACTCCCCTTTTCAACTGATGTTTGTTAACAAGGCACCCATTTCACAAGAATGGCACATTTATCCCAATTTGCGATCATTAATTTTGTAATCAACAAACGATGTTTTGAAGTCCTTTGTTATGGTGGAGGGGTTCATGGAGACAAAATATCCTGTACCAGCAGATGTTCCAGATGAACTAATTGAAACCTATATCGATAATATGGACGCTGCAACATGTGGAACAGGAAAAATGAATTTATTCGCTTGTGACCAAAAAATCGAGCACCTAAATGACGACTTTTACGACGGTGGAAACGAAGTACCTCTATCTTCCAACGACCCAGCACATTTGTTTGAGATTGGTGCTAGGGCACACGCAGAGGGAACGATAGGCGTTTTAGCAGGCCAACTTGGTTTGATAAGTCACTATGCGAGAGATTATCCTGACGTACCTTACTTGGTAAAACTCAATTCAAAATCCCATCTTGTAAAAACAAGCCAAAGAGATCCAATGAGTCAAGCGCTCTGGGACATGGATGATGTTGCCTCACTTCTGCACAACGGAATCAACGTTGTGGGGATTGGATATACAATTTACATCGGCTCAGAATTTGAGCATGAAATGATGACCGAGGCGTGTCAATTCATTCGCCAAGCCCACGAAATGGGAATGATTACGGTTGTTTGGATGTATCCAAGAGGAAAAGCAGTTTCAGATGAAAAGGACCCTCAGTTGATTTCAGGGGCCGCAGGGGTTGCCGCCTGTATTGGAGCAGACTTTGCAAAGGTAAACTATCCAAGGGCTTGGGAAGGAATGACTCAACCAGAAAGTCTTGGCGTCGCAGTAGAGGCTGCTGGAAGATGTGGAATCATTTGCTCAGGAGGAGGCTCACTGCCACCTGAAGAATTCCTTGGACGTCTCGTTGACCAAATGCACGTATCTGGTTGTAGAGGTGCTGCGACTGGAAGAAACATTCACCAGAAGGGAACAGAAGATGCGGTAAGAATGACCGCCGCTTGTAAAGCGGTAATCTGTGACGGTGCGACTTTAGAAGAAGCGCTTGCAATATACAACGGTCAGTAATTACTGAACCATGCCACAAGAAGTACAGATACTTCCAACAACTAATCCGCCACAAAACATGCAAACATCTGCATCATATGCGAAGATTTTCATCATGCTTATTGTCTCTTGATAAGGTCACTTGTCTGTATGTTTCCTTTGTCATCAAGAATTAGTGGTTGACCTTCTGTCCATCCTGGACAATTGTCCGCAACCCATGTTCGTGTCGCCCACTCGCAAATGTCGTATCCACCGGATAGAATTCCTGATCTCTTGATGTAACCTACTTTGACTATGTCTTTGTCTTTGGAAAGAACATTACCCAGTTGTTGACTGGTTGTACCGTGTCTCATTGTGCTGTTTATGTGTTCAAGAATCTCAGCTGTGTTTCTTGGTCTGTCACCTAGGAACTTCTTGATCTTCTCTCGTATTCTTACTGTTTTCATGCATCTTTCCTCCTGTCATTTTTATGCAGTTACCCTGTTCGGTGTTCCGCTATTATGAAGGAGCGAAGCAACACATATAACTATTGCTGAAAATATCAGTCCAAAGTTACATGAAATTCCGTGATTGCGGGGAAAATTAGCGGTTTATTTGTTAAACTACCTGTTAAAATATCAAACTCCAGTGGAAATATGTAACTAATTGTAACTAAATATGTGAAATAAAGTGAAAATATTGATAAATCCCTGTTACCAGCGAAAACTGGTGACAATGGCCAAACCCAAACGCATTCGTTCCAATTACCAAAGAAGGGTGTTGGATTGGTTAACAGACGGTGGTGGCACCGTTTCGGATGTTGCTAACGCTCTGAATCTTCGAATGCCACACGCTTCAGCGGCATTGAAACAGCTAAGAGAATCGGGCGACGTCGTGAGAGATGAGGAAAACATCAGAGGTTCTTTTTATCGAGTAACTTCACAAGGGCTTTCGAGAATTGAATCCGATGAACTCTACCGGTTATTGGATTTAGTTCAGTGGCCACCTCCTCCAAATGCCGCAGGAATCGTTCTCGGTAGAGACGGTTCTATGCTACTACTTGGTTACGCTTCTAAGCCATCTGGCCCTCTCTTGGGGCTGCCTGACAGACCAATGGACATCGAAACAGAAGGTGTGAATATCTCCAGTGGAAAAGAAGGGGCGGGCAAGATTTGGAGATGGGCAGTTCAAAGGGAAGATGAACCAAGATGGTGGGATATTGAATCCAAAAGGAAGACCGATGCGCCGAGTGAATCTACTTCACTTACACTCGCTGCCTGGATGGAGCGACCAAAAGTAATGGGTGTTGTCAAGGCGAGGTTACTTGATGAAGACTCCGCTTGGCCGTTAAGCGTTGGTAGTTGGTTTGAGGAATTACCAGACGGATATTGGCCTGAATTACCAAAAATCATGACGGAAGGAGAGTTCATAATTGGAAAGGCTGGAAACTCAGGTCCCAAGGTAAGCCCCAGAGGTGCGATTTTAGCAAGGATAGGAAAAAGGAGCGATAAATCGATGATTTTGTCTTCTATTCCAAGTAACACTGTGAAGATAGCTGATGCAGCAATAGTTGGCGAATCACAACAATCTCTACCATACGGAATTCTGCGCAACTGGTTAAAGTCCGTACATCCCAGATTAAGTGACAAAAAATTACAACAGAAATTTGAGAAGTTGAAGAAAGAGATCGGAACTATTTCCAATTCAATTACTCGAAAAGTCCTCAATGACTTTCCAGGCAAAAAATGGACGAGAACGGAAGTTGATTTTTTCGATACCACCTCTGTAGCTACCAAAGGTGCAAAAGCGATAGTCGAATATGCTCTTGAAAATTGTACAACTCCAATCGCTCTAGATTGGAGGTGGTCTTCCGATGAAGGCCTACTGCAAAGATTCGTTAATGATAACAAGGGTAAATTATTGATTTCTGATAGGAGTGGGGTTGAAACTCATTTCACGTTAAATCCAACTTCAGTGGAGGGAAAGTTTGAGTTGATTACCAAGGATAGACTTAGGCTACCTATTAGCATGGGAACTAAGGTTTCTCCACCCCTTGATTGGTCACCGCCAAAAGGACCTGAAGACTTAGTGCGAGGTAATAACACTTCAGCGGTAGATGTCGAAGATGAAATAGATGCAATTTGGCAAGCCGTAAATCTAGAACATGGAGATGATAAGTGGGCTGATAAACACGAGAATCGATTTCCTCTAGCCTCTTGGATCGCTTCAACAAAAGAAACTCATCAATCAAGGTGGAGGAGAATTGGGCACTTGCTGAAACCAGAATGGGCGGCTATAGCTAATTATTCTACATTCGATAACGAGGATATAGCCGAATTAGCAATTTTCGAGGAAGACGCACTTGATGAATTGATACTAAGGGTGAGGACAAATCCGCTGATTATTCAAGATCTTAGTTTGGAAAATCCCGCTGTAGCGACCGCCATTTTGCTTTCAAAGGAGTGGTTTGACCACGAAATAGATGTTAGTTCTGCATGGGTGGAACATCCGATTAGAGCGGATGAGGTTTTGACCAAAAACTGGGATAATGAACACATTGCAAAATTGAGTATGGTTTCACCTCATCACAATCTGCTGTTGAATAATTCAACATTTTCAAGAAGCGAAATGCTTGCGATAATGGAGGATGTGAATCATACATTGTGGAAAAATAAAGCCAAAGGTTGGCTTATTTCTTGTATTTCTTCTAATATTGGAAGGACCGCTTTAGCGGAATTAGAATTGCCCTGGCCCGTTATATTGTCTCAAAGCGATGTTAAATCTGAAGATTTGAATTTGATATTCCACATGCCAAATGGAATAGGAAAGGATTCTCTGTTAGATGTTTTCGAGGGATTGGAAGCCTATGAATTAGGGAAAAATCCTCCCCTAGGAAGAACCCACCCCTTCGTAGGTTGGCTTTTCCAAGATCATGTACCAGCAATCCCGTATGAGTGTGATTCAAACTTAGAGATACACATTGCTCTGCACCGTCGTATTCAAGGATGAGTACACTGTGCGAGGTTTAACCGCACATGCAACATCACAGGGAGAACGTGCTGTTCGATGAACTGTGATACCAATGATGCGGCCATGTGCCATCGTCGAAGACCAGGGTGACTCGAAAGGGAATGACTTCTGATGCAAACCGATGGACTATGTGGTCGGATATGGGTCCTCGCTGGACGAGAGAATGAGAGTGAGACAACCACCCGGCTGCACAGACGCCCTGACCCTGGGTCAAGCCTCCGAGGAAACGATGAAAGGGGCTGTTACGGGTCGGGGCACACTTCATTTAGCGATTTATTGAAGAGCCTTTGAAACTCCTATACAATCATGGCGAAGTTGGAGAGGTGTCTTGTTGGAGGCACCTTCGATAGATTCCACGAAGGCCACAAGACACTTTTGAATTCGGCTTTGGATAGAGCGGAACTCGTTGAGGTATGGATTACAAGTGACGAAATGTGTTCCTCTAAATCCCCAATTATCGAACCATTTGAAGATAGACGAGAGGCAATCTTGCAATGGTCAGGTGAAAGAATTTCTACTCACCTGCTGGAAGACAACTTAGGTCCTGCGCCTTACAGAAAAGATTGCGATTCGATAGTTTGTACCCCAGAAACTCTTGGAAATTGTCAGATGATAAATGAAAAAAGAGTTGCAAGTGGTTTATTGCCTCTCGAGATAATTGAAGTCGAGCACGCTATTGATGACTCTGGAGGAATAATTTCCAGCTCAAGAATAAGGGCAGGTTTGATTGATACAGACGGTTCTTCTTGGCTAAAAGGTGACCAGAAAAAAGATACATACTATTTTCACAAAGGACTAGATGAGGAATTGAAAACTCCATCTGGTCAATTGTTCAGCGGACCGGAAGAACACCCTGAAGTTGCGATGTCTTCAGCTATTGAAGAGTTAATGCCGGGATCAATTATTGCAGTGGGTGATGTATCTGTGGCAACACTTCTTGAAATGGATATAGTACCAGACATTGGGATTATCGACGGGATGACAAAACGAACTGAATTATCTAACAAAGTAGATACTTCTGATTTTGATGTATTGATTTCTGCTGAGAATCCTGCTGGGCAGATCACGCCATCTCTAATCGATTCAATCGAAGCGGCTCTTCACAATGATAGCAGAACCTGCATAGAAGTTGAAGGTGAAGAGGATTTAGCTCCAATGATTATTCATCTCTTAGCTCCTATCGGGACAAATGTTCTGTACGGCCAACCAAGAGAAGGAGTGGTTTTGGCTGTAACCGATTTGAAAATGAAAAGAAGATGCAGACATCTTCTTTCATTATTCGAGGTGAGAGATTGACTTTCGTTTCAATAGCAGTTTGCGTCAGAGATGGAAGAAACTGGATAGACGGTTGTATGGAATCTCTCGTCAATCAAACTCACGATGAGTTCGAAGTAATTCTCGTCGATGATGGTTCGTCTGATGGAGGAGAGGAACTAGTCAAGAAATGGGACTCTCATGAAAAGGTTACAACAATTCACCAAGGGAAAAAGGGACTTTCTGCAGGCAGGATGGCTGCTCTTAATATTGCAAAAGGCGAATGGTTTGCTATTACTGATATCGACGTTAGACCCGAATCTGACTGGGTTGAGAGACTTTTAGAAGAATCGATTTCAAGAAAGGGCGAGGAAATCATGGCTGTTACTGGAAGAACAATATTTCAACAAGCAGAAGACACAATTTCGAAAATACGCTCTATCGAAATACAATCTAAGTATAAATCCAGACCGAGGCTTACAAATCTGGCAAACGGGCCTTGTTCAATGTTTAAGCGGAGCAGGCTCTTAGAAATTGGAGGTTTTGACCCTGAGTGGTATCACGCAGAGGACATGGAAGTTTCTCTGAAACTTCTCGAACTCGGTGGAGTGATAATATACGCTCCACATGCAGTTGTAAATCACGTCCCTGAGACCGGTTTAAAACGATTCTTGCACAAGCGAAGAAGAGATGCAAGAGCGCACGTAAGAATTCACAGGCGGTATAAGCACAAGAAATATGACTTCATTGGTTCTTCTTGGACGGTTCTTTGGTTTACACCGATGCTAATCTTACTGGTATTAGGGTTAATCGAGTATTCTGAAAATCTAAGAATGTTTGATGATTATCTTTCTATTGATGCAATTTACAATTCTTTGACAAAGGAAGTGCTATTGCTATTTATTGGCCCATTATTTTGGGGCTTTGTTTTCATAAACAGCGATTTACCAAAGTCTGGTTTGAAGTCAAAATTTGTTTTATTCGCCTGGTCAATTTATCTTTGGCAAGGCATCCTACTCGGATACAGTGATGCTTTACTCAAGCGGAAAGGCCACTAAATTATTCTTCAGCAGGGAGAGTTGACATCTTTCTGAATGTCAACCCAACTGCAAGGAGTGCGATAGAAATCGAGTAGACACCAGGGTCAATCCAGCCTGTGTGCATTATTCCCCAGTAGAAGTAGAAGACCATGCTCAGCATTGTAGCCCAGGTTCCAATAATCAAATTCCATCCACCTTCTTTTCCGTCAACCAGGTCGTTGTACCATTCTGACTTGACCATTGAAGTCAACCATTCACCCATTCCGTCTTCAGCAGATAGTGTCTTAGATCCAAGGTAGATGAATCCTGCACAAATTAGAATGAATATTGCGTCAGATGCAACAAATACTGGAGCAGTGTCTTTGTCTCCAAACGCTGCGTTTGTGAATTCGAAGGTAAGTAGTCCGCCCCATGAAACTCTGTAACTAGGGTGTATGTAGCCCAGTATATTCAGAATCGCCAAAAATAGACCAAGGATACCTAGCCAGAAATACCAGTTCGCTAGCGCTTTAGATGGATTGGATAGGATTGAGATGAAACTCTCATTCGCCTTTTCACCGTCAGTGCTCATGGCCCTTGCGAATTTGGTCGCGGTTATGAGGCTTCGGATGAATCAATATCCCAATAAAAGTCTAAAGTTGTGATTGGTATCTGTATTTT
>JAYPOA010000024.1:0-23641 GCA_038130705.1 Methanobacteriota archaeon | reverse complement strand
GTTATGGGATGCACAATCTCTTACTATTAGGCAGAGTGCTTGGAATGCACAATTCATAATTGAAATGGGAGAAATGACTGATATCTGGGGATTGAGCAATGGATTTAGTCATCAAATCGTACAAATCTATGTTGACCAAGGGGATACGACATTTGGCAAAACAACAATGCTCGACGGAGCTAATGCAGAAATCGATAACGATTGGGCTTGGGAAGTTGCAATTAGTGGCACAGGCGAACCTGGTGCAGTTATGGCTGTTCAAGCATCAACAGGTAGTACTTCATCAAAGGGCGTAGAAGTTTCGGGAGATGTTGACTCCAAGACTATCACCTTCACAGTTAGCAAGGACGTAATTGGAAATGATATTCCGAATTACAGATATATTGTTGTCATTGGAAGTCAAGATGGTTTTGGGACAGGAAAATGGAGAGATGTAGATGAATCTCCGAGCACCTGGACTCTTGGTGGAGGTTCAGATCCATCTGAGGTTGATGGAGTAGATTACGACCCGAATATCATAGATATTATTCTATCAGAAGACAATCAACAATCCATGCTGTCTTCTTACGATGTCGAAAATCAAACTTATGCGATTATATCTGGGTTTGAAATGCCAAATGTTTCTCAACAGATATACGGATTAAAATTCATCAGCAGTACATCAAATTCAGCACTAATCGAGTGGTCGACAACCAAAGCGGGGTCTGGAGAACTGCGCTGTAATGAAGTAGGTGGACAGAACGATATAGCGGTAATTCCGTGGCAAAGCGAATCTCTTACTAACACAATGACAATTACTAATTTATCAACCGCTAAAAATTACCAGTGCTTTGTATCGGTAGGAAACATTACTTCAGAGATGTTAGAATTTACAACCTCTTCAGAAATTGATACAACTCCTCCTGACCTTCTCAATCTTAATGCAGAGGTTTTGGAGGATGCAAGGGTAAGAATTACTTGGTATACCTCTGAGAGTTCTACCGAACAAGTTTTCCTAAATGGGGATCAGGTATATACAGATGAGTTTGCCACTAAAAAGAACCATGAATACATAACAGTAGTTTTAGGATTAGGTAACTGGAATGTAGAAGTAAGAAGCTCAGATTCCTCAGGAAATGAAAACTCTTCATCCATTACTTTCACAGTCGACATAAAGGGAGACAATGCCAAGATGCCCTCAAATAATAACGAAATTGAAGACGAAGACAGCACTTCTTCAACGAGTGACTCAATCGTAATTCAAATCGGCATATTAGTGATAATTTTGGTATTGTTAATATCGCTAATTCGTGTCAAAAAGAGTGAAGATTTCGAGGATGAATGGTCGGACTAAAACCAAACGGGTAATCCCTCCGCTGAATTTTCTAGACACCATGCTAATAACTCCGGATTAGCTTCAAGTGGATGTGTATGTGGCCAACATGGTAAGCATGATACGCTTGCAAAGCCGTCTTTATCAGCATCGACATCACCCTTGTAGACCACGTCTGTATCAATTCGAGCAGCACCTAACCTGAATGTTGATGTGTCTTCACCAAAAGAAATCGCACTCCGATACCACCTCATACCAAGCCTAGTAGTTCTGAAATTTGAATTCCAATTGACTGGCACATTCAAATTGAGGAATATTTCGCCATTTGCGAAGCATGTTCTAAGTGATTTTATCGGGTTTTGTCTCCACAATTCTTCAGATTCATGAGGCCACTTAGTTAGGTGAGGTGCAGACACATCGACATGAGGGCGGTTGAGATTTGATGGTACATCTGGAATTATTGGTAGAACTGCTTCAATCAATTTTACTGTTGCGTCAATAGATACCTCCATCCCCTCTGGGTCAAATGATGACCATGAAGAGGCAATGGCAGGCATTCCATACATTCCAGCCTCACGTGCAGCGGCCATCGTCCCACTGTGATATGCATCCTGGCTTAGGTTAGGCCCCAAATTAATTCCACTCACAAGTAACTTAGGTAAAATTCCTGGCAAAAATTTCTCAATTCCACCATCTAATGCAGCAATAACACAATCACAAGGCGTACCGCCAATTGAAAATTGACGAACATTATTTCTATTATCAGGTACTTCTTCTATAGAAATTGGTTTCCCTAGTGTTATAGCCATGCTTACAGCGGAATTGTTCTCGCTTGGTGCGAATACTATCACCCCGTAATCTCTCCTTGCTAACTCAGTAACTAAACTCTGCAAACTGACCGCTTCAATTCCGTCATCATTCGTCACTAGTATCCAATCCATCCAATTCACCACCTTTGATTACCATCATAATTCCTGAAATTAGTATTATTCCGCCAATCCATGTCCATTTCTGAGGTATACTTCCATCGAACATCAACCAACCAATGAAAGCTCCAATAATCGGTTCCAATGTAACTGCAAATGATATCGTCAGTGGTTGTAACCATCTTAAACATGCATTTAATCCTGTGTGACCTACTATACCTGCAAGGAAAGCAAGAAGTAGGAACCATCCCAATAGATGAGAACCAATCCAGCCTATTGCTGAAGTTTCTTCTCCAGCAAAAATTGATATTGGAATTAAAATTAACGAAGCAAGTAAAGTAACTGGAACTGCGTACAAGAAAACTGGCATCCATTCTCTAAGGACTCGACCTGCCACAATATATCCAACAACCGTTATCGCACCAGCGAATGCAAGAAGATCTCCGTATATTGTCACCTCCCCATCTGATTTTGCATCTAACAAAGTAATTGATGCACCTAATAACCCTATCAATGCGCCATAAATTTCTAACCTTCGCGGCCTACGAATAAAAATTGCAATTCCTATTACGATAATAATCGGGTGACTTGTTACGAATAATAGTGAATGAGCTAACGAAGTATGATCTAATGAAGTAACCCAAGTTCCAAAGTGAGCTGCTAAAGCAATTCCAGATCCTGATAAAATCAATATCGTCCTTCTTTCAAGTAATTTTGATTTTTTTTCAACATCTAATTCACGGTATTGCCAAATTGCAAACGGTGTCAACATAAGCACTGTTATCTGTAGCCTCCAAGATGCACGCATCAAAGGTGGGATTTCATCTACATGTTGCAATATAGCACCTGCGAAAGATACTCCAAGTACACCTGCTGAAAGTAAACCCCACACTAATGGTGGAGTACGAGCCATAGAATCAAGCCTCGACTAATTCTGCATCCTCAACCTTAGGTTGTCCTAATACACCTGCTCTCTTGAATAGGGCATAAATTCCCCATCCTGCAAGTACATTCAACATCACAAATCCACCTAAGCGGAGCAAGTGCCATTCTAGGCTCATTCTGAATTCATCGGACCAAAGTGAATCAATAAAGGAGAGAATGCTACTCTCTGTTCCAAAGAATGCTTCTCCTGTGAGTAGACCTGCTGCAACCATGAAGGTTCCAAGCAGGATTAAAGCACGTTGCTTTTCTGCTTCAACAGCTCCTTCCTTTTCTTTGATAGCTTCAACACGTGGTTTGAGTTTCTTATCCTCCCACTTATCTCTTGCAACTCCTCCAATCAACATTGGTAGAGTGTGAGGTACATCCAGATACATCCCAAGACCGAATGAAGTTCCCATTCCAGTAGCCCACTCCACGAATACACCAAGCATAAAACCAAGTAGAAGTAACCACAAATCACCCTGTCCCTCTGCGAAAATTACAGAGAATGTAGCGAAAGCGTTTGCCTGGGGTGCGATTAATTGAATTCTCCCTGCTGCTAATTCATTCGCTAAGAATATAGCTACACCAGCACCAATAACTGCACCTGGAACTACACCCATGATGTTACCTTTCGAGATATGATATGGACGATTACCGATGTATAGACTGTTCTTGTAATCTCCAATTACCGTACCAGACATTGAAATTGCAGAGCCGAATACTGTGGTACCTACAAGACCAAGAAGAACTGCTTCCTGGGTTGTTAGTCCCAATGCGTCATTGAAGTTTAGGAATACAGCGAATAACATTAGAAGAACGATAAATGATGTTCCTGAAACAGGCTCTATTCCTGTCTCACCCATCACTCTCACTGCGATTGCTCCAAGTAAGAATGTAGTCATCAGCAAAATCACTGAAAACACTAAACTCGCAATTATTGGGAAGTCTCCCAACATGAAGATGATGATCATTGTCCCAAATGTTAGCAACATGAAGATTGGTATATGGGATAAAGGCCATTCATACCATCCTTTTCCTTTCATGTATTCTTTTCCACCCTCACCCTTGAAAGCACGGCCAATGTCTGCAAATATGTTCGCAAAAGTCTTCCACATCTTTAGAAGACCGAATATCCCACCGCCAACAATAGCACCGATTGCAATGAATCTTACAGCTTTGGTAAATGCATACATTTGAACTGGACCAGATGCGCCTGCTCCGTAGAGTGCACCAGGCAAGTCTTGTAGTGGAATTGTCGCATCTAAGGTTCCTTCGTATACTGGGAAGTTTAATGCTACAGCAAGAGGTACTAAGAAGAACCAACCGACAATTGTACCAAGGTTAACCAAGAATGCTACTCTTGTCTTCATGAACCATCCAATTGCGAACATGGATGGGGTTAGCGCAACACCAACGTAAGTGTACATAAACGGGTTATACCAAGTATCAGGGTTGTAATGTGCGGGCCCTGATGCTACTCCGTCAATCACTTCACCTGGCTGATGTATCTTTGCATGAGAGTAAAATGAGGCAAGTCCGAATGTATCACCACTGAGTAATTCTGCAACATAATCGGTTACTGCTTGTGTTTTATCCTTCATCCAAATCAGAGGGTATTCAATAATGAACAAAGCAAGCATTGTGATTCCTGTCCAAACTCCGATAGTTTTCAAGGAATCACGGGCGTGCTCGACAGCACCTGTACTCACATCACTCGCAATATCTAACATCTTCAGAGTGGCTTCGAACCCAGGTAGTGGCAGAGGGTCTTCAACCAGCCAAACACGGCGGAAAATAATGAAATACATCACACCCAAAAATCCAGCAAACATAGATGCTACAATTCCAACAAAGGCTAGCCGTAATGTCTCTCCCTCACCCAGTACGATTAATGGACCATCTGACAACCAATATTGAGGATTAGCTGCTAAAAGGAAAATAGCAGGGAATGTGAAGATAAAACCAGTTGACGCGTGAGTAGCTCCAGTGGTAGCAGAAGTAGCGATGTTTACTTCTGATGGCGACCACTTCAATGCCATACCAAGGACATATGCAATATACCAAGCAGCAGAAATCGCCAAGCCCAGTTTCAATCCGATATACGCAGTAACTCCAGAAAATATTGCACCAATACCAATTCCAATCATCACCTTTTTTGTATCCCAGTGAGATACCTCGAAGGCTTCTTCAAGATTTTTTTCTTCTAAGTACTGTTCAAGAACTCCAGTGTTTAGGTTGTTATACATCTCGTCGTCAAGCCAAGTGAGTTTTCCTTTCTCAATGGCTTTCAGACCCTCAGGTGTTACCGGCTGCCTGTATGCAGATTTCTTTACACCCATGCAAACACCTTCAGAAGATTAGGTTCAATGATCTCTGATGATTTTGTACAGTCCAAGGGCTTCCATCCACATAATTTCCTTACCTGCTTCGATTTCTAACTCATCTTCCATTGGTAGGATCATCATCGAGTGGTCACGCATGTTCATTGCGTGGACCTCTGCCCCTTCAATGTGGGTAACCATTGCTGTTCCTTTCTCGATTAAAGGAACGTTGATTGAATCAGTAACGCTTCCAACGTGAGAGATCTTTTGGCCTGTGAAGATATCAACGAGCTCAAGTCTTGCCTTGGCTGAACCGTGCTTACCTGGCTTTGATTTAGAGATGGAGTTTATTTTGTACGCTTTGTCATCTACACAGCAATATCTTCCTTCCTTTAGAGTCCTTATTTCAACACGGCTTGTTCCTGGCATACCTCTCCCTGTTCGATAGGCAATGGTTTAGGCTTATGACGGTTGTCATAATTTTACTTACTTGTAACGCAAAACACGTAAATTTAATCCTTCCAAATTCTAAATCCACCATTTTCCGAATACCAGTGTTTTCCTTCATTATCTAAATACCAATTGACGCCGTTCTCGTCATTTGGAAGCCAATCTCCTGGAGGTAGTTCCTCCCATGTTGAAACGAAGGAAACTTCTTCTTTGTTTTCTATAGAATCATTTTTTGCAGATGTAACATCTGGCTTAGGCAGCTTAACTTTTTTCTTCATTGGTTTTGATTGTTTCTTCATTAGCACTGCAATTGCACCAAACAAAATCATAATTATTCCTGCACCTGCAATACCTAAGATTAACCCAATGTTTGAACTTCCTTCTTCTGAGTTAGATGCCGTGTCTTGGGTATTTTCTTCATTATTTTTTTGAGCTGTTAAACATCCCTGGGTATCTTCATAAATGAACGCGGAATACTCATTAGGACACCTATCAGGCTGCGTTGCACCTTTTACGAATGTTCCAATCGTTCTTGTCTCATTCCATTCTGGGTTGTCCCAATTGTCACCAAATCCGTCTTGGTCGGTATCATTCCATTGTGTCCTGTCTCCGTCATTAAAGTCGTGCTTGTTAGACCAGCCGTCCTCATCAAGGTCGACACAGCCGATTCTATCTCTAAATGAACTACCAGAAACTGTTGGACAGTCGTCACCATTGAAGCCATCTGGGTTATCCCCGAATCCATCACCATCAGAGTCCAACCATTGTGAGGGTTCCGTATCGTCCCAATCGTCTTCAAGAGAAACGCCATCATTGTCCTCATCAACTTCAGAGGGAGCACAACCGAGGTGTGGATTATCAATTGTTCCATTTTCAGTTTCTATAGTTCTTCTCGTATCTATCTTGCCAGATTCGAGGAAAGGTGTATTCAAACAATTGTCAATATTATCACTAAAGGTATCATAATCAGTATCTCTTTCAGATGGAGAACAACCTATTGAATCAACCATAGATAATTCTTCTACAGGTGTTTCAGGACACCAGTCATAATCCCCAACCACTGCATCGTCTCCTACTCC
This sequence comes from Methanobacteriota archaeon, assembly GCA_038130705.1. Classification (GTDB taxonomy): domain Archaea; phylum Thermoplasmatota; class Poseidoniia; order Poseidoniales; family Poseidoniaceae; genus MGIIa-K1. The sequence goes on along the minus strand of JAYPOA010000024.1, from coordinate 16,626 downwards.
GTCCCCATCTTCGTCTCTATGTTGTAATGGATTCGCGGGCAAATCGTCAATTTGGTCTGCCCAACCATCTCCGTCACTATCCAAACAGCCGAAAATCCCTTCTTCGAATGATAAACCATAAACTTCGACACAATCATCTCCTTCTAGACCTAGTAAGTTATCTCCAAACCCGTCTCCGTCTGAGTCATTCCATTGTGTAACCTCGAACGGGAATTTGTCCATGTTATCACCATATGTGTCAGAATCTGAATCAAGCCATTCTGTTGAATCTGATGGGAACACATCGTTTTCGTCCGAATATCCATCACCATCAGTATCAAGACAACCAAGTAAATCCATAGTTGAATTTCCTGATACATTGGTACAGTCATCCGAATTATCACCATAGCCGTCTAAATCTGTGTCATTCCATTCCGATGAATCTGAAGGATGAGAATCAAGTGAATCAGGCCAACCATCGTTATCTTCATCTGGACAACCTTTCAGCACGAAAATAGATTGACCTGACGTATTTACGCAATCGTCGATATCGTTTGTGTAACCATCATTATCATCATCTAGTTGATTATCTCCACAACCAAATTCATCTATTGAAAAATTTAGGTCAGAATTTGGACATTCATCTTCACCATCCCAGATTCCGTCTGAGTCTTCATCAGGTAGAAGGTATGATTTGTCGACACCCAATTTTAGCCAAGCTCTGTACAAATCATAAACACTCAACCTAGTGAAGCCCATTTGATCCCACTTTATTTGGCCATTTTCCGTCAGTAGATAAGAAAGGAAATCATAGTTTTTGTTAATCTCTGACAATGAAATGAATGCCCTCATGTCAGTTTGCAAAGGCCAATCACCGGAAACGGAATTATTCTTTGTAGCGTTGATCGCCACACCCCCATTTGCAATTGCATCAGATGCTCCGTGCGTAAAATTGTCAACTAGAGGGACAAGATATGTTCCAACCTGATTGTTAACGCTGTACATTAGCTCTGTAAATCCAATACTTCCTTCACCAGAAGCTGCTGCAACCCCTTGCGTAACATCAGACCGATATTCTCCTGCAACTGCTCGATATCTGTATGATGATGAAGGATATATCGTGTCTGGATTAGCACAATTTGAACACAGCACTACTTCTTCGAGAATAGTCAGATCTGTTTTGTTTTCCCATCTGTGTGATAATACTATTTCTGTATCTGGGCAAGACGAATCTAAATCAATCCATTCAGGGATGTTATCTCTATCGTCATTTGGCACTACTGAATCCCAATTCAAGCCAGGCATTTCTCCTGAAACTATTAACTGATTCTTGTTTAAACTTGAGGTGAACCATCTTACCTGTGCCATAGAAAGTCCTCCAATTGTTTCGATGCAGGCTTGCGTATCACCTCCTGACTTTACCATCAGGGCGCCTGCAGCTCTACCGTATGGTATCTCTAGAATTTGTTCTGGAGTATTCTTGCAATCCCAAATACCGTTATCTGTATAGTTTGTACTTTTTTGTGCATATACAGGAGAAACACCGTTAGTATATGAACCAACTTTACTTGAAGAATCACAAGCATCTATTGTTAGTGAAATTCTATCGTTGCTTTCAACGAGTACAGTGTTGTCGGGACTGTAGTAGGAATCCTTCCACGAATAATGCATCAAGGAGGTGTAAAAGTCCCCTTGGACCCTTATGTAAGCATCTGGTAACATATGTAATGAAACATATCCTCTTCTCCAGCCAACCGCTAATTTTAGACCTGAATCATCAAATGCAATCGAATATACTCCTCGATTGTTATTTTGACTACCAAAGCCATCCATGGAACCTGTTTCGGTAAGGGTACTAACATCATACATCCGTAAGGAGCCTGACCTGCCACGAGCAACGGCTAATGTTCCACCATCCTTTGAAAATTCTAAATCATATACGTCTGAACCTGCGTTAATTGTGCCTACAAACGTCTTTGATTTTATGTCGTAAATTCTAACATTATTATCGTTTGAACCTGTGGCTACGAATCTACCATCTGGACTTATTCTCAAACTACGTATAGACTCTGTATGGTTAGTATGATTGCCATACATAGTAGCGTTATCCGTCCAGTAAATCATCAATTCTCGTCCGACGGAAAAGGCAACTAATCTGTCATCAGGAGTCGTATCAATACCCCTAAGTGGTGTGAAACCGCCAACAGTTGGTGTTGTGATATTCATTTCCCTCAGCCAAGTAGTTGTATTGTATGCTGTAATTGTATTATTTCCCGCATAAGCATAAACACGACTTCCATCGTTAGACCATTCGATGGCTTCAATATCTGCTGTGGTATTGCCTAAGTATGATTCAACTAATCCAGTTGTAGAGTTGATAACGACTGCTAAGCCTGAATCTCCAGCTAATGCTAACATTGTGCCATCTGGAGATGTTACTATTTCGTTAATAGATGAGGAAGCGTTGTACAGAAGTGATTTGTGGACGCCCTTATTGTCGAAATAGTGAACTTTTCCTGACCCATTCCCCCAACTACCTCCAGAGTCTGCCATGTAGAAACCTGAATTATTTGTAGCCCAAACCAAACCGGATACACCACCACTTGGAATGTTTGTATTTTGAGACTCTTTAATTGCATCATCCCAATTATACACAGATGCTTCCTCAAAATCAGCAATTCCGTTTCCATCACCATCAGGGCATCCCAGTCCTGTCACGCTAGTTGCATTACCATATGCAAAGGGACAAATATCAGCAGAGTCAACTATACCGTCCATGTCTCCATCCGTAGCTGTTACGGAAAGAAAGGGAAGGAATGCAATCGAGACCATCATAGCAGTTAGCAAGAATGCTTTTCGCATGATTTGACGATTACTAATGGTTTGTAAATACTTGTGAGATTGTGTTCAGTTTTTGATTCAATAATCATAGAAGCCCTTGCCTGACTTTCTTCCGAGTAAACCAGCATCGACCATCCTTCTTAGAAGAGGTGCTGCTCTATACTTTGAATCACCGAGACCATCATACAAGACATCCATTATATTCAGTACAGTATCAAGCCCAATATAATCTGCTAGAGCCAAAGGCCCCATAGGATGATTCATTCCTAATTTCATGATCCCATCAATTGATTCCTTTGTTGCGACCCCTTCTTGCAGACAAAAAATAGCCTCGTTCAACATTGGACATAAGATTCTATTAGAGATGAACCCTGGAAAATCTTCTGCTGTCAGAGGTGTTTTTCCCATTTTTTCAGCGGCTTGAACAACTATAGAATTTGTATCGTTACTTGTCAATTCACCATTGATTATTTCCACTAATTTCATCAGTGGAACAGGATTCATGAAGTGCATACCAATTACCTTGTCCGGTCTCTTGGTTGCGGAAGCTATCTTCGTTATCGATATCGATGAAGTATTTGATGCGAGGATACAAGATGGTTTACAAATATCATCTAGTTCTGAAAATAGAGACATCTTAAGATCCAATATTTCTGGAACCGCTTCTACTACAAGATCTACTTCTGAACAACTGTCTCTGCTTGTAGATGTAGAGATTCTGGCTCTGGCTGAATCTGCATCTTCTCGAGTCATTCTATCCTTAGATACCAGCTTTGATAGAGAGGATTCTATCGTTGATATACCACGTTGTACAAACTCATCTTTTATGTCAATCATAATCACATTAATACCTGAACAAGCGGCTACCTGTGCAATTCCGTTTCCCATTTGGCCAGCACCTATGACTGCCATAGATTGGATTCCCATACCCGTAGGCAATAACTTCACATTCATGATTATTGGGATTTGAACTACCATGATTTCAAAATGAAGTTAACACTGGGATTATCATGAGGGAATGGATGAAACTGAAGTCTGTAAAGAGAGAAGGCTGGGTGCGTTCTGGAGTTGATGACCCCGAAAGCGTTGCCGCACATTCTTGGGGAATGGCTATTTTAGCAATGCACTTGTGTCCAGATAATCTCAACAAAATGAGGGTTCTGGAGATGTGTTTAGTTCATGACCTGCCAGAAATCATAGTTGGTGATTTAACGCCGCATGATGATACTACTACAAAACACAATGATGAAATTTCAGCAATGAAAATTTTAGCACCTCAATGGCTCGGCCATTTTGAAGAATATGAGGATAATTCAACCGAAGAAGCAAAGTTCGTCAAATACTTGGACAAACTTGACATGGCCTTAATGGCCCGTTTTTATGAAGGTCAACAAGATTTAGATTTACAAGAATTTATTGATTCGGCAAAGAAGGTAATAGGCGAAACTAACTTGAACTAAATCCTACACGCACGGCCAACCACAGTCCTGTAGTGTAGTGGTCCATCATCTCGGGTTTTGGTCCCGGGGACGTCGGTTCGACTCCGACCAGGACTATCTTTTATCATCTAACAAAAGAGACAAACAATCAAAAGCGGAAATGTATGGGTTTAACTTTATGCAGATTAGAGTTAAGGTGGTTATCCTATTTTTTATCACATCGTTGATCATTGCCGTTCCTTCAATTGATGGGAAACAGACGGGAATTCACAACCAAGCAAATCAAGGATGTGGATGTCATTACTCAGTCAATGCAATTACAGCAAATCATTCATTCCCTGTAGAGTATAATCCTGGACAATCATACAGCATAAGTATCAACCTAAATGGCGGTTCCCAATCGTTTAATGGCGGATTTAACGTCATGGTAGACAAAGGTCAACTTGGAAATCCTGGGACATTTGTCAAAATTAACAGTGCAGGAACCAGTGCAACCCATGACGGCACCAACAACTTAGGCTGGACTTTTGACTGGGTTGCACCGGCACCAGGGAGTGGGGCTACTACTGTCCATGTCGCTGTTCTGCAAAGTGACGCATCCGGCACTAATTCAGGCGATACTTGGGATAGTTTGACTCATACAATTAACGAATTTGCTCCGCCGAATGACCCTCCAGTAGCATATGACATTAATTTGACACCATCTCCTTCAGCACCTACAAATTCTGACCTGACTTTGACATACCAGTTTGGAGACCCGAATAATGATGTTGAAAGTGGAACACTAATCTATTGGTACATCGATGGTAACAGGGCAACAGCCTACGATGGAGATACCACAATTCCATCTTCATCGACAAGTCCCGGGCAAAAATGGAAGGCTGAAATTACTCCGTCTGATGGTTCTGATTTCGGAGGAACCGAAACAAGCAACGAAGTAACTATTGTCGACGTCGACACAGATAACGACGGTGTCTTCGATAGTGAAGATGCATTTCCTAACGACCCTAACGAAACTACCGACTCAGATAACGACGGTGTTGGAGACAACGCTGACGCATTCCCAAACGACCCTAACGAAACTACTGACTCCGATAGCGACGGAGTAGGAGACAACGCTGACGTATTCCCTAACGATCCAACAGAAACTGCAGACAGTGACATGGACGGAGTTGGAGATAATGCTGACTCATTCCCTAACGATCCAACTGAAACTGCAGATAGCGACATGGACGGAGTTGGAGATAATGCTGACGCATTCCCTAACGACCCTAACGAATCGGCTGATAGCGACATGGACGGGGTTGGCGATAACGCTGACGCATTCCCTAACGATTCAAGCGAGACTGCCGATAGCGATATGGATGGTGTTGGAGATAATGCTGACGCATTCCCTAACGATGCAAATGAAACAATAGACACCGACATGGACGGTGTTGGAGATAACTCGGACGTATTCCCTAACGACGCAAATGAAACACTGGACACAGATTTGGACGGAGTTGGAGACAACGCTGACGCATTCCCTGCCGACGCAAATGAAACACTTGATAGCGACATGGACGGTGTCGGAGATAACGCTGATGTTTTCCCAAACGATGCCAATGAAACTCTCGATACTGACATGGATGGCGTAGGTGACAATTCTGATGTTTTCCCAAATAACCCCATGGAAAGCGCTGATAGCGATATGGATGGAATAGGAGATAATGCGGATGCATTCCCACTTGACGCTACAGAAACTGTAGATTCTGACTTAGATGGTGTTGGCGACAATGCTGACGCATTCCCTAACGATTCGACTGAAACGGTAGACAGCGATATGGACGGAGTTGGAGATAATGCTGACGCATTCCCTAATGACCCATCGGAAACCCTTGATTCGGATGGAGATGGGGTAGGAGACAATGCCCAAGCTCTGGCGGAAGCTGAAAAAGAAGACGACGATTCTTCAATGCTTACCTATATCATAGCAGGAATAGCCATACTTATTGTAGGAATTGTTGGATTTTTGGTTGTTTCCAAATCAAAGAACGATGACTCCATTGGATCATTACCAGCGAAAGATTACACACAAGAAATGAATTCATTTAGTGGAAATCCATTCCAAACTTATGGTGTGGAGACCACACAAATTGGTTCTGAACCTGTGCAGGAATACGTTGCTCCCGCAGTAGCAGAAGTAACAGTTTTGCAACAGTGGACTGATGCGTCTGGTCATACATGGAGACAAATGAGCGATAACACCATCGAATGGTGGAATGGAACAGATTGGCAAAAAACCTGATTATTCACTCCAACCAATTAGGTCGCGAGTGATATTCTTCTGATGAGATTCGATGGTGCCACCACCAATTTCCAATAATTTTGCATCTCTCCATAGCCTCTCGACTGTATATTCGGCTACATATCCAAATCCGCCCATCACTTGAATCGCTGAATCTGCAATTTCTTTTGCAGCAGTAGTAGCGAATAATTTGACTCCATCACTGTCCAATCGCTGACCTGATTTTCCTAATTGCATATTATTAGCAGTGTCATAGATATACGCCCTCATTGCTCGATATTTTGCATAAGATTCGCCGATGTATCTCTGGATTTGCCCGAATTTTCTAATCGGTTGTCCGAATGCTTCCCTGTCCGAAGCATATTTGTTCATCTCCTCGAGTGACCTTCTCGCAATTCCTAGCGACATAGCAGCTAGAGTTAATCTTTCAATCTCAAGATTTCGCATCATGTGAATCATTGATTCTCCAACCCCTCCAACTAAGTTTTCTGGAGGTAGAATGCAATCTTCAAAGACTAATTCTGCTGTATTTGAAGCGCGCATTCCTGTCTTGTCCAGTATTTTCTGTCCCACCGAATAACCTTGCATGCCATTTTCTACAAGAAATGTAGAAATTTGCGCACGCCCTTTACTATCAACACCAGTTTTTGCATAAACCCAAACTATGTCTGCAGGGGTACCTTGGTCATCTAGACAGCCATTCGTAATCCACATCTTTCTTCCGTTCAGAACCCAGTTACCATCGGAATTCATTTCTGCGGTGGTTGATATTCCAAGCACGTCTGTACCCGCATCAGGTTCGCTCATTGCCATAGCAGCAATCCATTCACCGGAACAAACCTTAGGCATTATTCTCTCTTTTTGGGATTCACTTCCGTTGAATTCTAAGTTGTTTACAAAAAGCATTGAATGTGCTAAGTATGCTAATGCAAATCCTGGATCGCTAGCTGATAACTCTTCGTGAACAATTACTGCTGCAGTTGCATCTAATCCAGCACCGCCATAATCTTCACCTGCAGTTATTCCAAGCAGGCCAATATCACCCATTGATTTCAAAAGTTCAATATTGAACCTCTCTTCTTTATCGTGTTCAAAAGCCTGAGGTTCAACACATTCTTCGACGAAGTCACGTACCATCGAACGAAGCATGCTGGATTCTTCGGTTGGATTCGCAATATCTATTGCCATACAGTACCATCCGAAGAGGTACTCTTTTTTTGTGTATGGATTCAACGAGCGATTTTTCTTGCTCTTTTTCTGGGCATATTTTCATGACCGAGTGCAGGTCTTGATTGGGCCCTTTTTATTGCTCTGCGGACTTTGACTTTGCGCTCATTCTTTGCAACTTTCTTAGCTCTCTTTCCGACGTGTTTCAAATGTCCAGATTTTACCTCCGGCTCCGCCGGCAAACGATTGTCAATACCTGCTCTCGCAAGTACATCTTCAGCCATACCCCTCGGCGTTACGGCAGTTGCTTCCTCAACGATTCTTGATGCGAGGTGATGCAATGACTCCTGCTCAGTTAATTGTGGAATATTAGTAAGTTCGACAGCCACATGTTGCTGAATTTCTAACTGTTCTTCCATTAATGATACAAGGAAATTTCTTGTTAAGTCAACCTGCTTTCGCTCATCCATACGCATCCCATCCGGTAAATATGTGCGCTGATGCAGTTATGAAGTTTCGGCAAATAATAACATAAAAGAGGGGCATTTCGAAAGGTTGTAAAATAAATCGAAATGGGGCCGTGACCGGGAATCGAACCCGGGCTGGCAGGACCACAACCTACCGTGCTAACCGCTACACCATCACAGCCATCGGTTGTTCCGCCCACCGTGAGGGGATATTTATCACATTCCGTTGACATTTTTGACATATTACACCGTGCTATTCAAGTCAAGTGGTAACTGAGAAGTTACTATGAGGCGCATTCTACCTTTCCTCATTGTAGCCATCATGGTATCGCCTATCTCTATATCAATGGCAAGAAGCGTACATGCTACTTATGCAGAAGATTTATTTCCGCAAGGCAGTATGTCAAATCCTGAAGATTGGGAGTTTAAGAAACACTTAGCATTTACACAAGAAAATAGTCCACAAGATGGAGATTATGTTTTTGGAATGGTCGCTGACAATCGAATGACTTTGGGAGTATCGCTGCCCGAGCACAAAGATGAAATGACTTTTTGGTCAGTGAGTACAACAACAAATTCCAATGCTTCAATAGGTTACCCTGATGGCGCTTACACTTATTCAACTGGGCCAGATATAACCGTGGGTGGCTTCAACGTGGGAAGTGTTTCATCAAATGATATAACTAAAGTTGAACTAATGATTCATTTCAATGTCCCTGAACTACTCACCCAAGATAAAGTAAGATTTTCGGTGATCAATAACGGGCTACATGACTTAGTCAAAACTTGGAGCAATACTCAGAGTGGATTGTACTACATGAATAACGGCTGGAGCATGGAATTACCGGGCTACGAGAACTTATCATGGTCGGAAATTTCAAATCTAGAAATGAATCTTGATTATGTTTCGAATGGGGCAACCGATGACTCTCAGTTACAAGTCGATGCGGTTGGATTAAGAATTGAAATGAAAACACCGTGGTACGGCGCTGAGAGAGTCACAGCAACAGCGGTAAATCAGTTCAATCAGTGGCCACTGATTGATCTCGACTTCAGCACTGGCAATTTAGACTCAGTTTCAATTGCGCCATGTGGTCTGGAATCATCATCTGGAGTGTGGACCACAGATACAATTGAATTGCCTCCCGAGCAATCTTGGGGCAGAATACACGTAGACTTTGACGACTCCCAAAACGGTACTGTAGATATTGAATATCTTTCTGAAGAAGGTAGCTGGGTTGCAATATCTGATGATACAATACCAAATACACAGGCAGATACCAAATTTAGGTTTACAATAACAGACACGTGCCTAAACAAAGCTTGGGTTGATATTAACGACCCTCATATCAAGGTTAATGGTTCAATTTCTGGAGATATCTCTGCAATGAATTCCACAACAACTAGGTGGACTATCGTTGTTAACGGAAAAACCGTTGCCAACTATAACGGTACACAAATCGGTACATTCGATTATCAGATACCCATTGGGGATGTGTTAAGTTCTTCAGATACAGAAATCGAAGTCAAAATTAAATCTTGGTATAGTTGGGAAAATGACGGGTCAGAATCCAGAGTAAGTTTGACTATCAATTCGATTGAAATCATTGGCGCATATTCTATAGAATATGATGAAGACCCTCATTGTCAAATGATAGGTTCACATGATTTACAAGAAGATGGAGGAGGAATGATTTTACCTTACTTAAGTCGATGTTCAGATGATAGAACATCTGTAGAAGATTTACTGGTTGAATTTGACAACTCAAATCCAGGCGTGGTTGAAGTAGATTTAACAGAGGGACAGGTTAGAATTCGATTGATACCCGAATCTTCAGGAACCTCTACGATTACTACGACTGTAACAGACAATGCAGGGAATACCCATGTTGAAATCTCGACAATTAATGTTGCATTTGTAGATGATTTGCCGGTCCTAGAGGATTTTATCGGCACTATTCCTGTTGAGCATGGCTATGACCATGAAATTCCATTCGGTTTGTATGACATAGACACCCTTCCCTCCGACCTCACTGTTTATACTAACAGATCATGGGCAACGGTTGATATGCAAGTTAGAAATATCACTGTTAATGCACCTGTACCTGGATTCACTTCCGTCTTAGTTACGGCTTGTGACCTTACAAACTGTGTTGAAAAAGTACTAGATTTAGAAGTAAGGGCCCTTTCGGAATTATTTGTTGAGGAAATAAGAATCAACGATGGAATAAGAGCAGGAGATGTCTTTGACGTCAAAGTTTTTGTTCGAAATTCTGGCCAAGTCACTGCTACAATGGTTTCAGTAAGGTGTACTGCTGATGAACAAACATTTGGCAGTGGGACTATTCAAGTCTTGGAACCGGGTCAAATGGGTTCAGTAATCTGCTCAATGAAAGCCCCAGAAGACGATAGTAGTCTTATTATTGAAGCGGAAGTAGATAGAGGGACTACAATAGATGAAGTCGATGAAACAAATAATGTTGGAACTGTAGTGATTGGAATCGGAGAAGCATTACAGCAGGAAACATCATCTGGTAGTGAAGGTTTTGACTTAGGTTCTGGTTCAATATACACATTATCAATTGTCGTGGTTATAGTGATTATTGGCTTATTTGGGCTACTTGCTCCATCGAAAATAAAGAAGGTCGAATAAGCATCACCAGTGATTACCGTTTGTCGGATAATCGCAAAATCATAGTGAAACTTCATATGGTGAAGGTTTCAGAATTTAATACTTCGAATGGGCTGTGGGGGCTCTTCACTATTAGTGACGAAGTCGAGTGTGGAACACATGAGTGAATTGAAAATAAGAATAGAAACAGATGAATATATCTACGAAGAATACGTTGAGGCTTGAAATTATTTCTTCCAAGTTCGAGGATATGTATCCTCTTTCATTATGACACTTGTAGGTTTAGCGACCTCACCTTCTTTCATAGTTGGAATAACTTTACTCGATTGAGAAAGTTTAGCTATAGCTACGGCTTCTCCTTTCATTGTGACCAATAAGACTTCTTCACCTGAACTCATATTTTCTGGGACACTAACTATACCAGGTCTTAGAAGTGGCGCTCCATGTGATAATGCAGCCGCTGCGCCATCTTTCACTACAACTTTCGGAATATCTTCGAGAAGTTTTTCCAAAGGGTGTACGATTCGAAGTATCGCTCTTTGATCATTATTATTTTTCCATAACCATACTGCATCCGCTAATTGTTGCATTGTAACCGATTGGGAAAGACTGAAACTACCTGAACTCGGTCGTCGAAGTTCTTTGAGTTCTATGTTAATTCCGAGTAATAAACCGAGGTCCCTTGCCATTGTCCTAACATAAGTTCCCGCTTCACATTCAATTTCAGTCAATAAAAGATTATCTTGATAATCAAGAATGTTGAATTTTGAAATTTTTCTGGTCCTCACCTGAACGCGCACAGCTGAAATTTCAGGAGGCACATTGTATACAGTTCCTCTGAGATTGCTCATTGCGGACTTGATATCATCTAAATCAACTTCCTGTGCTAATTTGAACAATGCAATATATGATTTATCATGAGTGAGTATTTTTCCAGTCAAACGCATTGATTTGCCCGCAAGAAGGGGTAGAAGTCCAGTCGCAAATGGATCAAGCGTTCCTCCATGTCCAAGTTTTTCAAGCCCCAATAGGTCCCTTGCCCAAGCCGCAACTTGGTGAGAAGATGGTCCTGGTGCTTTATCCAAAAGGATAAATCCCGATTCAAGTAGCTTCTCGATTGTTCTATTTTCTGGAGCACAGCCATAATCTTCGGAAGTTGTTGCTGTTTCATCTAGGATTATCAATTTGAAGCCTCCAATATTTTGATTGTTTCTTGTAAAACTTCACTGATGCTTTTTTGTGACGCATCAATAATGTGAGTGTATGGTTCTCTATCTTCCGGTATTAATTCGTATAATTGAAGATATCTCGCACGGTCTTTTTGACTTCGTTTGTTATTTTCAAAAATGGCTTCTTCAATGGTTATTCCCTCTCGGTCAACAACACGCTGAGCTCTTACCTCATCGTTCACGTCAATCCATAGCCTAACGCAATCAATTTCCAATTTGTAAGCCCACCAACCACTTAGCCTACTTTCCATTACCTCTGGCCCATTTGTTTCTAGCATATTTTCCCGTAAGATTTCATCTAATGATTTGTCTACCGTGAAATCAGAGGCACATAAATCACCAAATTCTGAGAGAGATAGACCTCTCCTTTTTGCTTCATCCCGGAAAATTTGTCCGCCATTTAATGAATTCCATTTGAAATGGTTGCAAATCCCTTCTACCAAAGTGCTAGTGCCACTACCTGGATGACCAGAAATTGTGATTTTTACCAAATTTTCACCGCCATTCGTGACGGCAAACCTTACACAAATTGACTGTTGGGCCATCCCTTTCAATCAATGTGCTACCACATTCGGGGCATTCGCCTTTCACCTTTTCAACAGACTTTGATTCAACTGCTTTATTTTCAGTTTTTCGAGGGCCAGATCTCCGTTGTTCAGACCTTTTACGGCGATTATTAGCTTGCTTACCGGATGATTTAGGGGTGCTAACTAAGTAAAGTAGTGGTTCCTTTAGTTTCTCACCTGCGTCAACAATCGGGTGAGTTTTGTATCTAACCAATTTGATATGCCTGTCGACAACTCTACCAAGTGGTGCTGACATGCAAATATAGGCGGCTATCCATGCTGGGAAAAACAAGAATTTCCCTTCGATTAAATCCCATTCTGGGGCCCACGGTAAGGAAACATATGATACTCTGAAATTTTCTACAGCAGTCCCAATCCACGCAAAAATAGCAATAATGAAGAACATAGTAAACATCATTGGCTTCATAGCCCCCATCTGTACACTCATTTGTTCAGGCATCATGTGTTGTTGAAGAGTTTGGGCTTTTTCCATGAGGATTGGATCTCTTCCCATCCTTGCTTCATTCATCATTCTACGAACTTGTCCCTGCCTGTGCGCTATGTGAGCTTGCGATATCGGATCCATGAAGAAATTTCTCAACACAGTGTTAACAACCATCGAGATTGAGCCAAGAATGAATATTGTAATTATGAAAAAATCTTCCTCAGGAAGCCAACCAGTAAGGAACGGGTCGGCTTTTTCTCCAAGAGTATTGCGAATATCTCCAGATAACAACAAGAATGTCATCAATACCATGAACAGTAGCATGAACAGCATTGAGCCTCCAGGTGGAGCAGGAGGTGGAACTTGCTGACTGCTCATGATTCTTTGTGACAGAAACTACTGTTTGAACATTATTGCTAATATGTCCAAATAATAGAAGAACTCAAACCAATTAACATATTCGGATGTCACGGTGAAATTATGACTTGGGAACATTCACAGCCAATGCCTATGAGAGGTTCACCGTGTGTAGTTACTGAATCAAATGCTCTAAGTTACCTCGAGAAACTACCAAACAATCCCAGGATGTTCTTGTTTTCCGATTCCGATAGAGCTCTACCAGACGGATGGGGATATGTTGCTAGCGTTCGCCCAGGGACACCACCGGAAGGAATAATGGCAGAAATTGATGCATGGCTTAAGCAATATCCTAATGCTTGGTTAGCTGTTGATCTGAGGGTTGGCGTTATTCCTCCATCAGTCCCCGACCTTGAAAATATGCTACGAACATTCCCGAGGGTGGTAATCATACTTGTTTCTGATGATTCGGCGAATCATCAGTGGCCAAAATGGGAATTTCCATTGTAGTATCAGAACGAGAAACCACATTCACAAGTGGTGGCATCCATTGAGTTACTTGCCCCACATATTGGACAATTCTTAGATTCCGCAGTATCTTCAGAAGCCTCGGCAACTTCCTCCTCTTGCACTTCATCTTCCTCTACTGCTGAATCTTCCTCTTGTGGAACCTCTTCTGGGGTTTCTTCTGGAGTTTCTTCTGTGATTTCTTCTTCAGAAGTTTCTGCAGATTCCCAAGCAGCGGCTGCCGCTTCGATCTCCGATTTCTTGAGATACATATTGTCATCATCATCGAATTTCACAGCATGTCTTACGAAATCATCTCTCAATGATGCATCAATTCCATGAGCCTCCATGACTCTAAGTAATACATCTTCTCTCCACTTGTATCCCTCACCTGGTTGTTCAGAATCTTGAGATTCTTCTGTTGTTACTTCATCTTGGGAATTGACTTCCTCGTCCTTGTCGATTTCATCTTCGATTTCATCGCCAAATGTAACTCCATGGAATTGGTTCAATATTTCTGCATCGACTTCACCATCTCCCTTAATTTCGAATGACACTTCCAATCTCTCGCCCTTTTCTACGACTGGTATTGTCCAAACGTTTAGGTTACCATTATCTCCAGATGTTGTTTCAAGTGAAACATCGTTTCTCTTGTCCCTTCCTGCACCTCTTACACTCCAATCTTTCAAATCGAAATTTGAAGGCAGAAGGTCGTTGATACAAACGTCCTGTAGAGCGTTATCACCATTGTTTTCGAATAATATTAGAACTTCATATCTACCCTTACCACCCATTGGCATTACTGACTTACCTGCTGAGAAGTTTCTTCTGTTGTGCTTTACCTTTAGTACAGGAACTTCCTCAACATCTCTGGTACAAACTGGACCAAATCTTTCAGCACTGAATTCACATCTTGCTGGCCCAGCTACCATTTCATTTCCAGGTGTTGGGTCAGGAGCCACAAGTGGATAAGAAATTGTCAATTTCTTACCTGGTGACAACCCGATAGGACCTCTTGTACCAATTGTCATAGTCAAAGTATTACCATTGCCATCAGGGCTCTTCATTTCTTTTTCTATAGAAATGCCTTCTGAAACTTCTGCTTTGAATTGGTCTGAAACTAAGTCTGTTCCGTCTACTTTTATCGAAATATCTTCAACCGCAGGTGCCTCAAATAGACCTGGAATGTCATCTGTCAAGCGCATCAGATTGATTGTTGCTGAACCTTCATTCTTGATTGTCAAAGTTGCAGTCATTTCTTGTCTTCTGTATGAAGGTAACACTGACTTTGAATATTTCTTGGTTATTGTGGAGTCGAGAACTTCAAATGTCGAAGGTTGGAGTTCTAAAGATCCTTCAGTTGTGTGAGAAGCCTTTGGAAGAACTGTGTATCCAAGGTCCCAAGTGAAGTCAGGCTTACCTGTACTTTCGACGGTTACTGTTTCTGATTCCCATCTTGAGTCTGGTAAAACATCATCTGATACGTCGACTATATCGAATAGCAAATCTTCACTACCTTTCATTCTGACTTGTAGTTTTACCAAGTCAACTGTAAATGAAGAGCGATTCTCGAAGATTGTCTTACACTCCCAGTTATCAGGTCTTTCAGACTCTACAGAATTGATGTATGCAAAGCCTCTACAAAATGCGTCCAATTCTCTGAATGAAAGTGAGGAAAGTGCCGCATCAGCTTTGTAAGATGCCTTTGCAACACCTGCATTGACTGGTTTTATTCCTTCTATCAAGACTGAACCAGTCAAAGAGATGGTTTTGGTCTCACCAGGAGACATAGCACCTATTTCCCAAGAAAGCTCACTATCATCTACAGTCGCTCCACCTGTTGGCACAATTGTTAATTGTGATGGAATATCTCTTGTAACGACAACATCTGATAGATTGACATTTGAGACATTCTCTACCTCTAACTCCATGCTAATTGTACCGTCTTCGCTACCTTTGGAGACAGACAGAGACCTTTCTTGGTCACGGTCTGGGTTGGTATCCAATCTTTCTCTCAATACCAACATTCTGCTGTTCTTTACTTTGTATTTAGTAGAAAATTCCTTTCTTGATTCAAGTTCATCCACTTGTACATGGTCACCAGCAAGGTCGGTATTGGTAGTATTATTCAACATAACATCTATGTCATAAATTCTATCGGATTCTGAAGGATTTCTAACTTTGAGTACACCATTCACTGTTTGTTTTACTATTTCTCCATCTGAAGTTAGGACTGAGGTTTCATTCTCATGAATTGTACCTTCTAACTTATCACCTGGAACATCATCAATCTCAGATGATCTTCTAATTTTAGCACCAGCAGAAACAAAGTCATCACCAACAGAAGCCACTGGTGAGAGTGGGTCTACTGATGGAACATCTGATTCCTCAACCTCAACAGCAGGAGGTGTCAAAGAAGCAAGAGGATCTGCTGGTGGCGGCGTTAGGGAAGCCAATGGGTCAGCTACAGGTGGTGCAAGAGAAGCCAACGGGTCTGCGACCGCTGGAGTAAGCGCAGCGAGAGGATCGGATACAACCTCAGCAGGTGCTTCTTCTGGCTCATTTTCGTCAGGCATGAGTTCAGGAGGAGCTGGTGGCATCTCTGGTGGAGCTGGTGGCATCTCTGGTGGAGCTGGTGGCATCTCTGGTGGAGCCGGTGGCATCTCTGGTGGAGCCGGTGGCATCTCTGGTGGAGCTGGTGGCATCTCTG
>JAYPOA010000023.1:22218-23739 GCA_038130705.1 Methanobacteriota archaeon | reverse complement strand
GTGTGCTTCAGCAAGAGGGGTAAGCACAGAAAGAACTCTTGAGAGTTGGTCCGGCTTGTTTGCTTCCCAATCCTTTTGCGGTGAAAGTCTAATTCTTGCTCCGTTAGCACCGCCTCTGTTGTCAGATCCGCGGAATGTAGAAGCGCTTGCCCATGCGGTTTCTACCATTTCTGAGACAGTCAGGCCACTTCCCTTGATTGCTTCCTTAAGAGCCGCAACATCGTATGTTGTGCTACCTGTTGGAACAGGGTCCTGCCAGATTAAGTCTTCATCAGGTACATCCGGCCCTAGATATCTTGCCTTTGGACCCATGTCTCTGTGAAGTAGTTTGAACCAAGCTCTTGCGAATGCATCACCAAATTCATCCGGATTCTCGTGGAATCTCTTTGATATTGCTCTGTATGCAGGGTCGCGAATCATTGCCATGTCAGCAGTGGTCATCATAGTTGGTACCTTCATTTCTGCATCTTCTGCATCAGGTGCCATGTCCTCTTCGTCTGGATTTTCAGGAGTCCATTGATGAGCGCCTGCAGGGCTTTTTGTCAGAATCCAGTTATCTTCGTACTTGAATAACAGGTCGAAGTACCCGTTGTCCCACTGGGTTGGGTTTGCAGTCCATGCGCCTTCGATACCGCTTGTGATTGCATCTCTTCCCTTTCCAGATCTGTGTGTACTAATCCATCCAAATCCTTGGTGTTCGATGTCTGCTCCCTCTGGCTCAGCACCGACAAGACCAGCATCGCCTGCACCGTGTGCCTTACCGAATGTGTGTCCACCTGCGGTTAGAGCAACAGTCTCTTCATCATTCATTGCCATTCTTGCGAAGGTTTCTCTTATGTCCTGTGCAGAAAGTAGTGGGTCAGGGTTTGAATTTGGCCCTTCTGGGTTGACGTAAATCAATCCCATTTGAACTGCTGCGAGTGGGTTTTCCAAGTCTTGGCGAGTGTCGCCGTATCGGTTGTCTCCGAGCCATTCATCTTCAGCACCCCAGTAGATGTCTTCCTCTGGGTGCCAAATATCTGGTCTTCCTCCACCGAATCCGAATACAGGTCCACCCATTGACTCGATAGCTACAATTCCGGTTAGTACTAGTAAATCAGCCCAACTTATTTTGTTTCCATACTTCTGCTTGATTGGCCACAAGAGTCTTCTTGCCTTGTCGAGATTGCCGTTGTCAGGCCAGCTGTTTAGCGGTGCGAATCTCTGCGCTCCAGTTCCTGCTCCACCACGACCGTCTCCTATTCTGTAAGTTCCTGCCGCGTGCCATGTCATTCTAATGAAGAATGGACCATAGTGGCCGTAATCCGCAGGCCACCAATCTTGACTGTCAGTCATCAATGCGTGTAAATCCTTTTTCAATTCAGCATAGTTCATTGAATTAAAAGCATCCTTGTAAACGAAATTGGAATCCATAGGATTAGATTTCATATCGTGCTGATGCAGGATTGCCAAGTTCAGATTTTTTGGCCACCAGTCCATATTTTTCTGTCCGCCACCGCTCGTGCTCACTGCCCCATGCAT
>JAYPOA010000023.1:14096-22118 GCA_038130705.1 Methanobacteriota archaeon | reverse complement strand
AAATGACATGATTTCAGACGATGATGATTTACCTTTTAGCATTGCCAAGTTAAGTCTTGATACTAAGGGCTCATCGAAAATAAAAATGCAGAATCCTTGGATTTCGTCAATAGATTTGCTTCCATTTTGCGCACTCTACAGGTATGGAGAATTAATCGATTCTTGGTCAAGTTACGATTTTAATTCCATAAAGGCAAGAGTAAAAGAATACCTTTAGCATTCAAAATAACAATACGCACATCTTTACTCGACCAAACATGCAGACTATATTGCTATCAGCCTTTTTTGCAGGTTTGGTAGCGGTATTAGTCACCGTTGCTATCGAAAAATGGGGAGGTATTATTGGAGGGGTATTGGGGACAATTCCTACAACGATAATACCAGCAACGATTGGGATTTATCTTGAAGCGGGATCTGATGACCTTGCTACAAGTATGTCATTGATATCCTTTGGTATGTTACTAAACGCTCTTTTCATCGGTGCCTGGATTTTTTATCCTTCCAAAAAACAAAATGTTTCAGTAATTGAAATGATATTAGTATCCCTTACTTTTTGGCTAATTGGAGCAGTTATATTTACAATCTTCATCGAATCTCTAATTATCCAAACATCTGAAATTATTGTTAGCCTTATTGGACTAATTCTTCTCTTAGTTCTGGGGATATGGATGACATACAAACCGAGGTCAGCCCCTAAGGGTAAGAACAAGGTTAGCAAAAATGTCCTCATTATTAGAGGATTAATGGCCGCTTTAGCAATCGGTTTAGCAGTTCAATTGTCCAGCATAGGCCAACCATTGATAGCGGGTCTTGCCTCAGTTTTCCCAGCGATATTCCTGACAACTATGGCCGCACTCTGGATTTCTCAAGGCCCGGAGGTTCCATCCGGAGCGGCTGGTCCAATGATGCTTGGAGGAGCGTCAGTAGCGGTTTATTCTCTGATTGCTCCTTGGGCCCTACCAGAATTGGGAATAGTTATTGGAACGGTAATTTGTTGGGTCTGTAGCGTGATGTCGATATCCCTTCCAGCTTATTGGTGGTTGTCTACTCGTTCCTCTGATAATAAGTGATATGCTAATCTGATTTGCTCTATTTATCCGAGATTTAGAAAATAAATTAATGCCAAATTGGAAAAGTGTTTAATCTTACAATCCAAGCCATGTTTTTGTGGACAAGTTCTGGGAAGATGACGACTTCGAATCGAGGTTGAAAGATGGGATTATTGCTCGGAAAAGGTTCAAAATTCTTTACAGAATCCTCCTCATTGTTTCTGGTTTCCTTTTCTTCCTCGTCGGTTGGCTAATGTGGAACATTCCTCTTGAATCTGAAGATGGAACACCTCGAAGTTTGTTTGTTAGAATGAATGAGATAGTGGGTTATGATTTAGCTTGGCCATTATTCCTCGGTGGCTTGTTTATACAATTATTTATTGCGCCCTGGTTTGTGTTTTCTGGTCTTTCGAAGAGAGGGCGCCTTTCTCTGTTGGAACCAAAAGAGATACGAGAATATCTTCGACTGAAAAATGAAATCAAGGGTAGAAAAGCGCGCGAAGAAATTACCAATCTCTACTGGGAGGCATTGAACGACCCGAATCATCGCTACCACAAAGAAATTATCAGATATAAGTGGATGGATAAAATTCGTTGGAAGCACCGCCCAGAAGATTTCTTTGGGCATGTAAAATACACAAAAGAGACGGGAGAGGTAACCCATGGGCCTGTCGTTCCAAAAACATCCGATGCTTACCGTAACTCCAATGTTACATTCGATGAAAATGATAACGTAAATGGAATCGCTAACCCTGCCATACACCCCTTTCGGCGAATATTTTCATTTACTCTTATCATTTTTCTTGCTTCCTCTACTGAGTTAGTGAACCAGTTTATGCTAAGCATAATTAGTTTAGATTTCTCATCATTTATTGCAACCTCACCATTCATATTTCCTGTGGCTTATTGGTCTGGGCGACGTTACATAAAACAAAATACCGATTTGTTGGCTAATCTCGAAAAAAAGCCAGAGGAATTAAGCGTTGAAGCCATTGAGGAAAGGCTGAATATTTTGCGCGACAAATATGTTTTGATTCGTGAACATGAAGATGAGAAGAAGGCTATTGAAGCCAGAAATTTAAGACGTGACGAAGTAGCTAAAAGCAACTTATCCAATACTACTGCGATTATTGTTATGGTTTCAATTGCTACATTATGGGTAGGACTTGATTCAAATCCGCTCGATTTCACATTGATATTTGGGTTTTCGTTATTGGCAATTAGTTTGTTAGTAGCCAAGCATATCAGGTTGGCCCAATTTGCCCTCAGTTTCAAAGGATATCGCCTCACGCAGGGTCATCTCTATCTTCTAGATGGCATTTACAGTAAAAAATTGAAGCGAAATGATATTCCCGAGCACTCCTGTATACGAATTGTTGACTTATATCCCACTAATACTGTGAAGTATCATTCTGGGCCAAACGTTTGCCTTCACCTGATACTTCTAATTAGAGAGCAACCAGATCCTTTTGCTGATATTGCTCAACAAATAATCAAACCCGGATACCGGCTGAATGGTAATGATAGAACCTTTTTCGATGGGTTAGGCCCGGGGAATGAAGGCATTGAATGCTGGGTTAAAGACATAAAAATACGATTTGAATTCAAAACTAAAGCCGAGCAACGTGAGTTCGCAGAAAAGCTTGCCAACGAACTCTCCCTGCCCATTCGCGAGCACTGGAGATGGAGCGATGATAAGAAATCAAACCTGTTTTGGGTTGGTTCTGACTTGGAGTACATCGAAAAGAAATTGAAGGAAAAACGAAACAATTAGACCAAGTGCAATAAGGTGTTTCTCAACTTGAACATGAAAGCATTGAACAACCGACTCTATTCCTTGCCCATTCAGGCCTTTTCTTGAACCACTTATCCTCAAAATCTTCTTGTTCTGAATAAGGCATTTTCAATAACTCATACAATTCCTCAGCGACGGAATAGTCATCATTTTCGGCGGCATCAATCGCTAACTGAGCCATCCAATTCCGTAGCACATATTTTGGATTATTCTCAATCATTACCTCCCTGTTCGGTCTCCCTTTAATTCGGCTCCACCATTTTTGGAGCCAGATTCCCCACTCAGATTTAGGAATAGAATTTTGGTCATAAAAAGCGGGAGATAGATGTTCGATATTTGGCTCTGTAATTGAACAAGTTGAAGATTTGATTTCAATTCTTCTATTAATTCAGAATCTTCTTCTCTAAAAACATCGAGTCCAAGTTTACTTGCCCACATCGAATTATTCTGTAGTTCGAATGATTTGTAGTATATTTCGAGACATTCATACAGACGTTCAGGCTCTTCGATTAGTGGACTAATAGCCTCCAAAAGACGAGCGATATTCCAGGCTCCAATTTTTGCTTGGTTTCCATATCTGTATCTCCTTCTTTGAGCGTCTGTAGTATTAGGTGTCCAGTCTGGATTGAAATCTTCAATCCAGCCATATGGGCCATAGTCAATGGTCTGACTATGAATCGACATGTTATCTGTATTCATCACTCCGTGAACAAACCCAACGCGCATCCAGTGTGCAATCATTATTGCCGTTTCTTCGCAAATTTCTTTCAGCCATTCGATTAAAGATTCATCATTTTCGGTTGAATGAGAAGGAAAGTGATGTTTAATGGTATACTCGACCAGAGAGAGAAGAGTTTCCTTATCGCCATTTAATGCATGAATTTGAAACGATCCAAAGCGTATGAATGACGGCGCAATGCGACAGACAATTGCACCCGGTTCTGGAGCAGGATTCCCGCTATACATGATGTCTCTAATGACTTCCTCACCAGTTGTAACCAAAGATAGTGCGCGAGTTGTAGGAATCCCAAGGTGATGCATTGCTTCGCTACAAAGAAACTCACGTATAGAAGAGCGAAGAACAGCTTTACCATCTGCGAATCGGGAATAAGGAGTAACTCCAGACCCCTTGAGTTGGACATCAAAAATTCCGTTTTTTGTTTGGAGTTCTCCCAAAGTTATCGCCCTCCCATCACCAAGTTGATTAGCCCAATTTCCAAACTGATGTCCACCATACCTCTGTGCGTAAGGCTCCATACCTTCGATTACTTCGTTGCCACCGAGTATAGATGCATCACCTTCGCTTATTCCCAATTCTGAAGCGATTTCTTTTGACCAAAGTTTTAGATTCGGTTTGGGAACCTTTGTTGGATTTACTTTTGACCAACACGCATTAGGAACTTGACGGGGTTGACCTCCTTGAATATGGTCGCCTGGTGTTTGATTAAGGAAACGACTGACCCATTCCGCATCTCGTAAGGTCATATTGGCCACTTCACCGGTTAAGCGTTCTAGTCCAGCGGTCACTAGCTGGTACTTCTACTACGTTCAGGGTTGCGAAACTAACTCCTTTAGTTTCGAGCAATTTAGTTCTAAAATTATCAAAGTCAAGTAAGCAACAAGGACAGTGGGGCCTTGCTGGTTTTAGGGTAACGCTAACTTCGCCGTCATCGCTGATATCAATCTGTTTTACAATGTCTTTTTCCGACCATGGTTTTTGGTCGTGCGGGTCCCGCCATTCTGCAGCAAGCCTTGCAATTTTACGTTGCAGGTTTGCAATTTTTCTGTTCACTCAATGTCCTCCAAGCGCAAAGTTTCGATTTTACCTTCGGCGGAGGCCAACTCTTTTTGACATTCTTTTAGTAAATTCGAGCCTTCTTCGAATAGCTTTAGTGTCTCATCCAAATCTGTTCCGCCTGCCTCTAATGCGGCGACAATTTCTTCCAATCTTTTCATTGCTTCAGCGTACGTCATTTTTTCACCTCAGTGGTTATTTTCCCGTCTCTGAGTACCACCGTCAGGGAGTCACCTTCCTTCAATCCAGCGACGGTTGTAACGGGTCTACCCTTCTCGTTTAGGGCCATTGAATATCCTCTGTCGAGAACTCTTTCTGGATTAGTAGATGTCAGAATTGAATCGATTGTGATTAATCGGTTTTTCTTAAACAATATTTGCCTATCAATCGCATTATTCATCCTTGAGTTTACTCTAGAAATTCTAAGTTTGGCATTGGTAATTCCTTTCATAGGGGCGGTACTGAGTCTCAAAATCATTGATTTGATAGCCTCATTTTTCTTTATGAAAAAGTTGTCAATTGCAAAATCAAGCCTATCCCCCGTTTGAGAGATTTCATCCAACAATTCATCCTTGATTGGAATCACTCTTTCAACAGCATTAGACGGTGTTGAAGCTCTAATATCAGCGATTAGATCGCTTACGAGAAGGTCAGATTCGTGTCCAACAGCGCTGACAACTGGCACAGAGCAGTCGATTATTGCTTGACAAACAATTTCTAAGTTGAACGACCACAAATCTTCTGGTGAACCTCCGCCTCTACCAACAATTATCAAATCGGCATGGTTTCCTGCGTAATTTATTGCTTGCACAATCTCCTCCGCTGCTCCAATCCCCTGTACTAAAACTGGAATAATAGTGTATGAAAAATTGGCCCATCTGTCATCGATTAACCTCTGCATGTCTGAAAGTGCAGCGCTTCCACCACCGGTAATGATGTGTAGCCTTTTTGGAATCTTCGGAACCGGCAATCGAGGTCTATCCATCGTTCCGTCTTTACGCCATTTTTCGATTAACTCTCTTCGTGCTTTCTCCATCTCGCCTATGTTTTGCACAGGTTGGACTCTCGCAGCCTTGAACTGCATCCTTCCAGTTTTAACATAAACATCGATGCCTCCCAAGGCAACTACTTTCATTCCTACTTTGATGTTCTGAGATTCGAATGAAGTGTTACCTCCGAATAATACACAATCAATTGAACCTTGTTCGTCTGTAAGTGTAAAGTATGAATGGCCGGACCGAGCAAGAGTTAATTGGGTTAACTCTCCTATGATTGCAGCATTAGCAAGGTAAGGCTCGTTCACTAACGCCTTTCGAGCAAGCGAGACATACTGTCCAACCTGTATTGGTTCACCTGCCATGAAAATTATCCGGAGTCCATGGTTATTGAATACTCGTATTCACAATGGAAGAAGTTTTGAATGCGTGAGCTTCCGCCAGGATGTTCCAGTAAGGGGTTGGCCCCTGCTTGGGATGGTGATTTAATGACTGAAGAAGAATCTAAGGACACTCAAAATGAGGAAGAAGATTGGACTTCTTACGCCAATGTTGGCTTTGGCTCAACAGATTATTCACTTTGGGATGAAGAAATAGACCAATCGAAGCTCATGCCTGAACCAGATTGGGATAATGAATATCAATTACAAATAAATGAGGAAGAAATACCTTCAGCACCATCTCCTGCAGGATTGAAACATCTAGTAAAATTAGGAGCTTGTGATCACTGTTTAGGAAGAATAGGTGGGAAAAAGCGCTTCAGTCAGACAATTTTAGAATCTGGCATTGAAATCAGAAACGATGTAACAACAGCAGATTCAACACTCAACAATATCAGAGAAGAGGAGCCACTATGTCCGTTTTGTGAAAATCTATTCGAAGAAATACCTTTAATTTCTGAATTAATTATCGAGTCGGTTGGCGATAAAGAGTGCTCAAGATTGCAACTTGGATCAAGGATTCCAAAGGACCAAACCGAGGTTGAAGATCACATGAGAAAGAGGTATGGCGCCGCCAATTCAACCCCATTAAAATCTGCTTTGATAGAAGAGGTGGCAAAACACTTGAAGCAAAGCGGATTTGACGTGAAGTTAGTCATTGATAAGCCCGAAATATTAGCAATAATCGACGTATTAACCCTAACAGTAGAACTTGATATAAGGTCCCAATATTTCTACGGGAGATATCTAAAACTTGAGAGAGGAATCCCTCAAACAAAATGGCCATGTAAAGCCTGTAAAGGCAGAGGCTGTCAAAAATGTGAAAACACAGGAATGCAATACACAAGTTCAGTTCAGGGGTTGATTGGCGACCCACTTTTGGAAAAATTTGGAAGCGAGGAACACTCGTTTCACGGAATGGGTCGCGAGGATATTGATGTAAGGTGCTTAGGTCGAGGAAGGCCGTTTGTAATTGAATTCAAAAATCCCAAAGTAAGGAATGTCGACTGTACAGAAATGATGGATATTATTAACGAAAATGCCGCAGGAAGAATAGAGGTCAATTCGATGCGACTTTCCAACCGTAGTGAAGTTGTTAGAGTAAAGGACACGCCTGCAGAAAAATCATACACGATCAAGTATAAAATCGAGCCGCTAACGCAAAATGAGTTGGATGAATTGACACAAATTTTGGAGGTTCCAAAAGACAATAGACACAGAAATTCCCGTCGTAAAAAATACTATTCAAATAACGGAAATAGGGACCAGGATCTGGCCCAAGAAATCGATTATTCATCCATGAAAAAAACAGAATTGGTTGCCCTGTGTGAGGAAAAAGGTTTGACTAAATCTGGAACGAAAGAAGTACTTATCGAAAGACTATCTTCTGCAAAGGAGCCAACTCTACCAATGCCCGACAAGGATTTCGTCATGGATATTATGCAAAAATTGCAAGGTTGCACCCTTGCACAAAGGACACCAGAAAGAGTCGCACACAGACGAGCTGATAAGATTAGGAAAAGGAAAGTCTTGGAAACAAACAATCCGTCGATTGAAGTAGTCGACGAGAATCTAATGATTGGAGAATTTAGTCTCAGGTGTGAATCAGGTACATATGTCAAGGAAACAGTGCACGGCGATGGAGGTAGAACTCAGCCATCGATTGCATCACTAATCAAGGCAAAATGTACTGTCGAATGGCTTGATGTTGCCGATATTCATGCCGATTGAGACATCGCGGTGCTTATATGGGGCGGGTAGGTCGCCAAGTTGCTCGGAAGGTCAATGACAGTAAGAGTGGAGTGCGATAACCATGAAGAAATCCAAGGGTCAACGCCAAGGAACACGTTCTATATTGAGTAGAGGGCGCCACCAAAGAGGTCGCCTGAACATCAGTCGCGTCATGCATGATTACGATGAAGGCGACCGCGTTGCAATCGTTTTGGAC
>JAYPOA010000023.1:0-14086 GCA_038130705.1 Methanobacteriota archaeon | reverse complement strand
CAACAAGGAATGCCTCATAGCAGATTCCACGGAAAGACTGGTTTCATTCAGGCCCGTCAAGGTAGAGCATGGGTAGTTGCAGTTAAGGATGGCAACATGCAGAAGACTGTTGTCGCAAGACCTGAACACCTAAGACCATTGGAGTGATTATCATGTCCGAAGAGGAAAGATTCCTAGATTATGCTACAGTTAGAAACATGCTCAATGACGCTAGAGAGCGCAGAGGGTTTCTAACATACGAACAAAAAGCAGCACTGCAACACGCTGAATGGGCCGCAAGTGAAAACAGAAGCGGGTACAGCACTGACCCGAATGTTTTCAATGACATGTTCAATGCAATTATGGAAATTGAAACCTTCCATAAGTATCCAGAACTAGCTGCTAAATTAGCAGAGTTAATGCCACTCCATCCGGATGATGTGCGTGCAGTTGTCGCAAGCAGAAGAATCTCAATCGATAACGATGAGGTAGAATCTGTTTTGGTAATAGTACGTCAACATCTTGGCGTAGAATGATTTTGACACACGGTGGTCTCAATGTACAACGATCGTCGCTCAGGTAATCGCAGGGGTAACCCACGCGCTCCGAGAAGTGACCCACTTCTTTCTGTAGAATGGTGTCGAGTCATCGACCATCCAGCTGCTAATGAGGCCATGGTTGTAGTGACTGAACCTTCACTACACGTTATCAGATTAAGCGCCAAATCCAATGCTGGAATTCAAATGGTTGGTACCAGAATTTACATGGGTTCAGACCAGACTAAAAAGGACGTAGTTCAAGATATCTTGGGATTTGCGAGAATCAGAGATTTGTCAAACGCGGCAAGTCAGGAAATGCCCATTGTAATTCAACAAATCATTGAGGATTCTCCAAGCGTATTCATCGAACAATTCTTCAACCGTGCAGGGAACCTTTCCCTGAAAATGCACGCTTTCGAGTTATTACCTGGAATAGGTAACAAGAAGGCTATGGAAATGGTTGGAAAGCGAGGAAGAGCTGGATGGGAATCATTTTCCCAATTAGACGAAGATTGTGGAATAAATTCAGCCGAATTACTGGCAAGGCGATTTGTTTCGGAAATTGAAGATAGGAATCTTCAACCCAGACTAATCGAATTACTTCTCAGAAAGGAGGAATGATACAATTGTCTCTCGAACGCGAGAATTAATTGAAAATCTCAGGGCGCGTCAGTTCAACGACAAGTCTCTTGGACAACATTTCCTCAACAATGACGATGTTTTAGACAGAATCATCGAACTTTCTGAAATTCAGAAAGGTGAGTCATTGTTGGAAATAGGCCCTGGCCCGGGTGTTTTGACAGATAGGCTTCTTGTAAATACAGAAAATCTCACCTGCATTGAAATTGATTCAGGTGTTTGCGAGTATTTACGAGATACATTTCCAAATCTCAATCTAATCGAAGGCGATGCTTTGCAAGAGAAATGGGGTGAAGTAGACAGATTTATTTCCAATTTACCATATCAGATTTCATCGCCGATAATAGAACGAATAACAAATAACAAATCGATCCAACATGCTGTAATTTTAGTTCAAGAGGAGTTTGCTCAGAGGTTGGTTGTAGAATTATCAAGCGATAGGGGGAGTCTTGGAATGTGTACTAAATTAGATTGGGATGCAAAAATGGATATTCGCGTCGCTCCAAATTGTTTTACACCCTCTCCTCAGGTAAATTCTAGGTTAGTTGTGTTGAAAAGAATTGAGCCTCCTGAAAATTCGAAATTGACAAAGATGCTTATCCGGCAAGCATTTGGTGAAAGGCGAAAAAAGTTGAAAAATACTTTATCAAAACCACCTAAACGCATCTCTAGGGTTAAGGGTTGGCACGCTGGAAATTACAAAAAAGCAATTCAGTCAATCGATTTTCCAAAGATTTATCAGCGTCCAGAGGAATTAGTTATTGAGGATTGGCTAGAATTATCAAGACTTTTGGAGGAGTCAAGGAAAGCGATGGGTTGACATTCAACCGCTCGCTCGGCCTGTTCCGTCGGAGGGGTGCATATGGCAAAAAAGGACACATATTTGGCATTATTACGCCGTGGAATTGACGAAACCACAGCGATGCAGTTAGCTGACGCTGGAATTAAAATTGGAGACTTGAAGAAAATCGACAAGTCTCAATTGGTTGAGAATTACGGCTTGAAACCTGATATTGCGGACGGTGTTATTGAAATAATCACTGCTGGTCCCCAATCGCACGGTAAAGAAAGATTCCTTTCGAAGGTTCTTGCTCCAGAAAGAAAGGTAGAAAGCAAGATTGAAGAATTAAAATTCAAGAGACAACAAAAAGACGTACTCACAGAATTAGCTGAGCAAAAAGAGCGTCTAAAGGTTGCAAAAGTGGAATCTTTTAGAAGCAAAAAACTCGTTATGAACAGACTCGGCAAAACAATCGAGCTGATTGTAAAATTGGAAAATAATCTTCATGATGAAGGCAAAGATGACCAGAAGGTAAAGATTCGAGACCAGTTGGAAACAAGAGGACTAGAAGCGGCTAGAGATCATGAAATGTTAGATTTGGAAGGTACACCCCAAGATATTGTAGATTTCAGAAGGAAGATTGTTCCAAAATTGATTTTACACGCCTGTCCAGAATGTGATGAAGAACTCGACCCAAGGTCGAGTAGGAATCCAGACGATGTGGACAACTGGTCGTTAATCTGTTGGGAATGTGAAACACCATTCGAATCAGGATTAGCTTCCGTCGTTGATGGACTTTTAGAAAACGGTGGCAGAATTACAATCGACCCTGATGCGAGACCAAGGAATCCAGTTCCACCAAAGCCAGCATCGCAAGTCTTTGCCACAATTAATCAACTTGTCAAGGATGAGTTGGAGAAGACTGGAGCAGATGCAGACACTATTGCTCAGGCTGCTGAACAATCTTCGCTAACAAGCGGTCTGATGAGCATTAATGACTGGATTGACCAAACCATCGCAGTCAAGGGATATATCCAGGCTCAAGAGGATAGAGAAGATTTCATCCTAAGAACAGGAGCTGGTGCTACTAAATTCAACAAGTGGATGAAAAAGGCTGGTCTTTACTTCAACAAGCAAACTGGTCGCTGGTCAAGATGGGAAGATCGTTGAGGTGCCTTCATGGGGCTAATTCGATTTCTTCGTGGCTCCAAATTGTTAGGACAGGTAACAGAAATCCCGGGTAAGTCATTAGTAGAACATGCCTACGCGGCTAACGTTGACATTCCAACTAATTGCACAAGCGGTAACTGCGGTTCATGCATGGTAACTTTACTCTCTGGAAATGTAAGTTTACCTGAACCATTGACACCAGGGCTTGATGAAGAAATCGTCGAAGAAGGTGCGAGATTAGGGTGTATTGGAATCCCTACCGGTGATGTTGACATCGACATCTTACCACCAATCTGAGGAATTAACATGTCGATTCCGATTTGGGTATGGGCACTAAACATTATTGGCGTCGTCTCTGCAATTTGGTTTCTCAGTTGGAGATTAAAAGCAAAACTCGCTGAAGTCGAAGAAAGGCATGTCGTAAGTGGAATTAAGCACAGAAAACGACTTGATGAATCAGAGTGATTCGCTGATTACTGGTTCTTCCACTCGGTTTCTTTCCTCTAACTGGTTAACTATGCCAAGTGCCGCCGTGGTTAGAACCATTGAAGCGATTAATGAAAGCAAAATCATCATCGCAGAAAATAACCCGAACGTATTGAATAATCCCATTGATGAGGTTGCGATGATTGAAAATCCAGCAATATCCGAGACTGCAGAACCGATTAGAGCTAAGGCGCAAGCACCTCCAACTCCATGTAGGGCATTTACGTGATTTGCGCCTTTCTCCTTTTCCTCGCGATACCGTTCAGTAACGTGAATACAATAATCAATTCCCACTCCTAAGGATATCGTAGCAATCGTAACCGTTACTATATTCAGCGAATAACCCAGTGCATAAATCAGGCCATACAACCATACAACCACCAAAAGAATAGGTGTCAATGAAACAAATGCCTGCTTTACCGATCTGAATCCTATCGAAAGGGTAGTGAGGACAAATAATGAACCCAATAAAAGAGAAGATTGCATCTCAGACTGCATTTTATCACTGGCTACGAATCTTGTAACAGGCCTTCCCGTAAGCATCACCCAGTTCAGTGGTTTGTCTTCTTCTTCCTCCCCGGCCTCCTCCCATGTGCCGGTTGATAAATTCATGAACGGAGCAAGGTCTCTTTTGATTTCTTCAATTCCTGGACCCATGGTTGGGAAGTGCTGAGGAGATGTGAGCCCAAACCGAATGATCATCTTATCATACTCTACGGGCTCCCCATCAACAGTTAACCAAACTCTTTCTGGATCTAATTCTCCATTAGGAGCGATGTACAAATCGATTAGCGAGGATGGAACTTCGGTTCCGGGTATTCCATCGAGGGTTAATACTCCATAGAAGAAGACGATACAGTCCTTGTCCTGTAAGTCAGGGGCGTTTAGCATACCGTATGTTCCACAGTTTGATTCGTTGAACCCGCGGTCATAAAATGGCTGAGGGTTATTCATGAAAGAAGCGGATGCGGCCTCAACGAATTCATCGACTGCTAAAATATCTACATTACCGTCAGGCGTTCGAGCCATTTTGTCAACAACTCCATCCGTTTTCTGATTTGCATTTTCTCTAAATTCGTTGATTGCGTGAAATACAACGGGCTCTGCGACATCACCCTCGATTAGTAACATCGCGGGCTCACCTTCGTCGGAGAACCTTTCCGTAACCATCGCAACCCCGTAAGCGAAATCTGAGTCTGCTTCTAAGAAATCTTCCACTGCGAAATCACCTTCGAGATTTACCATTCCCCATGCTGCAGGAATTGTGAGCAAGAGACAAATCCCTGCGATTATCATCGGTCGCTTTCCAGTTCCAGAAGCAATGGCTATTTGCCGTAATTTTTCTTCATCTAACAATCGCTTATTGTCTTCGGGTTTGGTTTCCTTACCTCTTTTTTCCATCCATTCGTCAAATGAAATACGAATTAATGGTGCCCAAATTCCTGTTAATACTAATGCGGAGAATACCCCAAGTGCGGCTTCGATCCCGAAAGACCTCAAAGCTGCGACATCGCTAAACAGATTTGCAGCGAAGGCCGCCATTGTTGTTATGCTCGTTAGGAAGATGGCTCTTCCGACTCTTGATATTGTTATTTTGCCAGAATAATCAGGAGTGTTTCCATTCTTACGCTCTTCTTTGTATCTGTGTAGCGCATGTAATGAATCATCGATTCCCAAGGCGAGTACGAGTATCGGTAGCAGATTAGAAAACTGAGACCTTGATATTATGTCAAAACCTATCCAGGAGAAAAGTGTTGCAGCGTGACCGATAAGGCCCTGCATCCACAGTAATGCGCCTCCCAAACAAATTGAAACAATTGCAACATCTGACCATCTTCTTAATGAGGCGTATAGAAGAACTATGATTACAATACCCATACCAAGAACAAGGCCCGCTGAATTCTGCAATTCCCTATTTACTTCGACATTCACAGCCTGCCCTACAATGAGTGTGACAGAGTTGTTGTCATGACTTCTGATGAGCCCTTCGAGGTGCATAATAGACCATTCAAGAGAACAGGGGCTTTCGAGTGATAAGCAATATTCCTCAGTGTAATTTGGTGGATTCATAATTAGTTCAGAGTTACTCAATCTGTAACCACCTATGACAAATCCATCATCTGTGAACGAGATTTCTTTTTCTGGATGAGCATCCTTCCATGCTATTGTCCAGCCCGCCTTTTCTAAGCTTGTTTTGTCAAGTTGGACCAATAACCAAGATGATGAAGCGGACCATCTTCCAGGTCCAGGAATTGCATTCTTCCAAGAACCATCAGCTTGCAATTCACCACCTATAGGGCCACCAACAATCCCGGTATTCTCTTCTGCTGCGACAAACCCACGGTCCAGGGAAAGCCATCTCAAGAAGTCTGAGCCGTTTGTTGAAGCCATTCTGTTGGCCGCAAGGTCGATATGAGCTTGCGTAAGATTTTCATCATCGAAAGTTAAACACTCGATTGAACCACAATCATACCAGTTTGTTTCAGCAGGCTGGAGGCCACCAAGCGTCATCCTAGGTTTTGTCAAAACAGATTCATTAGCCATGAATCCTCTGAATATGTCAACAAGGCTCATCACTCCGCCCGTCTGTAATTCAGTTACATCATTGATGAAGGGCTTGGTGTAATTCCCCAATGGGTGAGCCATTATCAGGTCGTGCTTGTGGTCGATTTCCCGAAGAATAGTCAGATTGAGAATACCTCCATCAACATCTGTTATGCCTTCCCATTCATCGGAATATGGCACTATCTCATCTGTGCTTGGAAATAATGAAAAGTCAGGAGTTCCGTCATCCAAAGTAGGAACAGGAACCGGAGTAGTTCCAACAAACTCTGGCTCTCTGACGCTAACTACGAAACCAAGAATTATTTCTGTTGTTGAGAAATCATCGCTGATTTTCCTCTCAGCGGTTAACTCCGGAGATTCCATATCATAGGATTCCATGTCTATTGGTTCCAGTGCTTTGAGTGCGCCGGGAATCATTAGTATAGTAAGGATAACCATCGCTATGTGTACTTGTTTCTTCTTAGGTACTATCGCTTTAGCAATAGAACCTATTTCTGACATACTTCATCGTCATTCTTCTCGTAATTTAACAGTTGTATTCATTTGTGAGAAGTGTCACGACCATTTTGCGCGGGGGTCGCCCAGCTTGGTCAACGGCGGTGGGTTTAGGTCCCATTCCTTATTGGTTCGCAGGTTCGAATCCTGCCCCCCGCATCTATTCAGTCAATCGATTTCACAATTCTACGTTTCGTAAATCTTCGAGAGCATCGGTTTGAGCTTTACTCAATTTATCAATATCCGGAAGGGTAAATTCAAGGTCGATATCTTTGACTCTTTGCCTATCTCCAACTTGAGAAAATGGGGGGATAGTGATCATTCCCTTTACGCCTGATGGTAAGGTAACTGTAACTTTGCCACCGAGTATAAGTGTTGAATAGGGAACTTCAATTTCCTTTACAACCCTGTCTCCATCCCAATAACAACCTTCTCCAGGGTCGACTTTAATTTTGACAATTAAATCTCCATTGCCACCCTGGGGGTGGCCGTGTCCTTGTCCCGAGACTTTTACCTCGGAACCGTGTTTTGAATTAGGTTTAATTGTAATTTTGAGGGTTCTTTTCTTCTTGTCAATACTTCCGTGAGTTCCGGGAATTAGTTGAGTGTAAGTTACGTTAAATCGTCCTCCGTTTTCCGCTTCTTCCTTTGATAAATCTAACCAAATAGTGATGTTTTGACCTTTTTCTTGAGTCTGAGGGCGACCGCTCCTTGGAGGCGGATTGCCGGCCATGCTACTGCGTCCAAACATCTGGGAAAGAATTTCATCCATTCCGCCCATTCCTCCAAACCCCCCTCCCATTCCGTTGAAAGGGTTTCCGCCACCACCAGAAAATCCACCGAACATCTGTTCTTGTTCATGTTTTCTTCTGGCTTCTGCCGTGCCAATAGAATCGTATGCTGATTGGACTTCTTTGAATTTAGTTTCAGCAGTCGGAGAACCGTCGTTTCTGTCCGGATGGAATTGTCTCGCAAGTTTCCGATATGCCTTCTTTATTTCAGCGTCACTTGCTCCGCGTGACACACCAAGAACCTGATAAGGGTCTTCGCCCGGCATGTATACAACGAGAGACAAGGGCCATTTGAACCACTCGTTTGGCGGATGATTGTCATCCGTTTAGATTAAAAGAGGGTCATAAGTCCGCTGAATGCCTTGAGGTGAAACCATGTCGGATGAAAATGACCAAACCCGTACTTTTGAGGACGTTGTCCAAGAAAAGCAGGATGCTATTGAAGCACAGTTTCGTAAGATTTCTCGCGGTAGCTGGGCAAGAATCATCCGAATGGCGAGAAAACCTACACCTCAAGAGTTTAAGCAAACCTCAATCATTTGCGGAATAGGGTTGTTTGTTTTGGGATTCATTGGTTTCGTTATGCTGGTCGTAATGGACAATTTCATTCCATGGATTATTCACGATGTCTTCGGCATCTGATTTGGAGGATTATCAATGACTGACGCATTTATCGCATTTGTACGCCATGAAGAAGAATTGCTTCTATTGAAGAGGACAGACTCTGATTCTGATTCACCTGCATTGTGGGACGGAATATTTGGGATTGGAGATTCGGAAGAAGATGTAGTAAACAGAGTATCCGAGTGTACAGGAATACCTGTCGAGGAACTGGAATACGTAAGAAACGGTCCAGCTATCGGTATCGACATGGGTAACAGACTACAAGATATCGAACCATGTCTCGTAATTTCAACCAGTAAGGAAGTAGCACCTGCCGGCAGATATGTCAACTACACATGGGTTGACCCTGGAGAGATCCAGAACTACAATTGTGTATTCTCCGACCTCGACATGGAAGATAGCGACAAAATTTTCCGCCAAATGTATGGTTCAGTCGGTGCATATTTGTTTATTGTAAAGACAGCAATCGGCTCTGAAAAGAGAGTCGCAGACGAAATGCAAGCAAGGCTGAT
The DNA here is from genome assembly GCA_038130705.1 of Methanobacteriota archaeon. Lineage (GTDB taxonomy): Archaea > Thermoplasmatota > Poseidoniia > Poseidoniales > Poseidoniaceae > MGIIa-K1. The sequence continues at coordinate 5,505 of JAYPOA010000023.1, read as the reverse complement.
GGGCTCAGGTTCTCTGTCAATGATTGCAGATGATATTTTCGCAATATTACACCCTACAGGAATGAGAGGATACGTAATGGTTGAATCTAACGCACTTCACCAAGTAGAGAAACTAATTGGTAGGTCTGGAGGAAGAGACCCAAGCGCTCGTCGTGGTTTGAACCAAACACCATTGAAGAACGCAAAGAATGTTCTTCCTGGAGAAGCTCCTTTGAAGGATATTCTTCCTTACCTTGAACCTAAGGCGGTTACCAGTGGTATTGAAGTCGGATGTATTGTCGAAATCGTCACTGGCGCTTTCAAGGGAGAAAAGGCTCGGGTCACGCTGGTTTCCGATACCAAAGAAGAGGTCAGCATGGAATTGTATGACCAACCAATTCCAATGACTTTGAAGATGCGTGGTGACCACGTAAGAGTACTTGAAAGAGTAGAATAATCAAATTTGTCGAGGTGAAATGCTCCTAAAATCGTACCAGGTTAAGCACGGTCGCGATTAAATAGGGGTGGTAAGTCGGCAACATGCTCACGTCCGTGAGATTCAGAGGTGAATAAACATGCCAAAACCTTGGACCAGCGAGTTAATCAAAAAAGCTCTAGGCGTCGCTAAGTGTAACGGTAGTTTAGAAGCCGCAACTGAGGATTTGAGCCTTGAAAAAGCAATGGACGTCGCTCGCCAGAAAGCGGGTGACGGTCACTTGACTGGAGCCGATCTTAAGGCGCAAACAAGAGAAGTAATCGGTACTTGTGTTGCAATGCGTGTTAAGATTGAAGGACTCTGGGCAAAGGATGCTTTGACCACAATTAGTAATGGAGATTGGGACGAACGTTTTGCTTGAATAGAATATCACGGACCGCGGGAGAGGGGCTCTGTCCTTCGCAGACCGAAGGGGTGACTAAAAATGGAAGAAAAAATATCTGAAGCGATAAAAAGCGCAATTGAAAGCGCTCCTGAACGAAAATTCGTTGAATCTTTAGACATTGCATTCACTATTAAGGATGTAGATCTAAAGAATCCTAACAACCGTATTCAAGAAGAAATCAGACTTCCTAACGGAAGAGGAAAGGAACTGAAAATTGCAATGTTTGCAGCATCTGACGCCGCACAAAAGGCAAAGGCTGCTGGAATTCACGTAATCGACCCTGCGGAAATCGAAGAATTAGGCAAGAACAAGGCATCTGCCAAGAAGCTTGCAAATAGTTACGATTTCTTCCTATCTGAAGTTCCTCACATGGGTTCAGTGGGTAGATTCCTCGGTGTAGTTCTCGGTCCACGTGGTAAAATGCCAAGGCCAGTTCCACCAGTTGTCGACCCAGGAGTTATTGCTGCTGGTTTGAAATCAACAACCGTTGTAAAGTCAAGAGACAGAATCACTTTCCACGCAACTTTTGGAACCAGGGCACAATCTCATGACGAGTTATTGAAGAACGCTATGGAAGTATACAACCGTGTAACTTCCAAGCTTGAAAGAGGAATTGGAAACATCCGGTCCTTGTACGTCAAGACTACCATGGGCCCTGCAAGCAGAATCGAGGTGATCAATTGATTCCAAAGGTAGCATCATGGAAAAAAGACACAGTGTCTTCATTGACAGAGATGTTGAGTAACGGTGGAACTATTGCTGTAATCGATATCCACGGTGTTCCTGCATCAGCAATGATAGGTATGAGAGCTGGCCTAAGGGACCAACTCAACATTCAAGTCGCAAAAAAGAGATTGATGAAATTAGCATGGGAAGCTGTAGGAAATGATTTTTCAGACCTTGAGGAGATATATTCCTCTGCAGTACAACCTGCATTAGTACAATCAAACATGAATTCGTTTGAATTGTTTTCAGAATTAAAGAAAACAGAAGCCGGTCGTGCAGCAAAACCAGGTGATGTGGCACCACACGACATCGTTGTCGAAAAGATGGATACTGGAATGCCACCAGGGCCAATCGTTGGTGAACTAAACTCAGTTGGAATTCCAGCTAAGATTATGGGCGGTTCTGTTCAAATTCAAAAGAAGGTTACAATTCTAAACGAAGGTGATGTCTTCGAAGGAGACCTTGGTCTAATGCTTTCAAAGATTGGAATTAATCCAATTGTTACCGGCTTGAGACTTTGTGGAACTATTGAAGATGGAACCACATTCAAACCAGAAACTCTGGATATTGATTACGAACAATTCGAATCCGACCTAATCGGATATGTGGCTGGTGCATTCAACCTTGCTTGTAACATTTCATGGTTCACAAGCCAGACCACACCAACACTAATCTCCAAGGCAAGTGGCGAAGCACTCGCTGTCGCCTTGGAAGCGGCGATTGCAACAACAGAAACATTGCCGCACCTAATAGGAAGAGCAAACGCATCTGCACTTGGAGTTGCAGGTTCGTTATCTCCTGAAGCACTCGATGAAGAGCTGAGCCAACTCCTTGGCGCAGCAGCAACAGCAGCAGCATCCGCTGCAGCGGTTGAAACGAGCTCTGACGAAGCCCCTGCCGAGGCTGAGGAAGAAGAGGAGGAAGAAGAGGAAGGAGGCTTTGAAGGCCTCGGGTCCTTATTCGGCTAAACAAAATAAAAAATTGAGGTGAACATGAAATGGAGTACGTATACGCTGCAATGCTTTTGCACTCTGCTGAGAAAGAAATTAACGACGACGCTGTATCTGCAGTCCTAAAGGCTGCTGGTGTGGATGTAGATGACGCCCGCGTGAAAGCACTAGTTGCTTCTCTAAGCGGTGTTGACATCGCTGAAGCAATGACAACCGCCGTCGCTGCGCCTGCTGCCGCTGCTGCCCCTGCCGCTGCTGCTTCCGGTGACGCTGCACCTGCAGCCGCGGAAGAAGAAGAGGAAGAGGAAGAAGAAGGCGGATTCGAAGGCCTAGGCTCTCTTTTCGGCTGAAGTCAAACTTGCTGAACAGATCCACTGAACACATGGCCATAATTGGCCAACCAGTGTAAGCAGGGTCGGTTGCATATGCGCTAGCATTAAGCGCATAAGCAAGATTGTTCAGGCCTCAGAGAATCTTGAGCGCGATAGTAACCGAATTTGCACATAGATGTTTTTCAAATCCGAAACTACCCGTAGTTTCTTGTGATATTGCTTTATGCACAAACCATGCTAAAGAGAAGAGAGTATGTTCTCGAGGTTTCAACATCTCCAGTAGAGAATATCAAAGCTCTTCGTCTGATATGCGAACAAAACGACTGGGAAATAGAAAGTCAACATGGTTCTAGATTGGTTGATAGATTTGCAATCATAATGCCAATGGCTCAAAATGCTCGTACCATCGGAATACTGATTCATACCGGTCCTTTGCAAGGACTGGAAATGCATTCTTGGGCAGAAACCAAAGGTAGTGCTGGAGCAATTAACATGGCATCCTGGATAATTCCAGGTGGAGAAGGTAATGATGAAGCAATGGATATGATTCGAGAATGGGCGATGTCTTTGCCTAGATGTCCGTGGAAATGGACATTCGGAGAAAGGAGCAAAATCGGCTACCTTTTACCGGTATTTAGGCGCTCGAGAAAGAAGTTTGCAAAGCTTGGTTTGACTAAATGGGACAAGAAATAAACCAAAACCCTTGGAAACTAACAACGTATAGCGTGAAACAACCGGAGGAAATATCATGGCATTCATGGATGACTTGAAAAATGACCAAAGAACACAAATTTTGGTAGCAGGAATGGTATTTTTCGCAATAGCATTTCCACTATACTTTTCATTCGCAGCAGGTGAAGTTGAATCATTTTCACCGAGCGGGCCTGTAGGAACATACGAGGTTTCAGGTGAATATTCTTATCATGAAATAGCATCAGGTAGTGAAACAATTGGTGATGAAGAAACTGCAAATATAATAGCTAATTCTGATGCTGCTGGAGATTCTATCAAAGGCAAAAACATAGTTGGAGTTAGGGCAACATTGACTTTTGATGATCAAGAATCGGTAAGCGGTCCAGGATGTGCGGTAGCGCAAGGTCCGCAGGATGACGATGTTTCCGGTGCTCTATCCTATATTCCATTCGAAGAATCAGGACAGGTACTATCTGGTGAATCAATAAACATAGAGTGGCATAACTCTAGCATCGTTGGAACAACAGTCACTAACATGAGTGAAGGTGAAATTGAATTAATGCTTTCAGGGATGGGCCTCGGTTTCGGTGAACACACTCTTGATATCACAGTCAACGTAAACACTGGTGGAGGATTGGGTTGTGGTTCTGATGACACAAATGAGGTAGTCAACTACGTGATAGAACTTATTTCACTTGAATATACCATAACAATGGTCGAATAATAATCAATTCAGTAGTTTACTGATGTCGATAATTGGAGATACCCTTTCATCGATCATGGACAATAATTTGTTTAGATTATCTTGATTGTTAGCCTCAACTCTCATAACAAGAATAGGTTCAGTATTCGACTTTCTTGCTAAGTACCAGCCGATTTGCTCTCCATTTTCATCAAACCTAACTCTGACTCCGTCAATCGTTGAGGATTCGAAATCGCCGAAAGCAGAGGTGATTTTTGCGACGGATTCTAACTTGTCTTCTTCCGAGCATGGTACCTTTACCTCACCAGTCGTAGGGAGGTTAGGTGCAAGGCGATTTAATTCTTCACTGAATTTCTTGCCATTGGTTCTTGACCAAAGTTCTAGAATCCTAGCAGCATTGTATAATGAACAATCAAATCCGTACCAACCACGGTCTGCCATGAAAATATGACCACTCATTTCAGCAGCCATCAGAGCATTTGGATTGTCTGCTAAAACCCTCTTCATGAATGAGTGACCAGTCTTTGCCATCATTGGTTTTCCACCTGCAGATAGAATTGCTTTCTCGACATTCATCGAGCATTTTACGTCGTAGATCAGCAGGTCTTTTCCTTCCTCGGAACCTACAACATCATCCGCTAGTAAAGCGATTAATCTATCCGGATAAACAAAATCTCCTTTCTCATCTACAGCTCCGATTCTGTCACCATCACCGTCAGCCCCAAGTCCAAATTCAAGTTGGTTTTCAGTTACAATCTTTGCAAGATCAACCATGTTGTATTCTCTTGTAGGGTCTGCTCCGTGATTTGGCTCTGTATTATCCCAGTCACAATACAAATCGATATGTTCTGCTCCAATCATGTCAAGTAATTTTGTCATCGCAGGACCCGGTACAGCGTTACCGCAATCAACTGCAACTTTCACGGGCCGTGATAATTTACCTGTAGATTCCACAATTGCCTTGAGGTAATTTTCTTCATGAGGGTAGTCGATATGTTCGCCATTTCCATCGGTGAAATTTCCTGAGACAAACACCTCTCTCAATTCTTGAATTTCTTCACCTGCAAGAGGAAGGGTCCCTCTACACATTTTGAATCCGTTATGTGTTGGCATTGGTAGATGCGATGCTGTTACCATTACTCCTCCATCAACCGGTAATGTCCAACATGCATGGTACAAGCAACCCGTTGAAACAATTCCTAAGTCTAAAACTCTCACTCCAGAATCGGTCAAACCACGAA
>JAYPOA010000022.1:0-24158 GCA_038130705.1 Methanobacteriota archaeon | reverse complement strand
AAATTTCATCAACATTGGGAGGAATCGTTACCGATGAATACGGGCGAGCAATCTCAGGAAAATGGTCAAGATGGTTTACTGGGTTATATGCTGCTGGATCCGCAGCATCCTCAGGCGCCCATGGAGCAGGGATTGTAGCCGGTAATCACCTATTGGATTCAATGGTTGGCGGATACGCGGCAGGAACCCATGCCGCAGAGCATTCAAAGAAGTCAAAGTTTACAGGCAAATCTCAGCTTGAAACTTACTTGGGAGTTGCTGAGGCCGACTTAGATTTGGAAATGGAATCAGCAGAATCCGGCCCAGTACAAAGAACAGGTCCTTTGTTTGCAAAACTAAATGAAATCATGAATCACAATGCAGGTCTTCAAAGGAATGAAGAAAACCTAACTTCTGCATTAGAAATGCTAGAAGCTCTGAGCATCGACGCTGAAAAAGTTCACCTCGATGACAAAAGCCGAATGTTTAACACAAATTTACTTGAATCTTTGAGGCTAAAAGCAGGTATTAGATTAGCGATCGCTACCGTAAGGAGCGCTCTTTCAAGAAAAGAAAGTAGAGGAACTCATCAAAGAAGTGACTTTGTTGAGTCCAATTCAGAATTATTACACCACATTTTGGTCGACAGAGAAGGTAACACCTCAACCCTAGCCATTAGAAAAGGTAGTTCTGGCACTTGGATACTCGCTCCAGATGCATGATTGCAACCCTCATGATTTTGAGGTAGTTCTCTTTCCCACAAACATGGCTGAAAGGACGCTTTTCGAAAAAATACTTTCGGGAGATGTTCCGGGAAATTTCATTTGTAGAGGGGAAAATTGGGGCGCCTTTCTCGACGTATTTCCAAGAACAGAGGGGCACACTTTGGTGGTGCCGACAAAACCCGTTCAGCGAATATCAGACCTTTCAGCAGATGATTTAACAGGCTTATTTTTGGGCGTAAAAGAAACCCAGAACAAACTCGCATCATATTTCAAAACAACAGATTTTACTGTAATCGTACACGACGGACCGCTTGCAGGACAAGAAATACCACACGTCCACATTCACGTACTTCCAAGACTACATGGAGATGGCGGAAAGGCCCTACCTGCTTTATTTCCCAACGCAAACCCACCCAACCCGCCTAATTTTCAAGCGCTCTCGGAACTTTGTCGAAAAATTACGGAGGCCTAATCATGGAGAGTGGCGAAGATGGCGCAAGAGACCAACATGGTGAATTGCTACCAGTACTCTCTGAATCGGCTACAAAGATGAAGTTTGAAAAATTGATGAATACTCCACTTCCTAAATTTGGCACCAATTATCCAGGCTCTCCTTTCTTCATGGAACTTGGCTATTTTTGTCTAAGAAGAGTGAATTCAGTTATTTTCAGATCCCATGAGATATCAGGCGTGGAAAATGTTCCACTCGATAGAGGATCGATGTGCTCAGCATGGCACACCAACGGTTTGCTAGACCCGATTAACATCTTCTTATCCCACCCCAAAAAATTCGTTGTAGGTGGTCGCCACGATCTGGTTACAAGACCCATTTTGGGATTTTGGGCTAGAAAATTTGCTGTTCAACCCGTCGTAAGAAAGGCTGAACTTTTGCGAGGAGGTTGCTCTGAAGAAGATGCCAATTACATGAATGGGCGCTCATTGTTAAATCTGGCAACCGGAATTTCATATGGCTATGGCTGTGCATTATTTCCGGAAGGAACAAGTCATTCAGAGAGCCATCTGATTCGTCTAAAGACAGGCCCAATGCGGACCGTTTTGGCAGCCGCTGCGCATGCAAAGGCAACCAACCATTCAATACCTGTGATTATTCCTATTGGATTGCATTTTAGGACAAGACACTTGTTCAGAACTGATGCTTGGATAGAGTACGGCAATCCAATCGAGTTGCCTGCTGATGATTTACCTGATGATTTGATTCAAACCATAGGAAAGGGTGATTGGAGTGAACCCCCTGCTCAGTTAGTCAACGATTTGAGAGATAAATTGAGAGTAAAGTTATCCCCGATGACGCCCGATCGAGATACATATAGCGAGGTATTTCGTGATGGAGTTATTGCCCATGTTAAGAACAATCTCTCTGGTAAACCAACCCTAACGTGGCGGGAAGAAGTACTCGCAGTCAGAGGCCTGAAGGGCAACCCAGAATCCGAAGAAGTCAAACAACTGGCTACTAAAATTGGCGATAAACTTCACGAATCTAGGTTAGACGGTCGCGATATAAACAAAACCTGTGATGGACTTAGAACATTCTCGATTAAAGGAGCCACTGCTAATATGTTGAAGGTATTGCCCATGCTTGCATTATTTCCTATTATTGCTATATGCATGGGTCCACAGATAGCACTTGGAAGGTTACTGGGAGACAATACAGATGAAGGCTTGGATGCTAGAACTTCGTACCAGTTCTTGACAGGAATGTTCGGCTCATTGTTGTGGTGGCCGATAATATCGGTTATTTTGATAGCAATTTATCTCATTTTTGATTTGGACATTGGAATAGATGCAGTTGGTTTACTTGGCCCTTCATTAATTTCGAAGTCGTTTTCGGTTGTCATAATTTTCGTTGCATTACACCTACTGTTCTTTATTTCAGGAGTATTTTTTGCACTGGGCTGGGATGCATTTTCTGATTCCGCGAGATGGTTCAGGAGGAAGCGAACTGCCAAAGTTATCACATCAGATTTGAGGAAATTAAGAGAGATTCTAAACTGAATAGTTCAAATCATCCCTGTGGTTAGCCAAGCACATGGAAACCAAAGAGGTCGGGGAGAAGTTACGCGAATGGCTCACAAGCGAACGTATCGAATTCAAAGAACAAAACGACCCTCGAGCAGACTTCCATTTCTTGATCAAGTATCCTTTAGGTGACAACGGCCACAAGTTCGTTATCATTGTGCCAAAAGGTAGAGACCTCGTCGCCATATCCTCCATGACAAGAGTTGATGGAGGCCAGCAAAGCGAAATGAAGAGCTTAATGGATGAGGACTCTGAAGAGTGGAAAAACTGGTTACATGAATGTAGGATGCAATTAATTGCATCTGGTGTAGATTGGGGGATTCATTTAGGCCACCAAAAAACTGGTAGAAATGGGCCTTTGCAGGCGTTTAATGTGAGTGAACCAATTTGGTTCGACGCACTCACAAAAAATGAGATGATGCAAACAATCAGAAGATTATGGCTCTCAAAATTAGGATTAATTCATGAAATCAAGTTTGCTTTTGGCAAAGGAACAGGTAAACCTGGGCCTGTAGACGATTGGGCAAACAAGAAGCAGGGTGGCCAAAGAATCGGCAAACCAAACCCCCCTCAACCTAAACAAGTTGACGTTGATGATTCGATGTCATTCGGTGAAGGATTTGACCCGGAAGATTGGATTTGAAGTTACAAATCTGTGACCCGAGAGGGGCGCGGTTAAGTATGAGTAATTTAACGAAAAATTTGTCGTTAGAGGTCTCTTTATGGAACAGAAAATGAAATCAGTGAGTTTAGCGTTGATAATGTTGCTTTCAACATTAACTGGAATTATGATGGCAGCGCCAGCAGCAGCAACCCAGGTTGTGATTACAGAAGCAATTCAAGTCGTTGACAGCGGGGGCACATCTGACAGGATGGCCGCGGTGGCATCAGACTCCGAAGGCAATGTTCACGTCGTGTGGAGTCGCTCCAATCAACACCTATTCTATTCGATGATTTCTCCAAGAGGTGAAACCCTAATAGATGCAACCCAAGTTACAAATTCTGGTTTGCATAAAATCGTCCATCCTGATATGGTAATCGATGAAAACGACATAGTACACATCGTTTGGGCCGATCATTCGGGCCAGCACAAAATCATGTACAGCGCCCTAAGGCCGTTTGCAACAGCAATGGACGGGACATCTGCACTCGATGGAGACATATCAGCAATCGACGATTACATTGTAGCTCAACACATTAACGACAGAGACTGGCCTGCAATTGACGTTGATAGTCAAGGAAATGTTCACATCGTGTGGCAAGACAATTACGATGAGTTGGATTTGTACTTCCAACAACCCCAAATCTACTACAAAATGCTTCAACCCGACTATTCCATTCAGAATGCAGTAGTTCTATTTGATGACACCCTATTAACTCCAATCATTGGACACAAAGGCCACCCTGACATCGTAATCGATGCTAACGACATGGTTCAAATCGCTTGGGACGACACAAGAGGAGGAAAGGTAGAACTTGTATTCGTTGTAGATACATCCGGTTCTATGTACTCTGAATGGGCTGACGTTTGTACTGTTATTTACGGTGGAAACTTTGCATCTGGCGGATACTTCCAAGGAATAAAGCCAATGCTTGAAGAAGGCAACATGACCGTGTTCGAGACAATTTATGGATTGAACAACCTACCTGGCGCAGCAAGTCAAGGGAACTGCGCATCACACAATCAAAACTCAGGCCCAAGAAACACCCCTCTCGGAATTATTCCGGGCGATGACTCAGGTGGGCTGAGGACACTTCCGAATACTGTATACAACGGAGCATCATATTCAGGATATTCTGGTGAAGATTGGGGCCCGGGTACTAACTGGGCTTGCTTATCTTGGAAAGACACAATCGGAAACGTTCCAGGAAATCCGCCTACATCAAGTGACCACAGGTGGAACCCTAACGCAACAAAGATCGTACTTCCAGTATCTGACGAAGGTCCGAAAGACGGAGATCCTGCTACAGGAGCCGACGACACAGCCTCTATCCAAGAAGCACACGACAACTGTGTCAACGCAGGAGTAATCCCGGTAGGATTGTATGGGCAAACATACGGCGGAGCTCAAACTGTTCAGTCTCACATGAAAGACCTGGCACAGTGTCCAAACGGTGTTGTTTCAACCAATCCAAGAAACTGTCCGGGGACTTCAGTTAGGTCCACAGATGCAGGCGGACAAACCTACGAATTCCCATCCGGATCTGGAGGTGCAAGCCAAATGCAACTACTTGTGGAAGCTATGGTTTACATCTCAACTAACAACTCTCGTGAAATTTTCATGACAGTTTTAGACCCGTACGGAAAGATGAACAACGACCAACAATGGACTCCAGGACAACCAGGTCACAAGACAATGGGTAACGGATACCAAGAAGATACAGGTCGCGGTTCCGATGGTCACTTGGTAGTTGTAAATGACACAAGAGTAACCATCGACGACGCATTTTCATTCCACCCATCAATAGCGGTCGACCTGCAAGGTAACACGCACATTGCTTGGATGGACGGGCGTGATTATGGATTCGAGAAGAATGTCCCATACGAAATTTACTACACAAAACTAAGACTTCAAGGCGCAGGAGAATGGGATGGAGTGCCTGAAGGACTGTCTACATACCAAATTAAGAGAATCGAAGACACCCCAATTTCAACTGTAGAAGGATGGCAACAAATGCCACAAGGAAGCAGTCAAAACTCTGCATATCCTGCACTGTTGACCGATCCACAGAACAATGTACACATCGCCTGGTTAGACTTTGGAAACGCAAGTGCATCTGAAGAGATTAGATACACAAGACTGAATGCTACAGAAAACACTGGCCCAGGAGAGACTGCACTTGATGCATGGAACTCAACCCCGGTTACGACTTGGAAATCATTCAAACTTGGCCCTAACCAATTGTCCAAACCGATTCTTGGACAACCACCAGCATTCGCAAACGACCTAGGTAGTGGGGCTCACGTTGCTTGGTCTGATACAAACAAGTGTTCGGATGAAACAAATGGTGGACCATGGACTATCTGTTATTCTCATGTACTAACTGGACAAGTAGACATTGAATTCGATGCTGGTGAAACATATTACCACGTAATTGAACCTGGTGAGCAAACCATCTACAACATGACCATTAACAATACGACACCCGGTCCGAAAGATTTGGTTGCAGATACATACAATCTCAACATTACAGGTGTACCAGAAAATTGGACAGCAAACATATACTTCTCAAACAACCATACAGCCATATTTGAAGATACTCCAATCTTCCTAGAAGGTGGAGAAATGGCAAGGTTTTACCTGAGAGTAAAGGCTCCTTCAATCTATCAAGCAGATGAAGACCAATTGGCTAGTATCACGGTATCTGCAATTTCTAACAAGGACCCTGCGATTAGGTCGGATAGAGCGACGCTAACACTAATGGATGTGGTTCATGGAATAGACCTTGATACAAGTCACAGAATGGCAGACGTTGAGCAAGGCCAGACTGCGATTTTCTCGATTACAATTACCAATACTGGTAACGTACACGATACATATGCTTTCTACGATCCAAATAGCCTTGAAGGCAGGCAAGAATGGCTACTACCGTTTGGTTGGCAGGTAACATTCCCAATGCAGGTCGCTTTGGACCCCGGCCAGTCGGTAACCAAGAATTTGGAAATAGCTGTTCCAACAGAGCAAGACCCTGGAACCTTCGTTGTATACGTCAAGGGTTGGTCAGAAGGAGAACCAATCAAATCGATAGAGAAGGGAACATATGATGTACTCGAACTATGGATAAACGTCTCAATTCGTTCTATTGGAAATATCGTCTTCGAAATATTTGACACGAGTGAAATGGTACTGCCTTCTCCGAGTTCAGGAGCTCCGTCGTGTGCCACATACGATATCGGCGTAATCAAGAATTACGAAGCAGGATATTTGGTATTCCAGACTCCGGGTGCACCAGAAGCTAAACCTGATGAAGTTGACATGAATACTTGGAGACAAGATCACTGGACCGTTGAGTTAGACTTCTCCAATGCCCCGGGCCCAAGAGATCCAAACGATCCGAATAGTCCGAGGTTATGGCCTGTGGGGACGACGTACAATGTCGGCGTTTCGGTTTGTGCCCCGGTGAATGCAAATGCTGGTTTAGGGCCAGCGGTAACTGTGAAGGCTTACCTTGAAGGGTATCCAAGAGTTGCAGATTCTGTAACACTGTCTACTAACGTAGTTCACGTGTTCTCATTACACACTGAAGCCGAATACACAGAGATTCAAACCAATCCTGGAGAATCTTGGGCGGTGCCAACTACCGTAACTAACACCGGAAACGGACCAGATAGGTATGATATGAGACTCGGTAGAGTTACAGATTCAAAGGGAATTGATGTCTTGTGGGACGTAAATGTTCCCCGAAGTATCTTGACTGAACTTTCAAGGGACACATCTCAAACAGTAGATATCACAATCAACGTACCAACACAAGTCCCAGCAGGCGATTACACTGTAGTCATCCAAACATTTAGCGAAGAAGACTATCCTGATGCTGATGGTCACAGGACAAGATTGCGTGGCGAAATTGTGTTTACTATCACCGTAAATGAGTTCTACGACATGCAAATTAGTATGGATCCAAGCGTCGATAACGATGTCAAGACGACCGCACCAGGAAAGATAGTAGAGTTTGTTGTTAACATCACAAACGCTGGTAACGTGCCAGATACGCCTTCCCTACACAATCACACATCTGTCAAGGATGGCTCAACAGGAGCAATCATTTGGAATACGCTTCCAGGAATGGGGGCCCTCGAAGGTTGGAAAGTTGAATGGAAGATGATCAACTATGTCGGAAGCGATTTAGTTGTTGAAACAGAATGCGTGAAGATGAAGTCTTCTGACACTGAATTCCCTGACGATGTCTGCGTTCATATCACAGATACTAACGAATGGAAACTACCTGAAATGCTACCTTACACAACTCACACAATGTCTGCGACAATTCACATCGCAACAGGAGCGAAGTTGGAAACCCGACCTATTGGATTGAAGGTAACCAGTATGGCGGGAGGCATGGACGATGGCGGTGACCATGACGACAGTCCAGAATGGGCTGGAGAACTATTGGACACCAATGAAAAGATCGTCACACTCAGACTAAGGGCTCCAAACCTCGTAATTTCAGAGGTTTCAGTCTCTGAGACAAGCAACGATGTAGACAAAACAATACCAGTTAGAGTAGTTCTACAAAACACCGGAAACGTTCATGCGACAAATATCGAAATTGTGCTTTGTGAATTCAGCGAAGCTGATGATGAAGTAATCAAGGATGTCAGGAAGAACGGCTGTCCAGAAGACAGTGTTGTAATGAGGCAAACAGTTGGGGCCTTGCTTGCTCCAGATGCTTCAGAGGAAGCAAACGAAGTTGAACTTTACCTACTATACCCTGTTTCAGCAGGTTCACATGATGTGTTAGTGGTTGTAGATCCATCTAACTCAATTGTTGAGGTATCAGAGTCTGATAACATTAAGAAAATCGGAGATGAACTAACAAGCGATTCACCATTCCTGGATGTAGCGGGCGAAGTAGTAAGCACATGGGCTCTGCCATTTGGTGTCCTGATGCTAACCTTCTCTCTATTCGGAGTGCTTTACTTGGTAGGAAAGGGACGTCGCTCTGAAGTCAAAGGAAGACTTGCAGAACAGAGCAGCTTAATCTCAGTTCTACAAGATGACAAGCCAGATGCTTGAATCTGAATTAATCTTCGGAATCAATCCCTAGAGATGCCCACCAGGGCAATTCCGTGGTTTGCGAAGCTGAGATGAATTGCCCAGAACGTTCTGCCATGTGCCTTACCATTCTGACTCGTAAGTCATCAAGCAGTTTTTCTGATGCCTCTGCACCAAGATTTAGCTCACTTGCAAAACTTTTGAAATTGAAATTAGATGCAGGAGATTCAAGTATATTATGAATCACTAATCTTTGTTCATATGTATCAAAATCAGAATCAACCGTGGTCGAAACCCGTTGCTTGATTTGTTGGTGGAGGGATATCAAAGCGTCTCTTTCCTTGTCTAACTTCTCTATACTCTCTGAGATTTTTGACAAATGATAAGCGCCTTCGCCTACACTAATTCTTTTCCTACCACTTACCATCTCCGCTACTGCATTCATTTCGTTAGGTAACTTACGGGATAATTTTAATGGGCCACCGGAGGGAAGATTTCTTTGAGTACATTGGAATAAATCAGGGCCCAAATCGATTCTTATCGAGATCGATTCCTGAACAGAATAGATGTTTTTAGGAGGGCCTCCTTTGTTACTTGCCACTTGGTACCTCACAACAAATCCCTTATTTTCTAAAAATTTTAGATGCTTCATTACGGCTTGTTGTGAGATACCTATCTGATTTGCAATTTGCAAGGGGTAATGTGGCTCTCGAACAAGCCGTTCCAAAATGTCTCTCCGCGCTTTGTTTTGAAAGACTGAAAGTGCGTCGTCTATATCGACCATAACTTCACAACCTGAGGTTACCTAATGATAGGTCACCTATGAACCTCACTGTGAAAAAATTCAACCTTCGTCCCAATTTTTCCAAGAATCATCTGCCGGGAGGTTCTCAGGCGTGTAGGAGCTAGCCCTGTTTATCGAGCCACCTGTAGCAGATTTTTTCGGAGTAACAACTCTGGTATCGCTATCGGAAAATGGCGATGGGACATCTTGAGCGACAGGCTGGTCTTTTGGAAGCTCTCCTCTCACCAATTTGTAGAGGTCATCTGTGGTCAACATGTCCTGAGGAGTCTCCATCAAACCATCGTTATATTGTTCGGTAGTGATAGTAAGCGGGTCTTGGACCAACTGCACAGTTTGTTGTTGCCCTCTGTTGATTACGTTAATTAGCCAACCGATTGGAATTAGGATTAATCCAGTTAAGCAAAAAGTGCAAGTAATCAAGAAAGATTCGTCTGTTATCATATCAAAAACTACTTCATCACCATTTACGAAGTACAATTCATTCTCGCAACCTCCTTGTTCTTCGCAGTTTATTGTAACGCTAACTTCTGATTTTGAATCAACGTCTAGTTTTGAAACTACAGAAAAATCGGCATCTTCCGCTTGTGCAGTGTAATCTGTGTTGCACTTCGTTGATATTTCATCCCCAATAGTCCCATCTTCAACATAGTTGAATTCCACCTGGTAATCACTACTATCGCCTTCCACTAAAACAACCCAACAACCACTTTCCAGCGTAAATGAATTGATTTCTCCCCTTTCAGCAGTATGCTCAGAAACTATTCTCGGGTCGTAATAATCCATGAATCCTGACATCGTTGTAAAAACCGAAATAATTCCTATCGTTACGAAGACGAATCCTGCAATCATTATCCGCATCGGCCATGGAGAAGGACTCTTGGCGGATTCCATGTTAACCGCCATTAATCAATCCGATTTGAATCAAACGCAATCTTACAGTCCTAATTCACCTAATTTTTCTGGTAAATATGTGTCTGTCACGAAATCTAAACCGTACTTGGCGAGGGATTGCTGTTCAGCCTTTTTGCCCAAATCTAACATCATTTTGATTTGGTCCTGCCACCAACCATCCGCAAATCGTGGATCGGATAATTCAGCTTTTAGAGCCTCTTCATCTTTCTTCGAGAGGTCATCAGATGGTAGGTCATAAGCAACAATATCATCAGCCGTGATGCCCAGATATGTGGCGGTAGGTGTAGCGAGGTATTCAGAAATGTGCGCTGTTTTTATTGCACCGTAAGCAATAGACGCAAAGATTCTGAAAGACCAAGGATCACCGTCGAGAAATACTACGACTGGCAAATCCCATTCTTCGCTCATTCTCTTCATTATCCTTCTTGTGGAGCGAGCCGGTTGACCTTTTAGATGCACTAAAGCGCATTTGTAATCTTCGTCAAATCCATTTTCAACTAATCTGTCGAACATACCGCCAGTTTCAATCGCCATGATGAAATTAACATCGTGCTCCTTTAACTCGATCTTTTCAATCTCGACATTGTATGGTACACCATAACCGGAATCGCCCACGTCATCCCTGGCATTGATTGTCATCCACTGCCCTCTTCTGTTCAATTCGTTCACAGTTACGTTTCCAATGATTCTAGCGCCGTCTTCTTCGGGCCTTAACTTGAAATCTTCCCTAAGGCAGGTTGTAACTACTTCCAAGTCTTCAGCAAGATTGTTGGATTCGTTTTGGCTTCCAAATTTACCAAGGCCCCATGCTTCTGAAATGTAGTACATTTCTCTTAGAGTGGATGACTTTCCAGTCTCAATCATTTCTTCAATAAATTCTACAATGTGTAAGGCCCTCAACAAGTTCTTTGCAGAACCGAGGCTTGTAGCGTCTCTTGTGGATTTATTTTTTCCGTATTTGTAAACACCTAATTTTTTATCAAATCCGATGTTGTTCTTTGTTCGAACAGGTAAAGTCATGGTTGGAGGCTCGCCTTTGACAATTTTATCATACATTTCCTCTACAACTAGATGTAGCCTTTGCTTAGTCAATTCTGGGTCGTTTACTCTTGCCATCATGCATCACCTCCGAAAAGAGTTGTTTGTTTAGAAACTGTAGATGGTGCACCATCATCTGTACTTTCTTCTACTTCTACTGACTCTTCCTCTGAATCGTCTCCATCTTCGTTTACTTCTTCATCAGATTCCGACAAAGCCAATTCTTGATTTCTGATTTCCTTTAGCATCTTTTCATCGAGTTTTGTAGCTCCAATCACATCTTGGGTGCCTCTGAAGAACACGTCGGTTTCAGTCCAATCACCTTTCTCGAGGTTAGATAAAGAGTACTCAATAACAGCCTTTTCACCCGGCTCCAAGGTTTCTAATTTCCATCCCCAAATGCCCATAGCTTCCTTTCTGCCACCTCTTTCGTTTCCAACCATTTCTGAATTTTCTTTTTCTGGCCAATTGACCAGTAAAGAGTAACTTCGAGCTCTTGAGGTATAATTGAACAAGGTGATTTTTACATCAACCATTTTGGTTTCTTTATTCCAGGTTGTAGTTTCATTACAAATTACTGCGCTCATAATTTTTGTAATTGAGCCTGCCAAATCCGGCACGGGCCTTTCAAGAATTGATGCAGATTTCTCAGCAATTGCGGGAAGAATGTCATTGATCAATTCGAATTTCTCTCTGGTTTTTGCCATTTTCTTCTTCTTTTCGAGGTGCTTTCTCAAACCTCTTCCCAATTCAAGCATCGCTTTCCTTGTCTCTTCAAAGACAAACCCATTATCGGCTAAAGCCTCTTTTGCTTCAGAGGTAAACTGTACATTTGTGCTTGCCAAATGAACAAGAATTGCAGCCGGCCCTTTTGGAACCCCCTTTCCACCTGCTTGTTCAAGGCCGTATTGTCTCCAGTCAACACTCTCAATCGCCTTTGTTAGGAGACAACCACCTTGTTGATACATCAATGGGACCCTGTTTGCAAACCTAAGAACTTCAACGTGCTTGTCGGAAGGTAAATCTTGACCGAAGATTAGCCCAACTTCAACCTGAAACGGATTACCATGACTCACGGTGGGGGACCTCGTCATCGTTGCAATGAATTTTGAATCAATAGTTTTAGACAACCCTTTCTTGATTAACATCTCTTCAATTGGAGAAAGACAATTTGTCGGAGGAGATAGTAATTTTATCGGCTTCCCTCCAAGCTTCCTTTCTCCCTGAAAAGTTTCCAATAAAGCCCGAACATCATCTGGTTTTAGGGTTGCAGGCTTCTTTGATACTTCTAACTCAGCGGCCTCACAAAGGTCCTTTGCGGCTCGCATTGAAACTCCAGAAAAGTTCTGTCTAAGGAAAACAGTCATTCTGGAATCCTTCGATTCACGACACATTCTTTGAAGTTGGCCCAACTCTATACCGTGAGGATGTGGTTTAATTGCGTCTACCTTACGAGGAAGTCTTTCAGTGACCCTTGGCCAGTGATGTACTTCTCCATCAGGGTCGATAAATGTGATATCAGCATGCGGATTTACGATACTTGTCATTCGCAGATATTGGTATACTGACTGTTTTCCTCGCTGATATTTACCCTTCATTCTTGTTGTAACTTTCAGTCCGTGTTCTTTCGGTAGTCCATCATGAGCTATCCAAATTTCACGATCTTGCTCAGATTTCACGGCTTTGTTACGACGAGTATCTAATCCTATTTTTACCGTAACTGCGGTATTTTCGCTTGCGATTTTTGATAGTACGTGAGTTGGTTTACCAGTAGTTAGTTGAGCGTACATCACAACTCCGGTAATTCCTATCCCCTGTTGTCCCCTGCTTTGCCTAATTGCGTGAAACCTTGACCCGAACAATAGTTGGCCGAAAACCTTCTCAATGCTCTTTTGCGGAATGCCTGGGCCATTGTCTTCAGTAATTAATTCAAGAATCTCTCTCTTGCTATTTACCTTGTTAATTTGAACTCTGATTTCAGGAAGGATTCGAGCTTCTTCACAAGCGTCGAGAGAATTGTCAACAGCTTCTTTGACGGCAGTTATTATTGACCTTTGAAGGGAATCAAAACCAAGGAAATGTTTGTTTTTCTCGAAGAACTCTGATATTGCAATTTGCTTTTGGTTACTTGCCATTTTATCTGCTATGCCAGCCATTCTACCACAACCTAAGGTCCTCCTCCGTCCTAATGACGTTGGGCCTCGAGCATAGTTAGGCCGATGGCCGAGGTTATTGAATAATGGCGTTCATTCCTTTCCTAAAAGGTCAATATTTGATATTGTTAAGTTTCTCAAATAATATATTATCCAAACAGTGAGAAGTAAAGAAAGAGAAAGTGCAGCCCAGTATGTCCAATCTCTTGTGCCTTCTATTGCGGCGGCGATGTCAGAAGATTTCGAACCCCAATATGCATACAAAAGTCCTGGAATAATCATACCTGAGGAACCGAGAAAGTAGTCTTTCCACTTCACATCGGTTACGCCGTATCCGTAGTTTAGAAATGGATATGGTATTACGAGACTGACTCTAGTAAGAAATACACATCTGAAGCCATTTTCATTTACCGATTTCTGAATTCCTTGAATTACGGGACTATTTTTTGTTTTCCTTTCAACAACGTGATACAAGTATTTTCTCGTAATCCAAAACGGCAAGATTGCCCCTAATACCGCTCCTACGAAAGCCACTATCCACCCTAGCCAGAATCCGAAAAGAATTCCTGAAACGAATTTGTGAAAACTTGCTGGAGCTACGAGAAGGGCTAGTATGACATACAGTATTAGCCAGAGAAAGATTCCTAGAATTCCATTGTCAGGAAACCATTCAGCCATTTCAATAAGAGGGGAAAGTAGGGTTTCAGTTAATGTAATCGAGACGGCTATTCCTAGGATTACTCCAATGATGCTCAACCAAGCAATCATCCTATTTGACATCAAACCACATCAGCAAATAATCCGTCTTGCCATGCGGATATCTTCCCGGTAAAGGCGCTTGCCGCTACCGTCAATGGGCTTGCTAGGTATAATTTACCCGGGCCAGAGCGTCCCTGAAAATTCCTGTTTATTGCAGAAACCGTAACCTGTTCAGGTGTAATAGACACGCCTGGGCCCGCCCCAATACAAGCTCCACATCCGGGGTCAATCAATTTCACACCCACTTTTTTGAAAAGATCGTGCCAGCCCTTTCTCACAGCCAAATCTTTGACCTGCCCGCTTCCATATTGAATGTAAAAATCTACGCCGTCCCTTACTTTCAACCCAACATTGTCGGCGGCTTGACAGACTTGTGCATAATATGCAACATCGTCTTCTTTTCCAGCAGTACAAGAGCCACCATATGCGATGTCGATAGCAACCGCACCAATTTCTGAGACATTCGCCCCGTTCGTTGGGTCAGACGGAATTCCTTCGTCAGGGTCTCCAGGATGAGCTACCATTGGTACAATCTGACTCAAGTCGATGGTGTGAATTCCGCCATGATATTCTGCGTTTGCATCGGGCGAAACTGATAAATTTCGCATAATTTCTCTGTCCAGACCCTGTTCTTTTTCCATCCAATCATAAAGCAAATCATCGGCTTCGCAAATACCAGTTCGAGCACTACACTCAGTTGCCATGTTGCATAAAGTCGCCCTCTCGTCAACCGATAGTGAAGATAAGCCAGGGCCACCGAACTCCATTGAGCGATTTAGTGTCAATTCTTTTCTTGCATGGTCTGCCAGAATGAATAAAATCACATCTTTAGCTGTGCAACCCGGATTTAGGTTACCTACCAATTCAAATCTAATCGATTCAGGAACTTTAGCAAATGTGAATCCAGAATAGACCAAACTAGCATATTCCGTCGCACCTACTCCATAGGTCAGAGCATTTGTTGCCCCTCCCATACATGTGTGGGAATCCGTAGCTTGTATGAAATCTCCAACCTCGATGAACTCCTCTCTTGCGACTTGATGACAGATTCCTGGTGAAACACCATCCGTAGCGGAATAGTCTCGAACCCCAGTGTGTTTTTGGAATTCAACTTGCAAGTCTCTTAATGTCTGTACCTTATTCATGTGAGGAACAAACTTTGGGTTATGTTCAGCGTATAACAAGTGGTCTTCGAAGACCGCAAACTTGTCTGGATTAGGCAATTGGTAGCCTACACCGTATTCTTCGGATAAAAATGTGTGAACTTGAGCAGTAGTGAATTCATGACTATATCCACCTTGAACTTGAGCAATAACCGGATCATTCGGCTTCACACACTGTCCTTCTGCTTGTCCGACCAGGTTTCGAGCAATGATTTTTTCAGCCATTGTCATAGGTCTTTCTTCAGTATTTAGTGGTGGCAGAGAAATTTCTTTGTTAGTTAACTTTGAAGCAAAAGCGAACAAACCCCCATTTTCGACTACTTTTTGTGTTACAGGGTCGTAGCGCTCAGTAAATTCAGAAAGCGGAATATTCTCCCCATTTTGCAATTTAGTTAGGATGTCGTAACCGCCCATCAACTGCCCTAAGTTTATGTTATTTCTTTCATGAATCGGAGCGAAAGATGAAGCAATAACGATTCTAATTCCGGCCCATCTCTCGCACTGAGCAGCCGTTTCTCTTGATGACCCGGTTCCCTTTCTTTGTCCAGAAACTATTACCTCAAAATTCCCGTCGATTAATGCGTTTTCTCTGAAAACTCTCATACCTTCGTGCATCAAACCTGCATAAGCGTTTTTTGCAATTTCAGAAGGCTCGTGATCAAAACAAACCCATGCAGGCGTCATCATGTCTGTGTTGATGTCGTCTAGTAAGTCAGCAGGATCTATGTCCTCCATTTTCAAGTTCAAACCTTCATACAACTGTTTCTTGATTAATGACAAGTCCTTTGTCAAGAATAAGACTCTTTTTTCGGGATTTAGTCGAATCGATTTTGGCGGCCAAACTTCGCTCATATCCCTGCCTCGTGTCTTTCACGAAGGAGCACCGTATAACGGGTTCGGAAATTGTTTATTTTGGCATTATTCCAGAATTGGTATCGCCGAAAAAAATTGCCGTTTTGAAAGATTTATTTTTCTTATTTATTTTCAAAAATAGAAAAACAAGTAACTGCGAAGATATAGGCATAGAAAATATATTAATGGTGTCTAAAAAAGGTTTATATAGCCCTCGTTGGAGGGATTCATACTTAATCAGTTACTTCGTGTAATTTGAGGGGGAGTTTAAATGGATAACCAACAAGTGGAAGATATCGTAAAATGTAGCGATTGTGGAAGTAGGTCACTAACCCGTGACGAAACCCGTGGAGAAGTAGTCTGTGATGACTGCGGATTAGTATTAGAAGACAATGTAATTGACCAAGGTGCAGAATGGCGTGTATTCTCTCCAGAACAGGGTGACCAGAGAGCAAGAACTGGTGCGCCAATGACCGTTATGTTGCACGACAAGGGATTGTCAACAGATATCGATTGGCAGAACAAGGACTACTCCGGTAAAACAATCAACTCAAGATACAGGTCTCAATTCTATCGAATGAGAAAGTGGCAAAAGAGATCGAGGGTTTCGAATGCTACTGAAAGAAACCTAGCAATGGCGTTGGCCGAGCTTGACCGAATGGCGAGCAGACTCGAACTACCAAAATCAGTCAGAGAAGCGGCGGCAGTGAATTACAAGAAAGCAGTCGAAAAGAGACTTATCAGAGGCCGTTCCATAGAAGGGGTAGCAGCGGCTTCACTATATGCTGCATGTAGACAATGTAACGTTCCAAGAACCCTTGATGAAATTGGGCAGGCGAGTAGGACAGGAAGAAAAGAAATCGGTAGAACCTACAGATTCATGGTAAGAGAATTGAAGATGAAGATTATGCCAACTGGCCCTGAAGATTACATCTCCAGATTCTGCTCAGGTCTTGGACTTGACGCTGAAGTCGAATCAAAAGCTCACGAGTTAATCAAAGCGGCACAAGAAAAAGAATTGACCAGCGGTAGAGGCCCAACAGGCATCGCAGCGTCAATCATTTACATTGCAAGTGTATTATGCGGCAAGAGAAGAACTCAGAGAGAAGTGGCTGAAGTTGCCGGAGTTACTGAAGTTACAATCAGAAATCGATACAAAGAACTGATTCAGAATTTGAATATCGAACTTGACATTTGAGTTTGCAAATATTTCTCCTGAGGGGGGGCTCAAATGAAAAGTCGAAGTAGGGTATCAGAAAGCGTTCTAGAATCGTTAGCCGATAGGCTAGTCGAGGCTTTGGAGAATGGTGCCAAGTCATGGCCTTTGCCAGAGCCACCCTTGTTCGACCCTGATTTTCCGCCAATCCATCCAACAGAAGAGCGAGAATTAGCAGAAAAGGGGCTTGCTTTATTGCATGCTGATAGAGGAATGTTTGACAGACACCTTGCGATAGTTGTAGACCTTATTGTACCTCATAGAATGAATTTGTCTGATGACCCATTTGAGATTCATGAAAAATTTTTACTAAAACGAATAGACGTGCTCAATGAAAGATTGCTATTTGCAATAGCGACAGAATGGTTCGCTCAAGCACTTGACAGGTCCTCACCAGATGCAGATAGATGGTGGTTAGCAATTTGCTTACTCAACGGTTTGTGTGACGCGGCTCATGGACAGCCAGTTCATCAAGGGTACCATCTCGTTGAGTCAATCGCTCTTGCTGAGAGGCCAGGCACTTGGCATACTCAGCCTGAGGTTACCTCTTCCAGCCTAGACTGGAACCCTCATGCAGTCGTGCCAAGAAATACAGCTGTTATAGCCCACGAAGCAGGTGCTAACGCTGCAACATGGATGCTTGAACAACTGGAGAACGGCGATGAAGAAAAAAGAAAATTACTGATCGAGTGGTGCAAATTACTCATCGAGAGAAAGGAATTAATCGAACCTTTAGGCATTTCTAAGATTCTCATCAGACGAAGTTCTGACCCGTCTGAAGAAGTATCTACCAGAGTCGTATCATGCCTGGCTAAGCTAATCGAAGGAGACATGGATTCTGCAAAAGAATGCATAAGAATACTCAATAATAGGGAAGACCTTCTTACAAGGAGAGCTATGGCAGATGTGCTGACTAGAATGTTTAGGAGAATCACATTCGACGCAATTCCTCTAATGGATAAAATGCTTGAAGAT
Source organism: Methanobacteriota archaeon (assembly GCA_038130705.1). Lineage (GTDB taxonomy): Archaea > Thermoplasmatota > Poseidoniia > Poseidoniales > Poseidoniaceae > MGIIa-K1. The sequence goes on along the minus strand of JAYPOA010000022.1, from coordinate 5,827 downwards.
GATGATGAGAGCGTTTTAGCCGCTGCAAGTGCAACAGTTGGCGATTTGCGATTTTTAGATAAGGAAATGTGGGCTGACAAAATACTTGAGTTGTGTAGCCATAAGTCTGGAATTGTTAGAAGGAATATCGTACATACCATTAGAGATTATCTCGAAGAATTCAATGACGATAATAGAGAAATCATTCCCAAATTATGGGAAGACGGTGATGAGGTGGTTCTGACCAGGTTGAAGGAATTACTAATTAGAATGGATCAAGTCGATGCAAACCGATTTTCGATTACGCTCAAGTCGATTAGTTCATTTGACCTCGAACCACTTTGGGGTCCTATGAGAATAAAAGACGAATCAAGAGTCGACCAGTGGATTAAGTGGCTAGACGGTGATGCGAAAATGCCTGAAACTCCAGAAATAATCGAAAGACACGTCTCAGACATGACAGAAGGGGAATTACCAGAACTTGGTGATGCACTGGATATTTTAGACGATATGGGCTTCTTGGATTGAATCATTCCGATTCATCTATTTTCTCAGCTAATGGTCCTGCGACAGAAAGCCAAACATACACTCCATTTGTCAAAACAAGCGTTCCGATTAGGGTCAATATTAATCCCGACGGCTCTGGGAAAAAATCAATTCTACCAAATGAAAAACCAAGAAATAGAAAGACAATACCTGCGATAATAACCTGAATTGAAGATTTTTCCGGATCATTCCAAATGTCAATTGTGGGGATCAATCCTTTTCTGTTAAATGTAAATCTAAACCAAGAAATGTAAAGACAGACAATACCGACTAATCCAACGGAGCCAGAGGTAAAAGTTTCATCATTCCAAGGCCCTTCAGGTGAGAGGTCGGTAAACGTAATTGCAACCATTGCAAATCCTACGATAGCTAACGACTTCCATTCTGTTTTCCCTCCCATGCCTCTCCTACGGGGGGCGACCCTTGAAAGCGATGGCGTTCTCGAAGGTGTAATGGCGGGTATTGAGGATGCAATAATCGTCGCTGGAGGAATAGGGTCGAGAATGCTACCTGCAAGCGGAATGGTGGCGAAGGAAAGCCTACCGCTTGTCGATATTCCAGCAATCACGCATTTAGCGCGTGAAGCAGTCCATGCGGGAGTAAAGAAAATACACATAATCACTTCACCGAAAAAGGACTTTTCAAAAGTGATTGGTGACAACTCTTGGATATCGGAGAAAAGAGGCGATATAGATCAAAGTCTAATTTCACCTTTCAACGACGTTGAGGTAGAAGTTCATGTACAAAAGGTGCCGAGAGGATTGGGAGACGCAATAAATTGCGCCTTAAGTTCAATCTCAGGCCCTTTTTTAGTACTCTTGGGGGACAACATTTTGTTAGATAATTACTCAACTCCTGATGATTATTATCCTTCAAACGCATCAAAACTTTTGGTAGAAAAATTCGCTGAAACAAATCTTCCTTGCGTAGGCCTGATTCCAGTAAAAGACCCTGAGAATTATGGCGTTGTTGCCATGGATGATGAAAAAATAACTTCGATTGTAGAGAAGCCTAAAAGGGAGAATGCTCCATCCAAACTGGTTTTGTGCGGTCGATATTTGTTCACCTCGGATACTGCAGATTTACTTTCAAGATATAATTTTGAAAAACACGGAGAACTACAATCCATTGCAATACAGAAACACTGGATGGAAAACGATGGACTAATCGGAGTTGAATATCAAAATTTCAAATGGTATGATTCTGGCAACCCCACTTCTTGGTTAAAGGGCCAAATTGAGTATGCCTTGAATAGAAAGGACCTTTCAGAGAATATCAAAGAATGGATGAATCATCTTTGACCGGGCTTCCAAAAGGAGAGAGATTCAGGCAATTCGTCTAACGCTGCCCTGATTGCCAAATGGTCAGCGCGTTCATTCCATCTGTGGCCACTATGTGCTTTGACGTGCTCCCAAGACAGACTTCTTAATTCTGAAACCTCTTTCCATAAATTCTGAACTTTATTTACGAGTTCTTTGTTTGCTTTGGCCTTCCACTTTCCCGTAGCCTGATTCCCTGCATATTGAGAATCGGTCTTGATGATGATATCCTCGTCACCCCCTTGGGCCAAACACCATCGTAGGGCTTCTGCGAATGCTGTTAGCTCTGCCGTGTTATTGGAACCAACTTCTGCTCCAATGAATTTCTCATCGTCGTTATCTGTGATTACCTTTCCATGAAATTCATGGAAAATTTCTCCATTGCCTCGGCCTAAGTCATTTGAATCTACCACGATTACTACGCCCCATCCAGCAGGGGTATTTTGGTCGACATTTTGATTGCCGATACAAGAACCGTCTACGTAGATGTAAAACATCTATTTCACTCGCCAATCTCAGCTTTGTAGTCTGCAGGAGACATCAAACTGGAGATTGCAGAGGCATCATCTAGCCTCATTCTAACAATCCAACCCTCGCCATAAGGGTCTTCATTCATCAATTCTGGAGTATCGTCCAATGCATCATTTACAGCGGTAATTTCCCCTCCAAGTGGTGCAAAAATAGGGGATGCAGATTTTACAGATTCAACAATTGCAAACTCTCCCATGTCCCCACAGGTTTCTCCAACCTCAGGCAATTCGATGTAAACGATATCAGTTAATGCGTTTTGAGCGTGGTCAGTTATTCCAATGATAACCTCGTCACCTTCAACTTTCAACCATTCATGTTCTTTCGTGTAGTATAATCCATCTGGGACGTCGCTCATGTCTCTCCCTCAAATCTTGGGAGATAGTCAAGGCAATCAAACCTTTCTCACAAAGGGTTAGAACAGTTTGGACAAATTGTCCAATCTAATTCACACTGATTCCCACAATTAGTACAGGTTTTTTTGCCACCTTCAGCAATCATAACTGAGTCGTTCAGTACCGTATTACCAACTTGACCAATTTGAACCATTGGTTGATTCTTTTCCATGTGTTCTTGGCGAATTCTCCCCGCTTCGGCATACAATCCAGCCTTTTCATACGCCTTTGCAGCCTCTTCCCAGTTCCTAGCCATCTCCAAGTTTTTAGCCTTAGTCACCCAGTCACTTGAACCCTGCTCTTCTTTCGTCGGAGGTCGTGGAATAGCATTTTGCTGTTGTTGAGGCTGTTGAATTATTGGTTGAGTTTGTTGAACAGGGATTTGGTTTTGAATTGTAATTTGTTGGGGGACAACCATAGGTTGGGGATTTTGAATAATCATTACTCTCTGAGATGGTTTTACACTTAGGGCGCTAATTCCAAAAATAATAGAAAAGCAACAACTCGCTCCAGCACAGACTGTCACCGATTCATTGTCATGCGGTTCGTCAGAGCCATCGCTACAATGTTCATAACCATCGTTCTCTACGAACGAGTCGTATACTTCTTCTCCGTTTTCACAGACATAATACATCCCATTGGGTTCATACTCTCCTGTAGGACCGGGTGCACTGAGAGAAATTGCAATGAATATAATGTATAAAACGAAGCAAACTGCAGCCATTATCCAATAATTCTGTTTTTTCTTCTTGGATGGATCCGCAATATTTTGTGGATAAAACTGCATCATTCTTCCTCCAGTTCTTTGGAAAGCATCGAGTGTTCTAACTTAGCCCACGCATCACCCAACTCATCATCCTTTCTTGATTGTGTTAATTCATTTTCAACTTCTGCTGACAGTTGCGAATTATCCTGATTAGGGAAAAGTGACGAGAAAACACCATTTTCTTGTTTAACTAAGAAGGAGCAAAAGATAAGCAATAGTCCCAAGAAAGGAATTAGTAAATCAAACCCAACAGAATTCAGATTTGTAACTCCGGATATGTAACCAAAACCTGTCGCTAATAACAACCCTAAACCCGTGCCTAACATCAAGCGTTGAGCGCTTGCAGCGGGGTTCATAGCCCGGCCAACAAGTAATAGACGAATAAACCACCGATGTCAGTAAGTTTCTCTCATCAATTTGTGAATCTTGTACGGAAGTAGAGCGCGATTGACAGGTGTGACTTCCAAAATTCTAGCATCATCTCGTCTTCTGATATCTTGCAAAAGAGGATGGCGACTCTTCTTGTGGAGGGCTAAAAGAGTTGGTTTGTCCATTTCCAAGGCAGATCTGACAACTTTGACAAATTCTTCAGATTCAACTGCAAATTTACCAATTTCGTCGATGACAATTACTTCGGAATAATCTCTTGCGTGTTCAATCGCCGGGATTGCAACGCTTTCTAATGCTTCAGTATCAATCCCGTATCCAAGCACCCGCATTCTGCTATCGATTTCCTTGTGGGCCATTACGGCTTCTTCTCCGGTTTTGATATTGATTACCTTGTAGCCAACCCTTTCAGAATTTTCTGAAATAGGTTCGGTTCTCATTCCACCGATAATATCGGTAGCATGCCCATCGCCCCCTCTTGCATTAATTTCTCTAATGCGTTCTTCAGTTAACATTTCCAGTACTTTTACCAGCACTGCAGACTTACCAGACCTCGGTAAGCCAGTGATTCCAATCTTTGGATGTATTCCCATCTATTTCTCACCGTTGACGAAATTAATCGATTCGCTGTTTCACTCGAGGTAGGTATTGATAATAAAATGTAGGGGCAAAATCATATTTTTTCTTGATTCCGGAAAATAAAATCATAAATCCAGTACAAAAATAATTCAATTTTTGATAATATCATCATCACCAAGCATCGGTGTTGAAATTATCTTTCTCCCCTTAGCGCTTAATTTCCAACATTCATTGACCCAATCGAGTAGTTTGGATAAACCGTTTTTGCTAATTCCAGCTATTTCCGCAATTTTTCTGATTGATGCAAGCTCACTCTTATCGTAATCACCGTCTACCGAGGCCAATAGTGCCGAATCACGAAGAGCAATTTTAATTGCAATATCGTCCATTCCATCGGTGATTGATTCAAGGGACGGCGGGTCAGATAGTAATTGTCTGACTTCTTCTCTACTCTCGGGATGAAGCATCATTGATCCCATAGCCGCTTCAATTGCGGAAATTTCTTCTCTGACCAATTCCCCATCGGCGGCAGCAACTAAAATTAGTACACAGGCAATTTTTCTTCGTTGCTCTTCAGGTAGTGAGAGCGCAGAATCAGGGAGCAGAATATCACCTAGATAGGTCGTTTAACAACTCGTATCCTTTTTGCATCCATGCATAACCTTCGACAGTCCAGGCAAGGAGTTGGTTGATTGCATCTTCACGTAGGTCCAGATGTTCTGCAATTTCTTCGAGAACTTCTTTCTCATCTTCGTCGACAGTACCATCAGACGCGGCCATCAAAACAGCATCTCTTAGGGCGAGGCGACCAGCTTCGTCTCCCAAACCCTCAAGACACTCTTCCAAGGAAGGTGGCTTTTTGAGCGCCATTCGAATTTGGTCTCTTTGTTTAGGTGATAATAATGCTGTGCCAAGCCGTTGTTCAAACATCGACATCTCCTCAACGGTTAATTCGTTGTCAACTCTTGTCATGAAAGCAAGCAACTTAGCATAAGCAAATCTTTCTGCTTGTGGTAGTTTGTGCACTGTGTCAGGCAGCATGGAATAAGCGTGCAGGTTGTAACCTTTCAATGCCTCGCTAAATCGGCGGTTTCAAATGCGTAAAAATATCCCATTCAAATGTGCCCAGAGTTGAGATTTACACCAATCGCGGATGTCCCGCTTGTGTGAATGCCAAACAGTTTCTAGATCGAAAGGGAATACAATATTCAGAGAAAAAATTGGGGAAATCAAAAACGATCGATGCGGAGTTTGCGATTAGATCCCGAGGAGCAAAATCAGTACCACAAATTTTCATTGATGAATATCACATCGGAGGCTTTGATGAT
>JAYPOA010000021.1:0-26124 GCA_038130705.1 Methanobacteriota archaeon | reverse complement strand
TATGGTCTATTATACCGGGCCATGCGCCCCTTGATGTTTAATTTATAGTGGTAGACGAAACTCTTTCAACAAACACGACCGTATACGCAATGGACTGGGATAGCCCAGAAGATAAGAGCGGTTGTTCGAGTGGATGTACTTGGACTACAGAATCCTACTATGGCGAGGCTAACTGGCACGAAGAAATCGCTGCAAACAGCACAGTAGGACACACTACTGGCGGAAACAACGACAAGAATTTCTCCGCAAATGGTAACAATCCAACCGACTTTATGTGGTCTGGAATGATGAAAACAAATTCATCTGGTGACACCTGGTCAGGGTACGAACCAAATTGGGACGAAGGACTTGTTCTAAACGATGTAGACCTAACAGGAGCAGACAGAGCGTGGATGAGCATTGAGATGTTTAGACATCTCGGTATCGCAGACCTCTATGTGAACGACGGAAACGGATTCGTTCTCTCAGAAGTGTGGGATGATGCTGCGATTATTGAAGTATTTTCAGAAGATTATGGCTGGGAAACCCTAAACTGTCCAACAGAAGCATATTTCTCTGGCCAGTGTCCTTCACAGTTCAGTTACTGGGGCGGATATGACCAAGGTAGAGTAGAATCACTTGCAAACGCTGGATTCTCAGAGGCTATTTACAGATACGGTGGAGCAATTCCAGGAACATACTATGGCTGGGCGAACTTCACAGAAGAGGGCCTCGGTGCATTTGAATTATCAAGATTCACTGGTGAGGTAATAGATATCAGGTTCAGATTCAAATCAGGCTGGGAGGGCTCAGTAGGTAGTAACGAGTCTACGTGGTCTGGAAGGGATGGATTTGCCATTGATAACATCACAATTTGGAAGCAAACAACTGGATTCACTTCCAATGTTCAAAACCAGCAGTCTACAATTAACATGAACAACCTGGCTCCTAACGAAGATTACACTACCTCGATTACGGCGGACTTCGTAAATGGAACCACTTACAGAATTTCTGCTGTTTTGAATTACGGACAAGATGAGCAACCTGCAAATGATGAAATTGTAGGTTACATCACGGCATTCAACATATTTGACCCCGCTGTAGTTGGAGTTGAATCATTCAGGTCTGGTGGACTCTATGCAGAAGGAAACTTCCCAATCGAGGTATTGGTTGAGCACCTTGGAAACACCAACGTTTCGTTTGACTTGGAAGCAACTGTATACAGCGCTATACCATCTGACATTTATTGTGGCTCACCTCTAGTCATTTGTGAAGAATCATTTGAGGGCGGTTCCGCCGGATTCAGATACGTTGATGACAACAACGCAAATGGAGGTATACTCGATGATTCAAGTTGTGCTGAGAAATTATTCGGCTCCTATGCATATTGGTTTGGTCACCCATGTGACACCGCAAACAGCTTTGGAGATGTATGGGAGAATGAGACACTAACTATTCCAGATGTTGACTTAACAAGTATGTCTGGCGACTATGTGGCTCTAAACTTCGAGTATTTCGCTGAAACCTGGTTCGAGATATCCTCCTCCGGTGCAACTTCATCAGTTAACGACTACGCTGCAATCACAGTAGATTGGAACAAGGGTGGAACCGACTATGAAGGTGTGATTTACGGACAGTGGATCGACTACAACGAAGACGGATTCTGTATCGTTGATGAAGATGATAACGGATTCATCGATCCTGTCAACGAAACCACTCTTGACAACACAGAGATCCAATACATTGGAGACCCAGCCAACATTAATGGTGGTTCAGGAAACTACAATGTATTCTACAACTCCGATGGATTGGTACAAAGCAGAAGTATCGATTTGACTCACTTGTACATGGTAAACACAACATCCCCAGATTCCAATGATTGGACTGATGAATGTTTGAGTCTTGCAGGTTCGGTTGTTGACATAAACTTCGAGTTTAGATCTAACGACGATGGTCGCAATGGACAAAACGATGGCGTCAGAGGTGTTGCCTTCGATAATATCTCTTTACAGGAATTCACATTCAGTGAAGATGCCTCTTACTCGATTCCAGTTCAGGACCTCGATGCTGAAGAAAACAGAACAGTCGCAGTTGCAAACCACGACTTTATATCTGGTGTGTACAAGATCGAGGTTGAATCAGTCTTCGACAACACAACTGTAGGAACAAGCTGGTTTGGCGCAGAAGAAGTATCACTTGCTAACAACCTAGCACAGGTTATTTTCTCTGTAGAAAGCGTTGACATTACACTTGGAAAGCCTGACCAAATTTCATGTCTTTCTGATGCGGTTATGGATTGTATGCTACCAATTGATTCCTCATTGACACACGATTGGGAACTTTCAGCTACCAACGGTGTGTTACAGGGTGAGTATCTATTCTACATGTCAGTTGTTGACATGGCGGATGGAAGCGAGGTGCACAACACAACCTCTGGTCCAAGCGTTACCCTAAGTCCACACGAAAGGACTGATGTTTCATTCACTCCATGGAACGGATGGATGGACGGTCACATGTACAACATCAGTTTCCATGCGACACTACCTGATGGAAAGACATCTGGAAACGTAAGATACTTCCACGCTGCATTTGCAGATCAAATCGATGTCGCTATCTTGTCAGGAGACTCATCAAGAGTATCAGCAATCAAAGAAGACATACAAATTCTCGGTATGACATATACCCAATACCACATCAACGATTGGGATGAATATCTTGACCTCGGATGGATTTCTCACTATGACAAAGTGATCATGCCATGGCAAGATGCAAACACAGCAAAGCCAGTTGAAGAAGGCGGAAGAGGTTACTATGAGGTAATTGGAAAGTCTTCCAATCAACTTGTTCTGAAGAATTTCATGTCTTCTGGTGGTACAGTACAAGTCCACCTGTCGGGAGACACAGATTACTTCGAGTATTCCTCATCAACAGGAGAAAGTTTGCTACCATTCGATATGGATATCAAACCAAAGAACTCACCAGAGGAAAGAATCACTTACAGCAACATGGAAGTCGCAGATCCATACCACCCAATCTTGGATGGCGTAGATATTGCTGCATTCCAAGGATTCGACCAGTTCGGAACTGTTACAGAAGCGATAATCAACACAAAGAGCGCTTCTGCAACATCTATTCCTCGAGCTTGTGGTGGATACTCTGAAAATGGAGGTTCATTCCAAAGAATTCTACAGTCTGACGTTGACCAACAAGACACCGTACTTGGTGTCTGCAGTTACTCAGATGGAGGACTAATCGTAACTACAATCGATGTCTCGAGCGTATCAGAAAGAGCGAATAGCACAACTTTCCCACTACTTGGAAACATGTTGTCCTACCAAGTTTCGCCTTACCCAACTGGTTTCGACTTGAATGGTACCCAACTTACTATCAACGGTGAAACTCCAGACGTTGACCCATCAACAGGCGGATATGCTTACACTTACATGAAGAGCAATGCTGAAGTCACATTTGGTTACACAACAAGTTCAGCTGAAACATTAGAGACAGACTGGGTACTTAGTGGACCTACTGATTGGTCCGGTGCATCAATGGCAAGCGGAACATCTCATACAGACGTTATGAGCCCAACAACAACTTTCTGTAAGGTTGACCTTTCATCTGCAACAAACTGTTTGCAAGGTGCTACTTGGGATGTCAAGTTATACCTGCACGACAGCGAAGGGCACTCAAGGGTTCTAACTGCTACTCTGATGACTGACGACACGAGAGCTGACGCTTTCGTACCAAATGCAACAGTAGAGATTGAGATGCGTGAATCTTATGCTGAAAGAATTGAGAGTCAGGGAGTAAAGACTGCATCGGGTGTTGACTGGCCAAAGAACAGAATACACCTTGATGACACAGGTTCATTGACTGTTCATTTCGATGCAAGCGATTCATATGACGCAGATGCGGTGACCGGTAATGGAATCGAATCTTATGAATGGACAGTATTGTTCGACAAGCCATACGATAGTGCATCAATTCCACCAGCTCATACTTTCATTATGCCATCCTCAAGTGATGGAAAGTGGGCTTACACCTTTAGTAACGTAACCGTTGATCCAAGTGGTCAAACAGAGTCGCTGATAAGAATTGAATTAGTTGTTATGGATAAGGCTAACAAACTATCTGAAGAATACAAGTTGTACTTCTCAGTAGTTCCAGAAGGATTCGGAGATGAAGAACCGACAGTTCAAGTTGATTTGAGTCTGAATGGAACAAAGGTCGACACAGATACAATTACACTATCTGGTAATGTCGTAGATGGCGCAGAGCAAGGTGACGTGTACGTAGAAGCTGCATTGGACGAAAACACATTTGACCAATCTGCAGTTGCTAAGTATACATTACAACTTGAAGGTAAGTGGGCAAAGAGTGACAAATTAGGAGACGGTGACGGATTCGAATTAACTCTAACCATCGATGATTTATTCGACAATGAAACAAAGTCTGCAAGACTATTCCTAAAGGTCTATGAGGGAGATGACAAGAGATGGCCAATCACATATTGGATAGAAATTACTCTTCCTGCATGTAAGGGAATTGAGGTGCCTGTAGAGGTACTTGATGCAGAACCTGATGCGTATTGGATATGGAACGCTGATACTGAAAGCTGTGAATGGTCAGGATCTTACACTGACTCTGACGGTGACGGAATTCCAGACAAGGCTCCAGTTGACAACACAGTTAACGATGCAGAAGGCTCCAATCTCCTACTCTTCCTTGGAGGAGGAGGGGCTCTCTTATTGATCGTCGTATTGACTCTATTCTTTGTGTTAAAGGGTGGAGATGATGAAGACGTCATCAAAGGAGACTCTGCATGGGGTGGAGACGCAGCTGGTGGATACCAACAAGTCGCTCAGATGGATCCAATGGAACAATATGTCCAGCAACTGATTGCTCAAGGATACCCAGAAGAGACGGCTCGGGCATATGCCCAGCAGTATGCTGCCCACTTCCAGGGCCAACAATAGTGAGTAGGATAACCGATTTTGCCTAAAAGGCAGAACTGTTGACCGATTCACCTATGAGGGGGATTATACCGCCCGTGTCCATGGACAAGGGCGCCAACTACACCGTTGCCGATATCAGCCTCGCAACTGAAGGTTCGCTTAGGGTAGATTGGGCAAGGTCTAGGATGCCTGTTTTAGCGGCTTTGAAAGAACAAGCAGAGAAAGAAAAGCCCCTCGCTGGTATGCGTGTTGCAGGATGTTTACACGTTACCAAAGAGACTGCAGTATTAATCGAGACAATCAAGGCTGCTGGCGCTGAAATTTCGTGGTCCGGTTGCAATCCGTTGTCAACACAAGACGATGTTGCAGCATGGCTTGCAAGTGAAGGATATTCAGTCCACGCATGGCATGGTCAGTCAGTAGAGGATTTTTACTGGTGTATAGATAAAACTCTAGAATTCAAGCCTACGCTAACACTTGATGATGGTGCCGATTTGATTGTAAGAGTCCACGGTGAAAAATCTGAGTATGCGGAAACCGTAATCGGTGGTACAGAAGAAACAACAACAGGGGTCCACCGACTTAGAGCAATGGCTGAATCAGGGCATCTAAAATATCCAGTAATCGCCGTTAATGACGCGGTAACAAAGTGGGATTTCGATAACGTATACGGCACTGGCCAATCTACTATTGATGGAATATTGAGGGCGACTAGTGTCTTGATCGCAGGTAAAACATTCGTTATTGCTGGTTACGGCCATTGTGGAAGCGGGTTGGCAATGAGAGCACAAGGAATGGGTGCGAATGTAATCATTACAGAAGTTGACCCGCTCCCCGCTCTTAGAGCAGTCATGGATGGTTTTAGAGTAATGAAGATGGATGATGCAGCATCACTTGGAGACATATTCTGCACTGCAACAGGAATGAAAGATGTCATAATTGGAAATCACATCGACGTTATGAAAGATGGAGCAATCATCTCCAATACTGGACACTATGATTGTGAAATCAATATTGAAGATCTAAAGAAAAGGGCGAAGTCAAATCGCACAATTCGCTCTGACAATGTTGAGTACACACTTGATGATGGACGGAAAATCTACCTTTTAGCAGATGGAAGGCTGGTCAACTTAGCAGCGGCTGAAGGTCATCCCTCAGAAGTAATGGATATGAGCTTTGCAAACCAATTCCTTTCACTATGCAGGCTCGCTAAAGAAGGGAAAGGTTTGGAGTCAAAAGTCTATGACATAACAATGGAACAAGACCAAGACTTGGCTTTGACAAAATTAGCAACCCTTGGATTTTCAATAGACAAACTAACCGATGAACAAATCAGGTATTCTACAGATTATACCGCTGGAACGTAATCATTCCTCTTCAAAAGGCTCAGGATCTTCTTCCTCTACCTCTTCGATCTCGCCAATTTCATCAAGGTGCGAATCAAAGTCTGGGAAGTTGAATTTCCAATTATTTGGTAATTTCCTACCCGACTGGATTATTTTTTCAAGTCGCTGTTGATATGCGGGAGGATGTCTCGAGAATAGGAACATGTAGAGTTTTGTACCTCTTATGTTTTCAGGTATCACAACTTTCCCACTACTTGCTTCAAACTGTATTGCTCTCAGTAAATTGAAACCTGGTTTATTTACTCTGTAGTATATCCTTCTTGTAAATGACATCCCGATAATTACAGTGGTTAAAATTAGAATACTTGTCAAACAAAAAGCACCCCACCCCTCTCCAAATATGCTTCGGGAAGCAAAAACTTCCATCATCAATATCGGAATTGTAGTCATCATGAAAATCATGTTTTCTGATACAGGGGCCTTATTTGCTCGCATTTTTATTGATGCCCACCCAGGGTGATTTTTCTTCCATGGTTTGAAATGTGAATCAGGGTCTTGAGAGGCTGACATTTCGAGAGTTTTGTGAAGTTGAGAGATCTTTGCAAGTTGTGAATTTGCGATATCTAGGTCTTCCTTGAATAGAGCACCCAGCCTATCTCTTGCTTCCGCGTAAAGTCCGAAATCAGAAAGAATAGTGGTTTGTTCGACTATAGGAACAGATTCAAACGGTGTCGCCTCCCTACATGCTTGCCACCAATGCAGTGCATCTTCAGCCAGTCCGAGATGGTCTACCATCAATCGACCTCCTTTTACCCAAGCATCGACTCTTGAAGGGTCTAAATCTACAACTTTTCTACAAGCCACCAATGCTTTCGATGCTTGTTCTATATCCGGGTATTTTCCGTCGGGGGCTAATAGTTGTGCAATCATCCACCAAGCATTCGAATGGGACGGGTCGACATCGACAGTTTTTCTTGCATGTTCAAGAGCTTCTTCAAAATCGCCATTTTCTTCGGCCTCAATAGCATCAAGGTAATGGCCTTCAGCGCTCATTTCAATCCCTCTTACCTCTACCGTATCTGGCTGAATGCAGACCAGGTGGGTCTTTCTGCTTTCTATAATGACCGCGCTGTCTTGGACCGCCAACTCTCTTTGATTTACCACAGCTAAAGCATTCAGTCCTGTTTGCAAAATTTGATTTTCCGCAACCGGGACAATCCCAGTCTCCCTTTCTCTTTGGTGGTGAATTATCACTGCGATTTTCTCTTTTCATTCCCCTATCAGGGCGAGAATTTTTTGGCGCATTACATCTATTACACTCTGTTCTGAATGAAAAATTAGAATTTCCGCAGCCTTTACACTCCCAATCTTTGTTATTGTAATTTTGATTAGAATTGTTTCTTCTATCGGAACCTCTGTCATTACGTCGGTCGTTTCTTCTATCCGAACCTCTGTCATTACGTCGGTCGTTTCTTCTATCCGAACCTCTGTCATTGCGTCGGTCGTTTCTTCTATCTGAGTGTCTGTTATCACGACGATCGTTTCTTCTGTCGAAGTTTTTCCTTTCCGTTGGTCTTTTTGAACGTATTTGAACGGTGAGGCCAACCATATTTTCTGGTTTCGCCTTTCTATCTAAGTGGGAGATATGGACCAATGAATTAGAGGTATTCCCAATAACGCCATCCACTTTACCGACATATTCATTTTCTGAGTCGACCATTACCGAACCTAAAGCAGGGCAAGCCCCGGTGTAGGTAACTAACAAACCACCTTCGTGGCTTACTCGGTCGACAGTTCCAACGAACATCGATTCACGCTCTTTGCTTTCTAAGAACAGTCGCTGCTGCTATCACTGAAATCAGAGTCGCAATAATCCCAACTGAGGATAGACCGGCTGCTTCTTCTTCTGACTGGGTTGAATCTGTGGCGTCGTCGTTATTCTGTGCGAACGGACTTGGAACTGAAATTTCTAAAGAAGCCTCATCTCCAATGTTGTCAGTCGCCGTAATATTCACGTCATAAACGGTTAGACCGTCTGCCACACATTTTGCTATGGACAAACTTACCGCCCAATTTGAACCTTCATTTGTGAAACTTGTCGTGGTCTCACCGCACATTGTCGCGGAGAATGATGCAATTTCTCCATCAGGGTCGAATGCTGTTCCAGTTAGGCTGAATGAGTACTTGTCAGAAGACCATGTTGCAAATGTTCCATCCAAATCATCGGAGTTGATTGTTAGCACTGGAGGTGTATTTTCCTTCAGGAGATTTAGGTCCATTACTACATCCCAATCTAGCATACCCGATGTGGTCGCAGTAGCATGTATGTGGAATGCTCCAGGCCCTATGCCGGATAGACTAATTGCTTGAGTAGTAACAGTTGAGCCAAGATTGAATGTAGATGCTACTCCATCAGACAAATCTTGTTGTGGAGCTATTGACATAGCCATGTTTTGGACTAACATAGTAGGTGTGACAGTTATTTCAACAGAATCTGTGTAAGTTCCTGCATTAGCCGCGAAAGTTGCAGGTTGCCCGAACTTGTAAGTGTGCGAAGTATTACTGATAGCCCCATATGGGTCTATTAGAGAGCAGGCTGCTGTGCCAGATTCGCTTTGACCAGGTGTGACGAAGAAATCTGACCCAATCATCCTGCTTGACCATCCTGCCTCTGTGAAGGAACAATCTAATCCCCATGCGTCATTATCTGTAGCCCAATCTACCATGGTATCTGCTTCGATAGCTAATGTTTCTGCTCCGGTATTCATGATTGGAATCACGGTGTTTTCTGGAGGAGCATTACTCGTCCAGACTGGTACGTCATTGGATTCAGGAGGAGAAGTTGTCATGTCGATGTATATGTTCCTCAGGGCGGTCTCTACTCCGATGTCATATGATATTCCTACACTAATTCGAACAGAGCCATCAGGTAGGAAAATCTCTTCAATTGTTGCGCCCATTGGATTTTCTACCCCGTCATCTTGAATCGAATAATTTGCCATTCGTAATCCGTCAACGAAGGGGAAAGTGAACACCATCGATGCCATAGGCATGTTTGTTACATTCATCGACACTGTGAAATCACTTTGACCAGAATTTGGTAGCTTGTTGAATCTTGTATTGTGGGTTTCTCCTTCCTTTACAAACATTGAGATTTCGAGATTGTTGGTTGCCGTGGTCGGAACTTCTTGACAATCACTGCTTGCGAACGCATACCTTCCAGCACACGACCTTTCATCTGGATGTCCTTCCGGAATCAAATTTACTTCTTCAAGGCCAATGCCTTCTTCGACAAATGTTGCATTATTCCAACTAACTGCACCTCTGTGAGGAACGCCCTCTCTGATACCGATCCTTGTGTACATGTCAGCAATGCATTTTGCTCCAATCTCTCTGACAGCGTCCCTCTCGTCAGTTGATAACCAATCGTTATCTCCTCCGGGGAATCCCTCGAACAAACTGTCAAGATTGTCCCTGACAGTAGCTGCACGACTCTCGTTGACCCACGAATTTGCGTAGAGATCTGATGTTGCCCAATCATCAAGAATTTCAAACATGAAAACAGCGTTGTCATACTCAAATAAGTCTTCAAATGAATAACCTGAGCAATCAACATCATCCACTTGTCTTCCAGAATCTTCAGCTGTCACAACGCTACTGACAGGTAGCAAAACGAACAATGCCGCCAAAAATAACACAACTTTTCTTCCTTTCATAGTAACCCCTACTTGGTGCCCCTCTTTGTTTATTCCTCTAAAACTATGGTTTCAGCCTTTCAATTCTCATTATGAATAACTGGATTGGGATTAAACTCCAAGCAATCGCCGCAGTCGCAATGTAAAGTGGTGAAATGCCCCTGTTTATATCATCAAGTGGCAATTCCAAGAGGTGATGATAGACGCCGTTTGGTGAAAATAAGTCCATCAACCCCTCTATTCGAACGTACTCTGGAGAATTTAGGTTCTCCACACCCACACCGGACAGGCCAGCTACGACGGTCGTGACAATCAACCAGAGTAGTGTGAATAACATCCACGCTCCTATTCCAATTGCAATAGATGAGCCCATGTCTCTCGCTAAAGAAGAGGAGAGGAGTTGAATTGTAGTATACCACAACAACAACAGAGCGGTTCCCAAAGTGTGGATAAATAATTCTTCAAAGGACGGCAATTCTCCCATTCTATACCAAATTACGAATATGCTGATTATGTTTAGGACACAAACTGGAATGAATATTGCTGCCCAGTGTCCGATTATCAGAGATCTTGCATAAGTCGACCTTTTCATAGGTTGAGATAATTTCACCTCGAGTACTCCCGAGATTCTATCTCGACTAATCCCATCAAACGAGATCAATACTGCACCTAAGGTTGCAGAGAATATTATGAATGCTGTTGATGTAAACATCACGTCATACGCTGAGTCGACTATAATTTCTGCTGGCAAACTTGCTTTTGGGTCAGAGAGTCCCCAACTGGATAAAAGAATGAAGATTGCGAGCAGTGGCCAAATCACCATCATTCTGGTAGCAGAGATTCTTTCCTTGAGAATCAATAATCCAAGGTTCGTTGAACTCATTCTTCCTCACCACCGATTTTTCTGAGAGGCAGTAGGCTTTCTCGTGATACATCTAGTGTAATTTCTTCGGGTTGAATCCCCGTAACGGCACAAATCATTTCCACTATATCAGAGTCCTCTTCGAGTTCTAATTTAGTTCTAATACCGGATAATGTTCCTTCAATTAATATCTGACCATGATGCATTAGGGCAATCCTGTCTGCTAATGATTCTAAATCTGAAACTGCATGGGATGAGATAATGATAGAAACTCCCTTCTTTGATAGTTGTTTCATCAAATTTGTAAATGCTCTCTGAGCGAGTGGGTCTAATCCGTTCAAAGGCTCATCCATGACGATGACTTCAGGATTGCCCATCAAAGCGCAGGCCAGAGACATCCTTTGCCTCATTCCCTGGGATAGGTTGTCCATTATGTCCTCTGATCTAGAAGACAAACCAACAGTCTCCAATAATTTGTCTACATCGACGAAAGAAGATCTCATGTTAGCAATGGTGTTCAATGCGTCTCGCACTGATATTCTGCCTTCCCACCTTACCTGTTCTGGCATGTATCCAATGAATTTTCTTCTGTAGCTTTCAGGCTTATCAAAACCATCACAATCATAAAGTCCACAAATTGCTCGAATCAATGTTGTTTTGCCTGCTCCGTTTGGACCAACGATACCAAGAATTGTTCCAGATTTTATCTCCAGATCGACTTGATAGATTCCAGCACCGTCTCTTTTTGCCCATGGTTTCCAACTCGAGTAGTCTCTAATTTTGTGACGCCATGTCACATTTCTTAGATTTAGGAGTGGCTCCATTAATCCGGAGAAGACGTTCACCCTTTACAAACTGACCCCAAAATGTGGATTGAAGGGTTGTACTTATCCTGTAGACGGCTTACCACCGTACGTGTTGGGAGGTTTATTGGCGACATTTGGAATAGCCGTCGCTGTTTACTGTTACCTACGTTTTGTAACTGAGAAATTTGACAAGAATGGTTTTAGTTTCATATTAATTTCCACAGTTCTACTCTGGGTTATTCCATACGGATTTGTTTTATTATTGCCACTTGGAATATTGTTTTCGCTTTCAAGCCCTGCGGCGAGGAGTGAATGGGAAGACAATAAAAAGTCACGAATAGTTTCAACAATAATCATTCTTTTTGTCATGATTTCATTTGCATTTTATCCAGTTTCAGTTCCTCAAGGTCCTTCAGACTGGGGCGAGCCGATATCGGAGGAGAATCCATATGCTCCTGCTTGGCCAGCTAGCGAACAGTACACGTGGTTCTACGATGAAGCGGTAATCAGTTTGGTTAATGTAAGAACCCCACATACTTATTCAGAATTTGGACAGGCTTCATTTTCAGTGAATATGGCAATCGTTTTGGGAATTCATGAGCAAAGAATGCAACAGTCTATAGAAGTAATGAACAATTTAATTCCCCCTGGATTCAGTATTGATTCAACTTCATTTAAGTTAGTAGAAGTTAGTACTGAAGGTAGTTACCAATACGGAGATGAATCATATTTCATTAGCAGATTTGAAATAAAGAGGGACGGTTTTGAAACTACTATTGGAACAGTCCTTGTTATAGCAATCCCAAATTTTGGTGGAGAAATGACGGTGCTCTCAATAACTCGATCTACCTTATTTTCTTCGGAGGATATCTTTGAAGAGAATATTGTGAATCAGTATCTAAATTCACTTTAGTCGTGATAGGTTTGTTTATTCACTTTCAGTATCCGAGTTTTTCTTCATCGGTGTAGGGTGTATTGCTGATGAAATTGCAGCAGGTAAGAACAAAGATGACCAAGCAGGCCTATCCACATCTCCTTCTTCATTAACTGCAGACCTAAGCGCCATCGATATGAAATCAATTATCACAACCACTAAGAAAACGATGATTAGTAATGCAACGACCTTATCGTATTGTGCCAATTTTAGATATGTATTGATGTATAATCCGATTCCTCCAGCACCTACTAACCCGATTACAGTACCGTGTCTTACATTGTATTCGAACATGAAAAGTAAGTGACTCAACAGGTTGTTAGCTGATTCAGGAATTGCAACTAACCAAGCGGTTTCAGTTCTGGTCATCCCCATCGCCTTTGCAGATTCAAGGGGTGCGTTTTTGATGCCTTCCATTGATTCAAATTGTAATTTGCCAAGATAGCCAACCGTGTAGAAGGACATAGCACAAATTCCAGCTAAAGTCCCCATGTCGAATATAATCATGAACAAAACAGCCCAGATTATAGATGGCAAACTTCTCATTGCAGCGAGAAGTATCCTCGATGGAATAGCAAACTCGATTGGAGATAGATTGCTTGCAGATAGAACTGAAAGTGGAAGAGATACAATGAACCCAATCACAGTTGCAACAAATGCAATCTTGATTGTTTCAACCATTCCAAGCCATGCTACTGAGCACGTGAACTCGAAGGTTGAATCACATACTGGATAGGATTGTGCTTCAAGTACAGACCAATCTGGTGGCCACAAACTTTCGCTAAAAAAGACACCAAGGTTGTTCCAACCACCACTCAGTCTTCCCCAGTTGCCTACTAAATCTACGAAAATGATGAAGGTTAGGATGAGGATTGATGACCCAATTATTGCGGTTCTTTTGTTCATCTAACCAACTCCTCAATTAGACGATTATCTTCAATTCTCCAGATGCGATTTGCAACTTGTTTGGCTAATTCTTCGTGATGTTCTACCATTATCATGGCAGAGTTTTGTGCTTTGATGGCAGTTCTCACAGTTTTCATTACAATATCGACGTTGTCATCATCAAGCTCCCCCAAAAATTCATCGGCAAGAACAAGTTTGGGTCGTTGCGCAACAGTTTTGGCAGTAGCAACTCGTCGTTGTTGTCCCCCTGAAAGGATTCTTACAGGTTGGTCTGCTAAGTGTGATATTCCAAGGTCAGTCATTGCCTTTTCAGCAAATTCTCTTTGCTTGGATGGAACAGGAAAGAACGGTAAATACCAACGTGATAATCCGACTCTAGTGCCCATCTCTATGTTTGTTCTTACAGAAGCATTGCCAACCAATCCAAGGCGTTGTGGTATGTAGCCCAAACCACCGCGAGATGGGACCGCTAACTCAACCTCGCCTTCTAATGGTTTAACCAATCCAGCAATTGTACGTAACAATGTAGTTTTCCCAATCCCTGAGGGGCCCAAAACCGCAATAACATCTCCAGATGAAACTTCAATGTTGATATCTTCGATAAGAGGTATATCATAACCGACAGAAACATCGTGAAGATGAACTAATACCTCTTCCAAACAAAACCCACCTTAGGAGTATTTCTCATCTAGATATTCTTGGATTCCAGGTACGTGCTGAATCAGATTACCATATGATCCTAAATGCTCTTCCGTAGTCGTTTCAATAATTCCAGGTGTATTCAAGATATTTTCTAAAATCGAGCGACCATCTTCTGTATTGTTAAGTTCTATTAGAGCAGAAACTATCAGATTTCGAGTCATATCGTCAATGGTATCTGGCTGATACATAAGGGGATGAGAAGGTGCTTGTCCAAATGCAGGAAGAGCAACGTATCTATCTCTATCAAGACACCAAGTTTCTCTTTCACCTTCTTCGGGGCAATAAGAATCTACGGAAGAATCCTTAGCAAACGCAACCGCTCCTTCACCATCAGAAAGACAACGCAGAGCGCCAGAATATCCGTAGTAGAGTGAACCAGATTCAGGAATTGAAGCATCTTCGGAGAAATGAGAAAATATCGTATTTCTCAAGGATTCTATATCATCATCATCTCCAACAACCTCTGCATATCCCTCTCCAATGAAATACCCCATCGGGATTAACATACCTGCTGATTTCAACCAGCCAGTGTGGCATGTAACCTCTCCTTCAAGTTCGGCAAACGGATCTGTTGTATCATTATCGTCCAGTGCAGCGATACCTGCTGAACTATCATTTAGAACCCATGCGTGAGCATTGTAGTAAGTTCTACCATCGTTATTCATATCTGCGGCCATGGCTTCTAATCCATATGATTTCCATCCCATCCAAGCCGCACCTCCATCAAGAAATGCCATATCTGCGCTACCAAATCGTAGCGCTTCTAACGCTAAGCTATCAGAAGTAATTGCATAGATCTCAACATTTAATCCGGTTGCTTCGCTGAGGTAGTCTGCTAATTTCTGTGGATTGTCATCAAATGAGGAATAATCATCTTTGATAGAAAATGCGATTCGAATTGTGTTATCGTCTTCATCTTCTCCAATACATCCGCTTATTCCTGTGAGTGTGAGCATGAGAATCAAGCAACTGCACGCTATTTTATTTTTACAAAACAAATTGCGTAACATTAACTGCCCTCCGTGTTTAGGGCGCCCTAAAAACATCTATCTTATTTATTTTAGGCCGCCCTAAAATCTAAGTTTTGAAATTATAATGTAACCTAAATCTCTGATGGGAAGAGGAATAATGTATGCAAAAGGAAATAGCCATTTCCAATTCCACTTCATATACAGCAGGCATCTAATTGCTGCAGCAGATCTGACATAGGCCTTCTCGTTTCTAATCAGTACTACAGAATCTATGGTTACCGAATGTTTTTCTAACAACATCTTACCATTTTCGGATTCCAATTCTGAAATCTCGAGTTCCTTACTGAGTCTCTTGTTCAAAAAATTACCACTACGCGTACAAAGACCACACAGCCCATCGATCAGTAAGATATCATTCATCTTTAATCAGCAGCGATGTGAAGGTTACCGTCTTTGTAGAAAACCTGTATTTTGGTTGGAACTTTTTTTGTTAGTGATGCTATAGTTTCATAGATTTCATTTTGTGTAACGCCAAAAGACTTGGCTGCTTTAGGTGTAGACCAAGCAATGTTTTCAAAATCAGATTGCCTAATCCACTCGAAAAGCCTCATTTCGAGGTCCGTGAGTTCTGCCATGATACTCCCAAACCGTTCAAGCACATCAAAACTACCATCAGGATAGCGCAACCATTCTTCTACAGCACTCTTCAGCGGTAATTTGACCATCGAGTAACATATTCAAAGACTCCACAAAGGGAATGTCCATTTCCATGTTTGCGGCTCTTTCTCTGAACATTCTAGCGGCGCGAACGCCTTCAGCGACCATAACCATTTCATCCAATGCCTGTTCAAGACTTAAGCCACTTCCAAGTTTTTCACCCATAGATCGATTCCGTCCATGAGGTGATGTTGCCGTTACGTACATGTCTCCTAAACCGGCTGGTCCGAATGCAACATCTGCTCTTGCACCGAGCTGTGGAAGTAGTATGCATCCTTCCCTAAATCCAGTGCTAAAAATAGCGGCTTTTAGATTGTCACCACCGAGAGTTCCGACCTTCTTTAGTCCGTCAACTAGTCCACAAGCAAGGGCTACTACGTTTTTGAACGCACCCCACAATTCTGCTCCTTCTGGGTCCGAAGCAGGGTGTAAAATGAATGTAGGAGTACTCAATGTGTTAGCCAAACTTTTTGCAACCGAGGTATCTTTGCTCGCAACAATGGCTGTAGTCATGACTCCACTTGCTGCTTCTGGGGCAATGGTTGGTCCTGTAACAACCGCTAATGCATTGCCTTTATTTTTGGACATCAAAGTCTCATGAATTGCTTCTGAAATCAGTCGATTGCCGGGAGCTAATCCCTTGGCTAAATCAAGTAAGACATGGCCAGGACGCAGGTGGTCGACAATATTCTCAACAACTCCTAAAATAACAGATGATGGGATAGCTAGAACAATAATTTCAGTCCCCTCTAATGCTTCTTCAACTCTCATCGTGACTTCTAATCCTTTGAGAGATTGATTTGGAAGATACTTGTGATTCATATCTTCCATCGTAATTGATTCATAGACTTCTTGTTCGATCGTCCAACCTTTCACATTATGCCCTTCTAATAGCCATAATCGTGCTATTGCACTGCCCCAGTTGCCTAATCCCAATACTGCAATATGAGCCATATCTTGGGCTGGCGTTTACATTACCTTTAGTGAGTTTCCCTGTAAAATACCTAGAAATGACGATTATTAATGTCAATTGTATCATCCAAAGGTCGTAAATTCAGGGTCTTCTTGATTCCACTGTTTATATTTCTTCATGCACTGAATAAATTCAGTCGATTCGAGGTTTTCCTTTAGCCACAAGTGAATATTAGGCCAATCTTGAGAATCAAACCAAGTTCTATCATGGTTCGCGAGTTGCCTGACAAAAGGAAAGATACTGTCGCTCAAATTTCCACTGGGTATTGAATTATTCAAATCATTGAGAAATATTGATGCAGAATCTCTATGTTCAATTTTATCGACATTCTCATATCTATTTGGGTACTTGTACCTATCAAGGTGGAATTTGAATTCGTTATCATTTCTATCTATCCAATTTTTCTCTTCATCAGATAAGTCCCATTCCATGACGTGTTGCATTATTTCTAGACTCTCTTCAATTACTGTTCCATCATTTAGTAACAACACTGGAACGGTTCCTTTCGGAGAAATTTCCATCATATGCTGTGGTCTATCTCGTAAGATTACTTCTCTGAGTTCGACTTGTTGCCCAGAACGAATCAATGCCATTCTTGCCCTCATGGCGTAAGGACATCTTCTGAAAGAATACAGAATTGGTAAACTCATTTTATCATCCGATCAGAAAAGGTCGTCATCATCTTCATCGACTTCGAATAGATCATCATTGGAATCTTTCTCATCTTGCTTTTTGGTTTCCTTTGCCTTAGGTTTCGGTTCTTCAGCAGGTGCCTTTTCTTCGACCTTTTTCTCCATATTTGCCAATGCATCCTTAGCTCTTGCCGCAGCAATTTCGGCTTCCCTTGCCTGCAACTCTTCAGTGCTCATACTGGTTTGAGCAGCAAGAGCCTTCCTTCTTTCCTCTCTTGCTTTTCTCTCCAATTGCTTGTGTCTTGCCTTTTCGATATTCTGTAACATATACATTGCATCATGCTCGAGTAGGGGAGAATCTGAGATTAATGTCATATCAAGCCAAGAACCTTCCTCGATTATGAATTCGGCTAATGGCTCAAAATTGAGGTCGGATTTCTTGATTTGAGTGTAATGCATTGCATTGCCCATTCTGTGTTCTACTCCTGAGAAGTGGCAGTAGAATTCTTTGGTTCCGATAGTTTCTCTTACCTGGTCAAATAGTTCTCCATAATCTTCGGAGGTTCTCAATCTTCCGTGACCTCTTGCGTGAATGTGTGCTAGGTTGAGTACGGGAATTGTTCCCTCAACATGATTGACGACTTCTAAGACTTCTTCCAAACTGCCCCAAAGTTCTTGCCTGCCACTTGTTTCAATTCCGATTTTTGATGGAGTCCCCTCGCTCAACCAAGGGAAAACTGGATACATTTCATCATCATCATTCCAAATATCATTGATTCTTTGGACAATTCCATTGAAAACGCTGGCAACCTGTTCGTTCGCTTCGTGCCCTCTACCGGTTTCAGCATAGTGTCCGACATGAAGCGTAATGTGCCTTGCATTGATGGTTTTTGCAGTTTGTAAAGCGGCTTCAACCTTAGCCAAACTACGATTTCTCTGTAATTTATCGCCCAGTAGTTCAGAATAGTACGGTCCATGTAAATTCATTTCAAAATTGGTTTTGTTAGCCAATACTCCGGCTTGCCAATATTGTTCGAAATGTTGAGGCGATACCAACCTGACAGTTTGCACCTCCATTGTCTCTAAACCAAGGGATATAATGTCGTCCATACCCTCAACTATTGTCCTACCTTTACACGATAGTGGAACTCCGGCCGGACCCAATTTTACTGACATAACCACTCCCCGCAGGACAGGCCGAAGGGCTGTCCTATGTTAACCCCTTTCCGTAAATTGAGGTTTTTTGACATCAATTTTGTTTGGGTTTCATTCATTTGAGAGAACTTTGACGCATATAACATGGAGGGGCATGTATTAGATGCAATCGAGGCATTCCAAGCCGGCAAGCCCGTGTGCTTATTCGATGCAGAAAATAGGGAGGGGGAAACAGATTTACTATTCCCTGCACAATTCGCCAAACCAGAAACCATGAGACAATTAAGATTAGATTGTGGAGGGTTATTATTCCTTGCAATTGGACATGAAGTTGGTGAAAAATTCGGAATGCCGTTTTTGCAAGACATCCATACGGAACCAATTCTGATGGAAAAACACCCGGTTTTGTTTGAACTACAAACCAATGATTTGCAATATGATTCAAGGAGTGCATTTACATTATCAATCAATCATCGTGACACATTTACAGGTATTACCGATAGAGATAGAGCATTGACTACGAAGCGTTTTGCTGAACTATATTCCGAGTTAAATGAAGGTGACAATGCTATCGAAAAATTAGGCTCAGAATTTAGAACACCAGGTCACATACCAGTTTGTAGAGAATCTCACGGTGGATTGAGAACCCGTCAAGGCCATACTGAATTAGCGGTAGGACTTGCTAGATTATCAAAAATGACTCCGGTAGTAATCGGCGCGGAGATGCTTGAGCCAAATGGCGATAATGCATTATCAGTTGATGATGCAAGAGCATGGGCTAAAGAAAAGGGAATCCCGTTTTTAACTGGTGAAGAATTAATATCAGCATTGCATGAATGAGGCGTAATTATGAGGAGAGTCATGGCTGTAGGTGTTTTCGATCTACTACATGCGGGTCATCTTCATTATTTAGAACAAGCAAAATCACTTGGCGATCACCTAACAGTTGTAGTCGCTCACGACGATACCGTTCGCTTGAGAAAACATGAACCTGTTACCGGCCAAGAACTGAGGTGTAGGATGGTAAACGGTCTAAAACCGGTTGATTCAGCAATTGTTGGAAATCCTCCTGACGTTCCAATTTTCGATATTTTACCAGAAGTAAATCCTGATATTATTGCACTTGGTTATGACCAGGAACATGCCGAAGAGAAAATACGAGCATCTTTGAATGATATGGGTTTAGGAGAAATCGAGGTAACTCGTGTAGAGGGCTTGTCTGATGATTTGGATGGAACAAGAAAAATCATAGCAAAAATCCTTGAAAGAGCTAATAATAACTGATTTTGGTGTTCTTATGTTTACAGGAATTGTCCAAGGAACTGGTACAATCGAAAGCATTACAGGGGAATCAGTTCGTCGTTTTGTGATAGATTTCCATGAAGTTACAACCGAACATCTGCAAATTGGTGCTTCGGTAGCAATCAACGGTGTTTGCCTCACCGTAGTGGAACAGAACAACAAATTGGTGTCTTTCGACGTAATACCTGAAACAATCGATAGAACTACTTTTTCAAAATCGCAAGTTGGTGACAAAGTTAACCTTGAACGGTCTTTGAGAATGGGTGACGAACTAGGTGGCCATTTGCTCAGTGGACATATTATGGGCATGGGACAAATAGAAAATATCTCTAAGGGAGACGAGAATACCGATATCAGAATAATTGCTGAACCCCAGATAATGAATTACATTAATCCTAAAGGCTATGTTGCTATTGATGGAATCTCCCTGACGATTGGAGAAGTAACTGCAGATTCGTTTATGCTTCATCTAATTCCTGAAACTCTTAGAATTACCACAATAGGTGACAAAATTATCGAAGATAGAGTGAATATTGAAATCGATTCAATGACACAAACAATCGTTTCAACTGTGGAAAGAATCATGGAGGCCAAAAAATGAACAAAATCGCTGTTGTCTGTGGAAGTTTCCATGAAAAAGAAATCAACCAAATGCTAGAATATGCAAAAGATGAAGCAATGAATCTAGGTTTAGAAATCTCAGAAGTTGTCTGGGTTCCAGGAGCAATGGAAGTTCCATTGGCGATTGACAGGCTTCTTTCCAAAGAAGATATTGTTGGAGCAGCCTGCCTCGGCATTATAGAAAAGGGTCATACCCAACACGGGTTAGCTATGGGTCAAGCCGTAATCAAATCAATAATTGAATTACAGTTGGTTCATGAAAAGCCAGTTGGATTAGGAATCATAGGCCCGGGCGCTGAGGTTCATCATATCGAGCCAAGAATGGAGCCTCACGCTAGAGCCGCAATTTCTGCGATATCTTCCATGATTTAGGCTTCAATAAAACGTGATCTTCTCTTTGAAGAATCCTCCACCAAATATAGAGTAGCAATGCTACTTGTGGAAAATAGAACCACCAAGTACTCCACCGTACTCCGTCAAACATGAAATCACTAAATGGATGTAAGAATGGAGTCGGAAAGAATTCAATTGAATGACCTGGAATATCTAATAATATATGGAAAAACCAAGGCAAAACAAATATCCATGCAACATATTTTGGATTTTCGTGGCCTTTAGATTTCAAAAAGTAATATGCGCAACCATACAGAAATGCAACGATAGTTAACGAATGAGTCCATTGGTAGATTTCCCATGCAACTGGTAGGTCTGATGTCACTGTGTCCGCATCCACTCTAGTTCTTGGGATTCCGTTTACCATTCCATAAATTGATGCAGGTACGAATGCAAGTAAGTCGGGAAGTACTCCCATTGGACCACTTACCTTCCACGAAATTTTGCCACGGGTTAGTGCCATGCCCCAAAGCCAGTGGGAAAATACATCCATATCGCGTGCTAGTCACACATAGTTCAAGAATGTTGAGAGAAAATATTCAAGGGTTGCATCGTTTTGGGGAAATCATGAGCGACGAAATTCGCAATGTGATAATCATAGGAAGCGGTCCTGCAGGATATACTGCAGGATTGTATGCGTCAAGAGCCATGCTGAATCCGTTGATGTTTGCAGGTTATATGTCAGGAGGGCAATTAATGCTCACAAGTGACATAGAAAATTTCCCAGGTTATCCCCAAGGAATTGGTGGCCCTGAAATGATGATGGAGCTCAGGGAGCAAGCTGAAAGATTTGGCTTGGAAGTTCAAGACAGGAATGTCGAAAGTGTTGATTTTTCAGAAAGGCCATTCAAGGTTTATTCCGAGGGTGAAGAGCATTTGGCACATTCAATTATCATCTGTACAGGAGCAGAATCAATCTGGCTTGGTGCAGAGGGTGAAGACGAACAAAAAGGTCGTGGGATTTCAACTTGTGCAACTTGCGATGGTGCATTTTTCAAAGACCAGGAAGTTATGGTGATTGGAGGAGGGGATTCTGCTATGGAAGAAGCTACATTTTTGACCAGATTTGCCACAAAGGTCACACTTATTCATCGAAGAGATGTTTTCAGGGCTTCACAAGTAATGTATGATAGAGCTGCTGGTAACGAAAAAATCGAGATAAAACCTTTCAGACAGGTCAAGAAGTGGCTATCCGATGATTCAGGATTAACTGGTGCAATTATCGAAGACCCAAGAGACGGAAATGAGGAGCAAATCAATGTCAGTGGAGCTTTTATTGCAATTGGTCACAAGCCGATTACCAATTTCCTTGAAGGCCAGTTGGAAACTGATGATGAAGGATACCTACTTCATAAGCACCACACAATGACGAGCATCGATGGAGTATTTGCAGCAGGTGATGTTGTAGATACTAGATATCGCCAGGCTATTACTGCCGCTGGAATGGGTTGTCAGGCGGCGATAGACTGTGAGAGATGGTTAGAAGATAACGCCCACTGAGGCATAAAGATGGTCGACATTCAACGCCATTCTCGACATATTGCGCTACCTAACGTAGGAATTGATGGACAAACTCGTTTATCCAATAGCAGTGTTGTATGTGTGGGCGCAGGTGGGCTTGGTAGCCCAGTGATTCAATATCTGGCTGGTGCCGGAATTGGGAAAATTACTGTCATTGACGATGATGAGGTAAATGTTTCAAATTTGCAGAGGCAGGTAATACATCGAACCTCCGATTTAGGAATCTCAAAATCACTTTCAGCAAAGCGATTTGTAAACGATTTGGATCCGGGAATAAATTTTGTACCAATCGTAGAAAGATTAACTGAAACTAATGGGGAAAATCTCCTTTCAGGTCATGATGTCATCATTGATGGAACAGACAACATACAAACGAGATATTTGATAGACGATGTTTCAAAAAGATTGGGAATCCCGTGGGTATATGGCTCAGTCTATAGATTTGAAGGTCAGATTTCAGTCTTCAACTTAAACGGCGGTCCGAGCTATGTCGATCTATTCCCAGAGGCGCCTCCAGATGAATTAATTCCTAGTTGCGCTGAAGCTGGAGTTTTCGGCGCATTAACTGGGATTATTGGTAGTTTACAAGCAACTGAGGTGATTAAATTAATTTTAAACATAGGAATTCCGTTGTCTGGTCGTTTATTGGTTTACGACGCACTCGAACACCGCCAAAGGATTTTGAAATTTGGAAACACCGAGAATAAGCAAGTTGAAGAACCAGTTTCTTCCCCGGGTGATTTAATGTTCCACAGGGTTAATGCGAGTCAAGCAATAGCAAAGATGAATGAAGGTTGGAGTCCTAAATTCTTCGATGTCAGAACCGAGGCTGAAAATAAGCAAGCCCGAATTTCGGATGCTGAATATTTGTGCTCTCATGATGAAATTCTTTCTGTTGTCGGTGATTTACCAAAAGATGAGGATATATTGCTACATTGCGGAGCAGGTATTCGGTCTGAAATGGCAATAAAGCAATTAATTTCTGCTGGATTTAACCCGGAGCACTTGTACAATCTTGAAGGTGGGATAATGGGTTGGGCCCAAACTAACCCAGATGGCGTTATTCAAGGCTAAAATAGACAAAATTCGTCTTAAACTTCAAGTTGTTACTACGGCGCCGTTATATTGTGCCGAAACTAATCGTTGCCGACGAAAACGATGGTCGGCGTGGGCTTCTCGCCAATACATTAGAGAGAGCAGGTTACGATGTTACACGGGCAGGAACATTGAGGCAGGCTGAGGGAACGGCATTGGCTACCATGCCAGAAGTCGTATTATTCGACGGAGAATGGGTGTCCGGTGATCCGATTGATTCTGCTCAAAGATTAATGGCAGATCCTGAGTTTGCATTCAAATGCCGTATTGTAATTCTGTCGCGAAACAATTCTCAAGATTACTTGGTTTCTGCTGCGAGAGCAGGTATTCACGAAGTGATTAACAAACCTGTTGACATGAATATGTTATTGTCACAATTGGAAAAACATTCTCTAAAGCAATTTGTCGCTCCTCCTGCGAATATTGCTAACCCTGCAACAAATCTCCGTACTGGAACCTTTGATGTGTCAATGGCAATGAATGATGGCAAATGGGCATTGCCTGTTCTCAAGGATTTGGTTACACCTGATAAAATAAGTATTGAATTCGTTAATGAAATACTTTCCCAATTAGGAGAAGAAGGTATCGAAATCGATGAAGGAATCGACCCCAATCTAATGTCAAACGTACTTAGAATTGCGTTAAACAATATCGTGAGTGATTCTGACAATTTGTCAGATAATCAAAACCCAACTATGATTTCGGGGTCTAACTTGCCGTCTAAAAAGAAATCAAATACCCTTGGTTCAGGAGCGGGGCCGTCTGTAAAAGTAGGGGCTTCTTCAATGGAAGAAATTCTACAGAATCAAGTCGATGCTATCACTCAAGAAATTGAGGATAAAATGGATGGCATTTTAGATGAAACACCAGATTTTGTTTCGATTTTGGAAGATAAAGAAAAAACTGTAATAGATCCTGCTGTATTAGAATTTACTCGTCTGGTCGCAGAAACTACACACGAACTCATGTGGGATTTGGGACGACCTGGAAATGTAACAGACATTACATTGCTTACGAGGATTGAGGACGTTACCGAAATGTTGGGTGATGTTATTTCATCCCTGCCGGAAGGAGAGGAAGAGTGATGAATGAGAACCAGAAAAAGTGGGCTTTCTGGGCATTAGCTTTCGCATTTCTTGTCGATTTTCTCGGCTATGCATTCATCGTACCGATATTACCTTCATGGAAGAATCAGTTTGATTTATCCAATACAGAAGCAACTGCATTAGTTTCATTATGGGCAGTTCCACTGTTCTTACTTGGTCCGAAAACGGGAAGAATAACCGACAAATTTGGTCCAGGGCGCACCATTCTATTCTCACTATTTGCTCTTAGTGTAGCAGCGTTGTTGTACATCGTGGCAATGAGAATTACAATCATCGATGGATTTTATGTGTTAACGATAGCAAGACTTGTTCACGGTGCATCAGGAGCTGCAATTATGACAGCTGGCTTCGCCGCTGCAAGTGATATTTGGCCCACAAATTTTGGAGAAATATCTGGGAAACTGATTGCCATGGCGACAATTGGTGGTCTAATGGGTCCAGTTATTGGGGGTGCTGCCTATACTATCAACCAAGAATTTGCGTTTTTCGGTCTTTCAGTTTTAACGGCTCTCGTAATTCCTCTTGTTTACGTCACAACAAGAGAATTAGGTCATGGTAGTCAACCAGCACAGGGATCTGTACCGCTGAAGGTATTCATCCAAAATCCGATTCTATCCAGAATTGGTGTTTTGGTCATGATGACAACATTAGCAACGGGCGCTTTAGAAGCGGGAGTTCCATTATTCTTAGAAGATAATTTAGGTCTGAATGCAGCTTGGATTGGTGCCGTACTTCTAGTCATGGTTGTCGCACAAGGAATAGGTGGATGGATGTGGGGTTACCTTGTAGACAAAAATGGTCCAGTTAGATACATGATATTTGGTTGGTGCGTGGTCTCTATAGCATTGTTAGCTGCCGGATATGTAGCATATTCCATCTCTGACAAAATTATGGCGGCATACATGATTATTGTTATTCTTGGGATATTCCAATTCGCTATCTCTGCTGCTCAAGTCCCCATGCTTCCAATTGTTGATACTGCAACCACGCAGGTATACGGTAAAGGTGGAGCTGGCTTAGCGTTTGGTGCATTTGGCACTGCCTGGGCCGCCGGGACGATTATTGGGCCAATGGTGATTGGTCCAGTTTTTGATTACACAAATTCTTGGGGAATCACTCTTGGAATTTTGGCATTACCAATGATGATTGGATTGGTAATAACTATACTAAATTCTCAATTATTGGATGATTGCTACTCTGCTGAGATGGAAAAAAGGTTAGAATCTGAGTAGTCTTTCAATGGGATGGCTGATAAAACAACCCCTACTCGGAGTACTGGGTTGAACCATGTCACAGGGAGAATTACCAACCATCCGAGGTAAAAATTGGCATCCATCAGAACCCCTTGATTTCTCAACTCTTCTTCCTGCTGATGCAGCAAAAGCAGAGATACTCAGATTCACTGCTGAGAGACATGATGGGCATTTGCAACTTGTAGGAGCAGTTTGGGATT
>JAYPOA010000020.1:0-26325 GCA_038130705.1 Methanobacteriota archaeon | reverse complement strand
GACAAACTTGCGAGAGATACAGACGGCGACGGGACATTAGACAAAGCCGTGATTATCATTGCTGTTGATGAATCAAAGACTGCCAAAGAAGTAATTGAACAGACTCAAAAAATCCTCACAGAAATCTCCCAAGAAAAAAGGCCCTGTAGTTGGAACGAAAATGACCAACCGTCTCCAGATTTGTGTACATGGGAAGATTTGGGAATAAGTATGACACTAACCGGCCCAGTTCCAATAACAAATGCTGTTACTGAATTCTCTTTCAAACTATTTTGGCAGATATTCCCAATGGCAATTGTACTGGTGGCCTTGGGTCTGTTCGTATTCCATTCCGATGTACTACAAACGGGCTCATGGAGGCCTCTTCAGGGATTCAAAGTCGTAGTAATTGCAGGACTTCCAACACTTTGTTCGGTATTTTGGACGCTCGGAATTATGGGGTGGACGAATTACGAGGTTACGATGACGGTTATCATCGTCGGTCCTATTTTGTTAGCCCTTGGGGTGTCATATGGTTTGCACATAACCAACCGGTATGCTGAAGAAAGCGGGTCGAAAGATGAAAAGATTCGTCAATCCTTGTCATCAACAGGAAGGGCAGTATTCCTTTCTGCCGTCACTACGGTTATTGGATTCATATCACTTACCTTTACCCCGATGAAGCCAATTGAAACTGTAGGTATTGCCCTTTCTGGTGGTATCGTGGTAGTATACATACTGACTATGCTTATGGTTCCAAATCTTACTCTTCTGTTAGATTTGCGAAAACCAAAACACCCTCCTCTCCCTGTATTCGAAAATGCAGTAAAATTACCAATTAAATTTTCGAAGGCAGTAATAACAATATTCGTATTAATGATATTTGTTTCAGGCTATTGGGGTCAAGCAAATGTCGAAGAAAATATCGATTTGCTCGGCATGGCTCCAGAAGATGAACCTTCTGTAATTACGATGAAACAATATTCCAGTGATTTCAATGCTGGGCAAGTCGGAATGGTTCTTGTAAAGGGTGACATCTCCGGAGATTCAGCTATCAATGATGAGGAAACGGTTGAGAAATTGCTAGGGATATCAGCACTTGAAGATAATTTGAATACAGTTGATGAAACTACAGCTGTCAGCATAGTTTTCTTGATGAAGTCAGTAGGTGTAGGGGCTAATGGTAGTATATCCCCGATATGGGACCTTGCGAATCAATCATTTATTCCAGAAGACTTGAGAGATGAACTTGCACCTTACTTCGATAGGGACTTTGGAGAATCAGTATCATTCTGGGATTTACTTGTTACACCTCGTGACGAAGGTGCTGGAAATTCAAGGATTGAAGGCTTCTTGTTGAACGTATTTTACAATAGTCTATCCGATGAAACAAGGGGACTTTTCATCTCTGATGATTATAGTAGGAGTCTGATTTACGTTGATATGCCATTCGTTCCAGTCGCTGAAACAGATCAGGCTGTAACATTGGTAAATGATTACACTTCGATGGATTACAGAGGAGATATTGACGCCGAAGAGCTAACTGGTGTAGCCGCAGTGGCAATCGCAGTTAACGAATTGATAGTCGGAAGTCAATGGTCTTCGTTAGGTTTCGCAGTTATTCTGACTATTATGACGCTCGCAATTGTATTCAAGGACATCAGGTTCTCTCTTTGGACCACAGCTCCCGTAATCGCTACCGTGTCTTTACAGTGGCTGGTAATGTGGAGGATGGATGTTTCACTATCATTAGTAACAGTCATGATTGGTTCTATTCTTGTCGGAGTGGGTGTTGATTTCTCGATTCACATAGCAAACCGTATAAGAGAATTAGGAGGTGGTATCGAAGCGATAAGGACATCAACAGTTAGCACAGGGATGTCATTATTCGAAGCAGCCACAGTTACGACTTTAGGTATGATCACTGCATATCAGATTCCAATTCCTGAAATCAAACCTTTCATAACAGTAATCATTATTCTTCTTTGGATTGCCGCTGCAAGCGCACTAATTTTATTGCCTGCAATATTCGTATTGTTAGAGGACTTAGGTATCGGCTCCACAGGAGGCGCATCCAGTATGGCTAGAAAGCTCGGGCTTGGAAAAATTTCAAAGCGGGGAGAAATAGATGCTGTAGAAGCAACTCTAATTCCAGATTACGGAGATGCATGGTGACTTTGAGGTGAAATGATGACAAATTATTGGCTAATGAAATCGGAACCTGATGTTTACCCGTTCTCCCAACTTGTTTCAGATGGGTCAACTCATTGGGATGGGGTTAGAAATTATCAAGCAAGAAATATAATGAGAGACCAAATGAAGTTAGGGGATTTAGTTCTATTTTATCATTCGAACACGAAACCTCCTCACGTTGCAGGATTAGCAAAAGTTTGCAAGGAAGGGTATCCTGACCACACTTCTTGGGATTCTGAAAGCAAATATTTCGATGAGAAATCATCACCAGATAACCCAAGATGGATTATGGTTGATATCGAAGCAATAGAAGAGTTAAATCCAGTCAGTCTTCACGAAATAAAAGACAATCCTAAACTGGAAGGTATGGCACTTGTCCAGAGAGGTCAAAGGTTATCTGTCCAGCCAGTATCTAAAGAGCATTTTGATGAAGTTTGTCGGATGGGTGGCAAGTGATGATTCCAGTCTCTAGTAGAGCTTCTTCTATTGAATATGCAATCAGAGATGTAGTTGTTCCTGCCACAGAATTGGAAAACCAAGGTCACAGTATAATCAAACTGAACATAGGTGACCCAATAGCGTATCCAGGTCTTCCAACTCCCAAGCATATGGTTAAAGCTTTTCAAAAGGGACTGGAAGACGGTAATAATGGATATTCTCCTTCATATGGAATTCCAAAATTACGTAAAGAAATAGCGAAGAATGAAACTCTGAAGGGCTGGAATTGTAATACAGATGATGTATATGTTTGCCACGGGGTTACCGAAGCATTACAGATTATTTTTGCAGCAACATTGGAAGAAGGAGACAAAGTTCTTGCGCCCGGTCCACATTACCCTCCTTACATGGCATATCCTCAGATGTATGGTGCTGAAACGGTCGAATATTCTCTACAACATGATAATGGTTGGTCAATAGACATAGAAGACATCAAGGGAAAAATGGATGAATCGGTCAGACTGTTAGTTTTGATAAATCCGAATAACCCGACAGGAAATGTTGCCACTAAAGAAGAAATAGAGGAATTAATCACTATCGCAGCGGATTGGCCAAATTGCATGATAATAGCAGATGAAATCTATGACGGCCTTGATTTTACAGGTGATATAGTATCTGTTGCTTCTTGTTCCGAAACAGTGCCGGTTTTTGTTCTAAATGGTGTATCAAAAGTTTACTACGCACCGGGTTGGAGAATTGGTTATCTTGCGATTCATGACCCTGCAAAAAAGATGGGTATTGTTCGCGATGGGATTGAAAGATTACTTCGGTCTAGACTATGTGCTAGTACTCCTGCACAGTTGGGATATTTTGCTGGTTTATCAGAGGACAAGAAATGGATGGAAGAATATAAGCACAGAGTAGATTTAAGGCGACAACTTTGCCTTGATAGAATAAGTTCAATAGAAGGATTGGAGGTTGAAAAACCAGGTGGTGCATTTTACATGTTTGTACGATTGACAGACGATCACTGGAAAAATAATGACAAGCAATTTGTTTTGGATTTACTTCATGAAGAACATGTTTTGGTCGTACACGGTACAGGATTTTCAAAACAAAAAGGTATAGGTCATTTTCGACTTGTGTACCTTGCTGACGAAGATACACTGAACATAGCGTTTGATAGGATTGAATCATTCTTAATACGTCATCGAGAAGCAAAGATGTCATGAGGAGAATTATCACGGGTGGAATCATGCGCAAGTTACTATTGTACCTGATAGTGACAATTTTACTAGCGCCGTTAGCAAGTGCGGGGGAGGTAGTAAATCCGTCGGAATTGACTCCTGATTTACTAATTCCTTTTGGCTTGGCACTGACTGTTGCGATAATTCTTTGGAAATTCATGATTCCTAGTCAATTATCAGGCCTACAAGTTGGATTCGAAATAGATGAAGGTCTGTATGAAGTCCACAGTTTGACCAGAGATAAGGAAGATGTCAAGGATTTACTTAAATTGCCGAAAGTTGGTTTTGGTGTAGCACTTTACATGATGGCTATGACCGGTGTTCTGCTTTTGATAGCGGAATTAATCTTCGATTCCTCATCATACTTTTTGCCCAATTTGATGTTGATGGGACTTCTGGTATTTGTCCCGGTTATTATTTCGCCATGGGAATCACTAAATGGTCAAATTATAGGTAAAAAGGACACATTGGGAAAATCAAGAAAACTTACGACCTTCGGACGTAGAATTTTAACATTTGTTGGGCTTGTTGCAGCATCCCTAGCCACATATCAATTTTTAATCCCACAGGTCGAAGAATCAGAGAAACCACTCGTGCTTGCAATATCTGGTTTAGTATTCATGGGCCCAACAATTCTTGCCTATGGCAGGATAATGGGTGCCTCTTGGAACATGTTGATGATCGGAAAATTCAGATCGTTTATTGGGAGGCCTAATCCTATCGACGCAGTAAAATTAGGATTCGTTGGTAGATTATTTTCATTTATTCTCGTTCTATTCCTTTTCACGATGCCGATAACCGCAGTGAATGGAATAGTCACTGTAATGCACATAATGCTGAATAGTCCGGATAACTCACAAGAAGTTCTAAATTATGGTGGAATTATAGGACATGAGATGTACTTACTTATTCAGGAAAATGAATATCTTGCGAAATGGGAAGCATTGAAGAGTTTGCCTGAGGTGTTGGCTGCCTATCTTTCTTTGAACATTGCAATCGTCGGTCTTGCTTTCATCTTTGAACTTATCAGAAACTTATACCTCGGAGGCCAAGCATTTGGCGGACTAGGGGGTGTGCATCTCGCAACACCAAGGGAACTTAGGTCAGAAGAAGAAGCACAGGGCAAGGTGTTGTATTTCGCTTTTGCAGGGTTTAGTGGATACACTGCCCTGTTACTAATCTTGGTGTGTTACAAAGAATTTGGTGACCTAATGCCGTTTATTGAATGGCTTGAGAATCAAGGATTCAATGAGGAAAACCGTCTGCTTGTAACATGGATTTTCATTGCAGTAGGTCAAGTTATATTTTTACTGACTTGGGTATTGTCAGTTGCTAAATTCAATTCGCTTCGCAATTTAAAATTCGATTTGAATCCTGATGAAAGACGTGAGGGTGCTATCATGTCGGGTGGCGGTATTTGGATGTTTGATTTAATAGATGAATCTGCACTATCCAATGATCTTGATGGTTTGATCAGATTCCAAGAACGCACGATAAATGAGGATGAAGCTGTTGTGCGGATGGCAAAGAGTCGCGCTCGAATGGTTGAATTAGCGATACGTGGACTGTGGCCAAGTGCAATTGAAGAAGCCAAGAAATTGTTAGCCCAATCAGGTGGAGATAATGATGAGGCAAGAATGATAATCGCAACTGGTCATATCGCATGTCGAAGGTTAGATGCGGCAAGGCAAGCCCTTCACAATTTGCAACAGGATGAAGGTTATGATGAACCTGAACTATTAGCTTTCATCTGCGAATGGTTAGATCCTTGGCACGGAAGCGTTGACGAAGATGACTTGTGGGATTGGGAGAACAACTCTTGCATAGACCACCTTAACGATTTGATGGCTATGTCAAAAGCGTGGCTACCAGAACCTCCACAAATGAATATTCATAATGATAACTTAACCGTAAATGCACGTTTGTCCCATGTTGCTTTACTTAGGTTACAAAACCTTCACAATGAAGCATTTAACCTTGCGATGAAGTTAGTTAATGACAATCCATTAATGGCTAAACCAAGGATTGCGGCCGCTCTTTGTTTAATTGACAAAGGAGAATGGCACAGTGCTCTAAGTGTATTGGATGAGTTAGAAGAAACAGACCCCAATGATCCGCGTGTGAAGGCGCTTGCGAACATAATGGGACGCGCTAAAACTGATGACGATGACTCTTTAGAAGTCGCCCTTACCAAGCCTGCAACTAAGAGAGCAAAGAGGTGGATAGATGATGCTCCAGTTAATCCAATCGCTGCTTTGATGCTAAAAAGCGGTGTTGATGAAGCCCTTAATGCAAATTTCTTGGTTGCGTCGTCACATGCTGTACAAAAAAGAATGACTCCAAGATATTCATCAGGAATCATTTCAAACATATTCAATTGGGGTGTATTGACCCCTCTATGGATCATACTAGGAATATTTGTTTCCGATGAAGTGGGATTGTTGGAAGGTATATCAGTAGCAATCGGAACTATTGCAATACACCAAAACGCAAGACGGTTCAGTAAACAGCAAGCCAAGGTCATAAAACACCGTGATCAGAAAGCTATGGTGTGGTATGCAAAAAGGCTGAAGCGTCACAAAGTAAGATTAGCAAGAGATGAACTTCCAGTCGGGACTCACCTTTTACTCTCGGGATTGTTAGTTACTATAAACGGAATTGTATACGACATTGGTCTACCTGGGTGGATGACAGAATATGTTCCAAAAGAAAGTGAGCGTTCACTTAAACCAAAATTGGTAAGAAGGGCAAAAGCAATTCGTCGTGCAAAGGATTCTAGAATGTTGAATTTAACACCTGGTTGGTGGTTAAAAAGACCTAAAGAAGAAGGTGCAGATGTTCCAGCAATGGAGAGACTAGTAGGGCCTGTAGCATATAGAGGTCGGCAACAAATGATTCAAAGAAAAACAGGAAAAGCCGCAAGGCCAATGGGAGGCATGCGTAAGGCTCAAAACATAATGTCAACAGATTTGTCAAGGAAGGGTATTCCACACAATACTCGACGCTCTGAAAAGCAAATGAGGAGCTTGGATGGGCCAAATCGGCCATCAGGTCCAAGAAGACCAAGTTGAAATTTAATTAACAAATCTCAAAGGCTGTATTCTATCTCTTCAAATCATGCAGAGCATTCCTGGTGCTTGGGTACCAAAGAAAATTAATGCAGAATATGCCAAATCAGTTATTGATTCAACAGTTCAAAGTGGTAAATTATACCGTGAAGGGCTGGGAATGATAGCCAGTGAAAATATTGTATCACCAATGGTTCAAAAGGTAGTTTCAAGCGATTTACATGGCAGGTATGCTGAAGGATTACCATACAAAAGGTACTATCAGGGATGTGGAGATTTTGATAGTATCGAGGACCTTGGTATAAACTTAGCAAAAGAAGTATTCTCTGCAAAATTTGCTAACATACAGTCTACAAGTGGAACAGTCTCTAATATCGCAGCACTCAAAGCCTTAGCATCACCCGGTGATTCTATTACAGCAGTGTCAACGGCAGATGGAGGTCATATTTCACATGCAAGAATGGGTGCCGTTGGTTTGCGAGATCTTAATCTCTCAACATATCCTTGGAACGAGGAAAGAATGGAGCCAGATATCGATGCATCAGCAGAATTAATTCGAGAAGTGTCTCCGAAAGTAACACTTTTTGGGCAGTCTGTATTTTTGTTCCCTACTCCGCTAAAAGAATTAGCGGATGTCGCCCATGAAGTTGGGTCGACTGTTATGTACGACGGAGCACATGTCCTTGGTTTAATTGCAGGTGGTTGCTTTCAATCACCTTTTGAAGAAGGTGCAGACATGATGACAGGTTCATCACACAAGACTTTTCCAGGGCCCCAAGGAGGATTCATTCTTTCTTCCTCCGAAGATGAAAAATTCCAAAGAAGATTGAACAATGCAGTTTTCCCTGGAACTTGTTCCTCTTACCATTTACATCATGTAGCTGGTAAGGTTATTGCATTAGCTGAATTCCTTGAATATGGTGAAGAACTTTCTAAGAATACAGTTGCTAATGCTCAAGCCTTCGCATCATCACTTGCTGCAGAAGGCTTTGATGTCCTTGCTGAATCCAGAGGATACACTGCCTCACATCAGGTGTTGACGAGACACGGGGAGTTAGATTCCGGTGCTGGAGCAAAGGCTGCAAAATTGCTCGAAGACGCAGGAATTATTACCAACATGAATATGCTTCCTGGTGATACAAAAGCAATGTCTCCTTCAGGATTGAGATTAGGTGTTCAAGAATTAACTCGTGTTGGTATGGGTGTTGATGAAATGCAAGATGTGGCTAAGTTTTATGCGAGGGTATTAATCAATAATGAAGATCCAAATTCAGTGAAAGAGGACGTTCGAGAATTCAAATCACGATATCAAGTTATTAGATACTGCTTCAATGATGAAGAAGTAAGTGGATATCCGTTGTGAATATCATGCCGTTAATCGATGAAGATACGAGCCAACTCGATTTATCTCTAATGAAATCAGTATCAGAAACATTTTGCTACGAAAATGGCGTTATTACAGATAGGTTTGGTACTAGCTGGCTCCTTTGGAGAAAAGATGAGATTGAATCATGGTGGAGAATTTTTGAAGAAATATTAAACCAACCATTAGGAAGAAAACTTGCTAATTCAGCTTGTGATGTTGAAGAAAGTTTACTTTTATTAGAAAACCTAGAAACTGGACCTTTTTTCAAGACAAAGAAATTACAAAACCATATCAAACTAAGGTGGAAAAATAATGGATGGGGAAGGCCAGATTTCAGCAATAATTCGATAAATTCATCTGGATTGAGTTCATTATTTTCAGGTTTGTATCAAGCTTCTGTGGAATGGATTTACAACAAAAGGTTCAAAGTCACTTGGCAGGATGTTAATTCCGAAGTAATCTTGCTTGACGTTGTTGAAAGTAATGTGAACATCTCACCAATAGAATCCGGTGAAAAAAAATTCCATTCGAGTTCGAAACTCGTTTTAGATTTAGAAGCAGGTTGGAAGATAGACGGGCAAAAATATCATCTTCTACCCACTAGATTATTTTCAAGGCTTCGTGAATCTTGCACAGGCATACAATCTGAAATAAATCAGGATGAGAGGTTTGGATGGCCTGATTTTGATGACATTTCTCTTGCTATGGCAATGGCAAGTAGGCAGAATTTCATACTTGGAGAAGAGCTGTTTCTTGCGGCAGATGAAGAAGGCTGGATATCAAATATTAAGGAAACATTCTCTAAGAAAGGATACGGTAAAGTCAACTCTTTGTCCTATGTCGATGACCATGGTGGTGTAAAAATATTGGTCGAGAACTGTGTCTCTATACCGCTCCTTACTGGATATCTTTCAGGCGCTTGGACCAGGTGTGAAGGTAGGCCTGCCAAAATTTCCGTAATCAGTAAAGGTTTATTGCAAGAATTCACAATAACAAGCAAGCAAAAAATCGCTTGATATCTCAAAGATAGCGACATTTTAATTGCGCAATTATCATCAATGTTTATGACTGTGATTGAATTGGGTTGTATAGCATTAGCGTGCAGGGTGTATTAAAATGTCAATGTCTCACAACCAAATGGCTTACGTAGCGATAGTGTCAACCTTGATATTCGGTTCTCTGTTTGTAGGTGCTACAGGTTTCTTCCAAACGAGTGACGGCGTTGGAGATTACGAATCAGCAGCCACCGATGATATAATCGGCGATGGAAGTAACACAGGACTTGCTTTGGATACCGATGGAGATGGATTGCCTGACGCTATCGAGGCTCAATATGGAACTGATCCTAACGATCCAGATACAGATAAGGATACTATGTCAGATGGTTGGGAAGTAGAAAACGGACTCAATCCGTTGGATAATGGTGAATCTGATGACTTGGACAGCGATCCAAGCGAGGCAAATTCTGAAGATGCGGAAGTAAATGAAGAAGATGACTCATGGCCAGATCCCGATGACGGTCCTAAGGGTGACCCAGATAGGGACGGCTTGATAAACTCCGTGGAGATTACAGAAGGAACAAATCCTCGATTAGCGGATACTGACGGAGACGGATTGAATGACAAATGGGAAGTAACCTACAAACAAACTGTGGTACACCCTGCTGGAAATTACACTCTTTTCGATCCTCTTTCTGGAAATTGGGATTGCGTAGAATTAACAATGGGAATGACTGAAATTTTGGAGGATTATTTCACCGGTGACAATGGCTTACCGAGTTGGGATGACCTTGCCAATGCGAGAGGCGAACATTCATGCGACCAAGTCTTAGATTCTGATTCAGACGGTTTATTCAACTTGGAAGAAGAATCCTATGGTACCAATCCTACCTTAGCGGATTCAGATGGAGATTTGTTGTCTGATATTCAGGAGATATCAAACGGAACAATTAGCCATGCAAAAGCTACAGGCCAAGATTGTGGTGTGCCTCTTATCGACCCTATTTTCAGAGTCGCGCCATTTTCATCGCATGCATTGGAGCACGGGCTTTCTTGGTTCAAGGAAGACATGGATGGTGATGGGCTGATGAATGGCCCATCGGACTGGGATACTGATGGAGATGGAATGCCAGATGGTTTCGAGTTCTGTTATTCAACAATAAATGACCATCCTGCTTACAATACTGCTGCAGCAACCGCAGGTTCCCAACTCTTGGACCCAGCAAATAACTCAGATGGGTATGGTGATTGGGATGAAGATGGAATGAACAATGTTGAGGAATACAGAGTTGCTTGGACATTTGGTGAAGAAAAGTTCACATCACCTTGGCATGAAGATACCGATGAAGATGGTATGCCTGATGGTTGGGAGGCAAACAACGGATTAGACCCTAGAGACGGTTCTAACGGAGATGAAGACCCAGATAGGGATGGATACGACGTAGACGGAGATGGAAGTGTAACCTATGATGCCTTAGAAAATACAGCTAAGGTCATCAATGTAAATGTTGTAGAAGATGATTATGTTGACGCAAATGAAACAATCTTGACTCTTCAAGTAATCCTATCAGGTGGAAATCCTGTTTCAGTGCCAATTAGGGCTCCTGTAAGCGGTTATGTTTACGCAGTTCACGTTGATACAACCGATAACAAACTCGTCGAAAGTAGACTTGATGTTCTAGTTGAGATT
Organism: Methanobacteriota archaeon; assembly: GCA_038130705.1. Lineage (GTDB taxonomy): Archaea > Thermoplasmatota > Poseidoniia > Poseidoniales > Poseidoniaceae > MGIIa-K1. Next base: position 15,346 of record JAYPOA010000020.1, on the reverse strand, counting down.
GTTGAAGAAGAAGAACGATTCACTAATCTGATGGAATACAATGCCCGTGACAAAGACGGTGATGGAATCGTCGACGGTCGTTCCACCGATCCTCTAAATCCAGACACTGATGGCGATGGATTAAGAGATGGTATCGAAGTTATGGGTTGGGACATCCTTGTTGTTAACAGGGGTGTTCAATATGTTCACGTAACTTCCGATCCAGGATTGTGGGACACTGATGGTGATGGCCTTTCCGATTACAAGGAATTCAATGATGTCTGTGACACTGGTTCAAACGCTTCTAACGCTGATACAGATGGTGATGGATTAGGAGACCAAGCAGAAGCACTAAACGGATTTTCTTGGTATGGTGAAGAATATTTCACAAGTCCATGTATGTTTGACACCGATAATGATGGACTTGAAGATGGTGAAGAAGTAATTCTTGGAGCTGACAATTTCTTGACCCATGCTAATAATTCAGACACGGATAACGATGGACTGATTGATGGTCACGAAGTTCTATTTGTTCCTCGTCCTTATCAAAATCCTACAAATCCGTTGATTAATGACACCGATGGTGACGGAATGCTCGACGGCTGGGAAATGCAGGTCGAGTCTCTTGAAGACAATACTAAGTCACATTCTCTGTGGGTAGCAACAGACTTGTGGTTACCTCCAGGATGTGACTCCATGGTTGAATGTGGATTGGACTCAGGTGGATACATGTGGAAGAATTGGCTTGGTGGATTCATATTGGAAAAGAAGTACGAAGTACATGAAATGAACCTAACCAATTTCATTGTCCCAACAAATCCACTTTGTGGTGGTTGTAATGGTAGATGGGCTTTGGACCCATCAGAAAACTCATTGAAGGATGATACATATGACATTGATAATGATACGTTAGCAAATGGTGCAGAGGCTCCTGACAGATGGAATACCAACCCTGTCGATGATGACACAGATGGAGACTTACTTCCTGATGGTTGGGAAGTCACCTATTCAGAAGAAGCACTCAATAACGGATTGTTCGATAACACCACAGAGGGAGCAAGCGGAGCTCGTGGTATAATGGACCCAGCATTAAAAGATTCAGATGGAGATGGAATCGATGATGGAATGGAAGACCCTGATGACGATGGTCTAAACAGAAGTGGACTAATTGCAAAGTACTGCCCGTCTTACGATGATCCATCATCCAGCAACTGTCACATTAACCCAGATACCCCAGATGGAAAGGCATTTTACGATAATTTAGAGAATTATACAAGCTATGAAGAATTTGTGAACGGCACTAACCCAATTAGGAATGACACTGATGGTGATGATTGGAATGATGGTCCAGAAGTATACTACCAGGACCATGATGATGATGGTATGGCTACTGGATGGGAATATTATTTCAATTTCGACCCATATGATGGAGCAGATCGAATGGTTGACACAGATGGAGATGGACACATCAATTATTGTGAATACAAGTGGGATACCAATCCTAGAGACATCAATAGCTTCCCATCGCAAGGGCAACTCTGTAACGCATTCGAGGAGTAGTGAATGAAAAATTCATTGCGTTTTAGTGTTTTACTGACCGCAGTATTATCTTTGATTACGTTGATTGATAATGTGTCTGCCCTTTCTGAAGATGAAGAAATAACCAGCCAAGTTGAAAATGGTTTTTGGGTAAATGAAACATTGAATATTTCTGGTTCAACAACAATCAATCCACAAAGCGCACAATGGGTAATTTACAACGTCACAGAGCCATACATTAGTTGGCCAGTTGTCGCATCAGGTGAATTTTTTACTTCTGCTATTCCAATCTCTGAGGGTATATGGATTTGGAATATCGAAGTAAATTTATCAGGAATAAAATGTACTTGTTGGCTGGAAATTAATCAACCGATTGAACTCGACAAATCATTCTTTAATCGAATATTCTTTGTTGGAGATGGCCCACATAAGCCCATTGTTTCTCCACATCATGAACTTCAGTTGTTTTTGGATGAAAATCTAGAGCTAACAGGTCAAGGAATTATTTCGGAGGGAACGATTACAAATACCAAAATTAAGTTGGAATGGTGCTATTCTCCACAAGGCGCTTGTACTGGTGACATCGGAACTTCAGAAATAGTGCCACAATGGACAGGTTCAAATTATACATTCACACTAAATGCCACAGAATTAGGACTGTATGATGGAGTATGGAATTTTACTTACTATATGCAGGATGAATTCTTACGGCATTCACCAAAGATATCTGTAAACTTATTCGTAGACCAAACAGATCCAGTTGTTGAACTGATTGCTCCAGCAAATGCGCAAGAAGGAGTTGCTGTATTCATCGATGGTAGTGGCTCACGTGATGGCGTTTGGGGAAATAACCTACAGACACTATGGTACATAACAAAACCTGACGGATCAATTAGTGTAATTACATCTAATTCAACTCAGAAGTTTACACATACGATAGTTCCTCAGTATTCGGGCAATTATACGATTAGGCTTGACATATTTGATGCAGTGGGAAGAACTGCATCGCAAAGCTTGATGATTAATGTTGAAAACTTAGAACCAACAATTCAATTTTTTATTGATGGTATGGATATTACCGATTCTGATACCTGGAGAAGTGAGTATGGGGATGAAATACACCTTGAGGCCAATATCTCTGATAGTGAACTTGATATTATTGAAATGAAATATACATGGTATCTAGATGGGGAAGTAATATCAACTAACCAAAACGCTACTCTTCCGTCATTAAGCATTGGTTCATTTGTTGTGATTCTTGAGGTAGAAGACAACGACGGAGCAACATCAAGTCATGAAATACAGGTTATTGTAGAAACTCAGGATACGCAAGTGGGAAGCATGTTCGTTGAGGTTACAATAACAATAATTCTTATTTTGATTCCGATTCTACTTAGTGCATTTGCTTTTTACAAACAAAAAAGTTCAGTTTCTAAAATGCCAAAATGGGAAGGTATGGATACGTCTGATAGTAGAGAACACAGTGATGAAGTTGATGATTGGAATTAATGAAAGAACTCCCATCAAATCAAAGGACTGAAAAAATATAACCCTCACCGCATGATTATGTGGGAGGAGTCTCTACTTGCGATTGGTGGCGAGCCGTCAGGTGTAGATGCGTCAGAGTTTGTTGCGAGGCAAAATAGGCTATTTGCGCAATTAAAGACGTCAGATTTGTTGATCATCACTAATCCTCATGAGTCAATTCGTTCCAACGATGTTCACTATCACTTCCGGTCAAGTTCCGATATGCTTTACTTGACAGGGTGGACAGATCCAGAATCAACATTTTGTGCCATTAACGTGAATGGTGAATGGAAAAGAATTCTATTTGTTCAACCAAAAGATGTTTTGAAAGAAATTTGGGAAGGTCGGAGGCCAGGTGTCGAGGGAGCAATTGATAATTGGCCTGTTGATGAGGCTCACTCAATACACGATTTACATGAAAAACTATCTGAGATGTTAGTAAAATGTTCGAGGGTATTTGTTAAACTCGGCGTGGACAAATCAGTTGACAGTATAGTAGAAAATGAGGTAAAAAGAAATTCTCGAGACCGACAAAAATTTGGGACAGGTCCAATGAGCATAGTAGACCCATCTCCTTTGATAAACGAACTTAGACTAAGAAAATCAGATTCAGAAATTTCATTGATGCGTCATTCCGCAAAAGTTGCTAGCCAAGCTCACATTCAAGCGATGGCTAATACAAAACCCGGGATTGGAGAATGGCAACTTGAGGGAATAATTGAGGGGCTTTTCAAATATTGTAACACTGATGGCATTTCCTATCCATGCATAATTGGTAGCGGTGAAAATGCAACAATTTTGCACTACAACGTGAATAATGATGTTTGTAATGAAGGTGAAGTGATTTTAATTGATGCTGGTTGCGAATACAAAGGATACGCATCTGACATTACTCGTTCATGGCCAGTTAGTGGTAAATTTTCTGAAGCACAAGCAGAAATCTATCAAATTGTTCTTGACTCACAGCTCGCGGCTATAGATAAGTGCAGGGTTGGTAACCCATATGATGCACCACACAAAGAAGCACGCCGTGTACTTGCGGAAGGTTTGATAAAAATTGGAGTTATCAAACAAAGTTTAGATGAAGCAATTGGCCCTGGCGGTGAATTGAACAATTGGTATATGCATGGTACGGGGCATTGGTTAGGACTGGATGTCCACGATGTTGGCATATACAGACCAAATGATGAACCGAGACTTTTCGAAGAAGGGATGGTAATTACAGTTGAACCAGGCCTCTATTTTGGTGCATGGAGGCCGGATGTCGATTGTCCTGAAAGATATGCAAATATTGGTATTAGGATTGAGGATGATGTACTCATTACAAATGATGGGCCTGACGTCTTATCCAAGGATTGCCCAAAAACAATTACTGATATTGAAGCATTAGTTGGCACGGCTTGAGTGGTAACTATGAACTGGAGTCAAATATTGGCTGAGTTAAAAGGTAATCAAAGAAGAATTACCGTTCAAGAAGCCATTGAGTTATATGAAAATGCGCCATTCCACGATTTACGTCAGGCGGCGCATGATAGAAGGTTATCAATGAATGGAAATACCAATGTAACTTACTTAATCGATAGAAACATCAATTACACCAATATTTGTACTATCAATTGTCAATTCTGTTCATTTTATAGGCCACCGGGCCATGATGAAACATATACTCAATCTATCGATGAAATTAGCCAAAGGGTGTCTGAATTAGAAGACATTGAAGGGGTAAGGATATTGATGCAAGGTGGTGTTAACCCTGAACTCGGAATAGATTATTACACAAATTTGCTCAAGGAATTACGTCAACGCCATCCACAGGTTGATTTGGATTGCTTTTCACCAATAGAGATTGAAGGAATTGCTGAAGTAACAGGATTATCAACCTTAGAGGTTTTGAGCGAACTGAAAGACTCAGGTATGCATGGTCTACCGGGCGGTGGAGCAGAAATTCTTGTCGAATCTGTAAGGACAGATGTTTCTCCAAAGAAGGGTCATCCTGATAATTGGCTGAATGTAATGAGGGAAGCCCAATCCTTGGGATTAGTTACAAGTGCAACAAACGTTTTTGGATTCGGTGAAAAAATTGAACACAGAATTGAACACATGAAACGCATTAGAGATTTACAAGACTTCAGTCTCGAAAATTATTCAATCGGATTTACATCTTTTATTGCATGGCCAGTTCAATTAGAAAACAATTCATACGGAAAGCGAAATAAGGGAACTAACAGAATTGAACTCGGGTCTGGTCCAACTGAATATCTACGACATGTTGCAGTTAGTCGCTTATTTTTTGATAATATAATTCACATTCAAGCATCGTGGCCCACAATGGGGCTAAGCGTTGCACAGATGGCCCTTCTGGGTGGAGCAGATGATGCAGGCTCTACAATGATGGAGGAAAATGTTGTATCGGCATCAGGTACTGAAAAAATGCAGGCATCTGAAAAAGAATTACAAGATACAATAATCAAAGCCGGATTTACTCCAGTTAGAAGAAATTCGAGGTATGAATTGCTTCCAACTCCAAAGTCGACGTTGGAGTTGAGCGATTTAGCATCTCCTCCTCCAACTCAATTTTGAGCATACCAGACTAACCAAATGTTAGCTCTAATATTTCTTGAACCTCCATTGGTATTTTGTGGAACATATTCCTGTCCATTGAATAAACCTTTGTAATGAAGATTGTTGTCAGTTGAATTATCAACCCAACTTGTTATATCATAACTCCATTGTTTGACATCTTGACCAGCACACCAACCTGCTCTACCAAATGGCCAAGATCCAAATTGATTGGCGACGACTCCTCTATCGACTTCTTTTTCACATCCTTGATTGTCATAAACGATTGGGTGCCATTCATATGTGTGGTAATTGTTCAGGTAGTAATGATGTTCATGGTCGCAGAATTCTGCACAATTAGCTTGATCTTGATTGAAACCGTGACCTGTTATCGTCGCTACGATTTTTACTTTGTAATAATCATCTTCTGTGGTGAAGTTATGTTGGCGCTTGTACCTCGATTCGTTATTGTATTCGCCATTGAATTCACCTCCTGTAAATATTTGTTCACCGGAGAAACTTCTTTCTCCCTTGTTCCAATTTGAGAATAACAGTTTCACAGTCATAGTTCCCTTGTTTGCACCTTGATATTTGAATGTTCTAACATCATCATTTTCAAGCATGAATAGATAAGGTGTGATGTCTGTTAACCATCTTCCCTCTCTACCATATGTAGTAATCCATCGCATGAATTCAGTTCCACATTTGGATGAATTATCTCGGTCGCATATTTTCATGTAAGCAAGGTAGTCCCATTCATGACATCCTCCGTAAGTACCATCTGATTTCTGATATCGATTTCTTCTGTCCTCACATGCATGTTCATGGAACACTTCAAGTGTATCATAATTGGTAATATTATTTGGAAGTGTTATGTTTACATCACCATATGTCGAGGTATAACCTCCACTCCAACCACCACTATGCCAAACTTCGTCAACAATTGTCACAACCTCGATATTTGGGTCTGTTTCTCTTATTTCAACATTGAATTCATAATTGTACATTCGAGCCTCGTATGCCCAGTGAGTAACATCATTTGTTTGACTAGTCCAAGCATATATCGAACCTATTTCCCTTGCTCTTTGAAATCTGTCAATTCCATAATATAGAGACCCCCAATTATTGATTAGGTCTCCCAACCCACCGCTGGCTGTAGACATGTCTTGATCGATGTAGTGAATTCTGTTAGCCCACTTAGCTTCTTCATTAGCGTTTAATGCATTTTGAACAGCATTTTTTCGACCCAACACATCATTGTGATATGTGCTGTCAAATGATCCATAGAATAAATGTGCATTATCAGGTAATTGTCTAATCATTGAGCCAGGATTCTTTGTCCAGTCTGCACTATTACCATTTCCAGATGAGTCAGTATATTTGAATAAAAATATGTAAACATCTCGTCCGTTCCATTCATTTCTGAATGACCAAGTACCGTCCAATGTTGGGACCGAGAAGTGTGAAACAGTATCCATTCTACCATTGCCATGTCCTGATTCCTTCCAGGTAACAGGTAACTGGTAGACAGCACAACCTTCCAAATTAACACTCCATTTTTCTTGTGTGTTTGTACAATTGTCTACATTTGAAAATACCCCGTCACCGTCTAAATCAGCACAACCAAGATTGTTAACATTATTTCCAATTGGTGTTCCCGGACACTGATCATAGAAATCCGAGATTCCGTCAGAATCTGAATCTCTTTCAGTTGCGTCGCAACCATTTTCATCAATATCTGTGGAATTTAATGGAGAACGTGGACATAGGTCTAACGTTACTCCCGTTTCATTAACATCATTTACACCATCAGAATCATCATCAGTGTCTTCAGTGGCATCGAAACATCCGTCACCATCATAATCAACTTGAACGTTCGATGTCCAATTTAGGTCCCCTCTCCAACAGTCATCCACGCTGTCCTCAATATTGTCATTGTCATCATCCAAATCTTCCGACAAATCTCGACAACCATCAGCATCATAATCTGAGTAACTCTTTGATTCCCAATTCAATTCACCTCTAGGACATTGGTCGATACTATCAATAATTCCATCATTATCATCATCATCATCCTGAAAATTATCTGAACAACCGTCGGTATCATGATCTGATGTTGAATTACTAACCCACCCTAACTCAGATAAGCAGTCATCATCGAAATCAGGCAACATATCGCCATCATCGTCAATGTCTTCTGTTTGGTCCTCACATCCGTCTCTATCGTAATCCGTATTTGGCGTTGAAGACCAACCTTCATCTTCACCAAGGCCATCTGGGCATTGGTCAACATCATTTTGTATTCCGTCACCATCGATATCGTCCATGTTCAGAATAATTACTTTCACATTTTTACTGTCATATGATTTTGTCCAAATCCCGCACATTAGGCTGATTGTTAAGTCTAAATTTTCCTGAATCATTCCTTTATTAATCGCAAAATTTCCTCCACCATCTGGATAATAAATTACAGAGTTTTCTGTGATTTCGCAAGATTCTAAATGATCATGAGTTACAGTTCCTGAGATAATTAGCTCTTGTGGGCCATCCAGCTCAATTATTGCATCAGTAACTAATACTGAATCTCCTTCATCGGGTACGTTTGTTGTGAAAGCAGTCTGCTGAATTAGTGGGTCCTCATAACCTTCAATGTACAGTTTTGCAATTACTGACCATTCTCCAGGTTCATCAGGTGAAAAAATGATCTTTAGATTCGATTTATCGAAAATAATAGATGACTCTAAATTTCTTATTCCAGTTGGAGAAACAATATCGTAAAGAATTGAGTAATCTGTTTCACTTGGGGAGATTAGGATGTTTCCAGAAATTAATACAAATTCGCCAACTTCTGCATTCAGTGGGTAATCATCAAGTGTAAAGTTCACAGATAGCTCTTCTGTTTTCTCAATGTCTTTTTCAATGTCGGCTTCTGGTTCTGATGACAAACAACCAGAAAGTAGCATTACGATGGTTAGAAAAATCGCTTGATACTTCTGCCCCTTCATAGTACTACACTATGCACCAAGCAAATGAAACCTTCTAGAATATATCTGATTCTGTGCGACCGTCTTGTATAGTTAAATTTTGATTGCTTACGCTGGAATTAGTATGTTCGATAATAAGTGGTTGTACCCAAAGAAGTGGTCCACCAACTTCTCTTTCAAAAGTAATAATACACTCCCAATGGATTCTCACTAAATCCCCATAAACGGTTCCTGGCCAATTTCCTTCTGGTGCTTCTAAATCAAAATGTCCATCGTTTTCGGTTATTGTTGCTGAACCGCCATAGCTCATTATCCGCATAGGTCTCAAAAACATTCCTCCTGGAACATCATGTCTCTCCATTGGTGCATCTTCGCCCATTCCCGTTCCATCATCGAGACCTTTCTCCCAGTGGTGTGGCAATGGTGTTGTAAGGCCGGGAGGTGGTTGACCATTTGGGTCCAATTTGAGAGCAGAAAATAGTCGATGTCTTGCTGGCGGCAACACTCCGACTCTCCAAGTAATTTTGATGTCTGTGCAACCTGATGGTATTTGTTCAAAACTTACATTTCCAGTTAATTTTGACTCATTATCTAAGGATTCAAATTTAAATTTAGGACTAATTGGTGCGTTTGAAAAGAACTCTTTTTGTTTTGTTAGGTCGCTTAAATTAGCTGCAATTCTCAAAATAATTGGTATAACTAGCAGTGGAACAACTACGACGGCTAATGCCGGATAATCTAATAATCCGAGTCGTATTTTCCCAGTTCCAAATGTTGGAATTCCCATTGAGGACTGGATTGGGGCAGTAAATAGATAGAACAATGCCGTCATAAGAATGATCACTGATATATTGATGAATTTTCTAGCCTTAGCGTGAATTGGATTTGGCAAAATGTACCAACCCTTTCTCTGTTTTTCAATAGCGGTAGGAATATCTCCATGATATTTTGAATCAAATTCATATTTTCCTTCAATGATTCTTTCAACCAACCAAGAATCCTCACTTCCTAACTTGAAAGCAGGTACGACAGGCCCATCAATTTCGAATGAATTTTCTGCTATAGGTATCGCTTCGGGGTTTAGTTTTGATGATTCAAATGGCGGATAACGAATTCTATGTGTAATTCGAACCATGCTATCACTCAAGCAAATAATATTCTGACGCCAGCCTTTAGTGCTAACTTGCGGAATTCTGGAACCTTCCTTAACAGTGCCAATCCCAACGGTACCGGATGCTCTATGTCTCCGATTTCATTGATTAATTCTAGAATTTCAGGTCTGTTGAACATTCTGAAGTGGGAATCTAGCTCTTCATCATCTGGAATAGTAACCAATAGATCACGCAACGCCCTTGCCCTGTCGAGATCTTTTGAAAGTGATTTATACGGCTTGCAGACCTTTGCCAAGTGATTTTGCGATAATTTATCTTCTATAATGGATTTAGTTAACTTATCGATAATTGCTTCCACTTGTCTGAATCCTGGGCCGATACCACCACCGGTTGTTGGTTTAGCCATTCCAGCTGCATCGCCAATAACCATCACTCTATTCTTGAATGGTTTTTTTATGAGTCCACAAGGTACAGGTCCACAATACCTAGCAATTTCTTTTACTCCAGAGAATCTATCTTTCCACAATTCATGATTTATCAGAGATTCATAACATTGTTCAACGCTTCTTCCATCAAGCAAGTCTGCTTTGGACCAGATGCCAATTCTATGTGTGTCTTCTCCGGTTGGTATTACCCAGGAGAAAAACCCGGGTGCAATATCTGAACCAGTATACATTTCAAGCCAATTCGATTTTCCTTCTAACCCCTTTACATCGGCTTGAAAACCAATCATCATTTCCTTTGGCCTACCCATTTTGAATTTGCGCCTCGTCCATGAATGAGCTCCGTCTGCTCCGATTAGTAGTTTACAAGACAATTCTATTTTATCGCCTTCTTTGTCTATGGTTAAGATTACCTCATCGTCATTTATCTCAGCATCAATAGGTCGTGATTTAAGCCAAAGGTGTGATCCTGCCTCCATAGCCTGTCTAACTACACCCTGATCGAATTTTTTTCTGCAGACAACATGTGTCCTAACGGTTTTTTCATTTCCTACAGGAACTTGTATCCCAGAGGGTGAATGGATAAGGGCACCATTGATATTTTGTAAAATCGAATCTTCTAATTTTACTGCTTCCATGGCAGGTGGATTGACAAGACCAGCACATTGGAATGGTCTGCCAATTTCAGCATGCTCTTCAAGCATTAACGTACTAATTCCACGTTTAGATAGCTCAGTTGCTAATCGGCCACCAACGGGGCCAGCACCGACAATAACAACTTGGTACATCAATAACCCCGTGCACTATCTCAAATGTCAAGGTTGTGTAGGATTATTTCTTAGCGAATCGATATCCAATTGTTTCGTTACCTTTCACATACAAAATTGCTGTAAAGGGTTTACCAGATTTCTTTGAGGTAAAATCTTCAAATGGACCAATCTTTTTGCTTTCGACTAAATCTTTAGCCTCTGCTCTGGAAATCTCTCTTTTACTCATTTCTCTCAGAATTGATATTTTGCATCCTTCAGAATTAGTTTCAGATTGATAATGAGTTGGTGTTTCTATGATACCTACATTGTGTTTTGGGCACATAGCGACAACGCCCTCAACGACATCAAATCTTTTCACATCGGCAGACAACTCTCTCGGTGGGAATTCAAATTCGGTTCTAGTTTTACCAAGAACCAAATATGCTGAGAATGGTTTGTTTCTTTTCGATATAAAATCTTCAATAAGTTCTGACTTACCTTCTGTTAAGATCCGAAGAGCTGTATCTCTTGATATCTCTCTTTTACAAATTATTTTACCAATGCCACGGAACTTACAATCTTCACCATCACATGAATAAAACGATTCACCAATTCGAATGTTTCCTTGCGAGCATGTTGGGCATTCGCAAAGAATTTCATCATCGTCATTTACAGATGAAGATGACCCTCCACCAATTGACAAACCTGATGAGTTTATTGATACATCATTTTCATATGATTCTCCAGACATTGAGAAAAATCCGTGCAGATTTTTTATTTCTTTCTCCTTGAGTAACTTCGATACAGTTTCTCTGTCGAACCATCTGCCACTTGAATCCTTCCAAACTACAAAACTGCAACCAGAGTCTCTTCCAGCATTTTTCTCGCAAATATATGACATTACAGTTTCATTCATTTTACCTGAACACTCAGGACAAGAGCCTACGGTAGGTTCATTCACGTAAAATTGGTTTCGATCATGATTTTTTATCGAGTTTACAAGTTCAGATGCGAGGTCTGAAATTGTTTTCATATATTCAGAACGGGTTACGTTACCGCGTTGAACTCCTGTAAGCTTTGATTCCATTTCACCGGTTAACTCAGCAGATGTAATCCATTCGACTGGAATTCTCCTCAACATATCAATCAATCTTATACCATGAGGATTAGCCCTAATCGAACCTCCTCTTCCTCTGGAAATAAATTCTCTCGAGATTAATTTCTCAATGGTCTCAGCTCGTGTAGCGGGTGTCCCCAATCCCTTGTCCTTCATGGCAGCAGAAAGTTCGTCATCATCGATTTCTTTTCCAGCATTTTCCATGAGACGAAGCAATCCAGCTTCTTTCAATCTACCAACTGGTTTGGTTTGTTCTTCTTTAAATTCAAATTCGACTAAGGATGCATCACCTGGATTATTAGTAAGATTCCCCCAGCCATCTGGATATCTCTGATTTTTTGGACGTACTGCCCTCCAACCCTCATGTTTGATGTTGCGTGCTTCTTTGATGAATTGGTGACCAGATTTTGTCACAGTCCTTTTTTGAACAGTCCACAATGCTTCTGGATGGAATGATGCCAAAAATTGTCTTGAAATCAAATCATATAATTTAGAAGCATCAGCATTTAGGTTACCATCGGGTAATTTGCCGGTTGGTATAATCGCAAAGTGGTCTGAAACCTTTGAATCATCAAAATTCCTTTTGGTATTCTTCAATCCATTTTGAACAAGGTAATTTGAGTGCGGTTCAAAACTTTCTTGAGCTCCTAATTGCCTAATTGTTTTAGATATTGTCTCAACCATATCTTCCGGTAAATGTCTAGAGTCTGTTCTGGGATAGGTTGTAAGTTTGTGAGTATCATACAATTCCTGTGCTACAGAAAGTGTTCGTCTTGCCGACCATGACCACAGGTTATTTGCTTCTCTCTGTAAACTCGTCAAATCGAAATTTAGTGGAGGCTTCTCCGCACTCTCTCTTTCTGTTTGGTCTACGATAAAACCGTCATTATTGGCCAATAATTTCTCGATTTCTTCCTTTTCAGATAAATCAGTAATTCTGTGTGCCTTGTGTTCAGGCCTTTCGGGGTCATCTTTGTGGTTTATTCTTTCCCATCTTGCTGTCCATAGAGCTTCAGGAGATTTGAATTCTGCTTCCAAACTCCAAAATGGTTCTGGATTGTGTGATAGAATTTTCAACTCATGGTCGACTATCATTGCAAGGGTTGCAGTTTGTACTCTTCCCAAGGATAATGATTTCCTGTCTCTTCTTCCGACACGCAAGAGGGTTGAAGCAACTCTTGAACCATTCATTCCAATTATCCAATCTGCTTCTGCTCGGGATTCTGCAGCGTCGCGCAGATCATTATAATCAGATGCGTCTTTTCTATTATCCCAAGCGTTCATGATTGCATCTTTTGTCATTGACTGTAACCACATCCGTGAGGATGATGCTTTTATGTTTGCAAACTGTACGATTCTTCTGAATATCAGTTCTCCCTCTCTTGCAGCATCACAAGCATTCACGACTTCTGTACACTGTTTGTTAGTAATTAGTTTCTTAATTGCGGTAAGTTGCTTTTTGTTTGAACCTCTTCCACCTATTGGCTTAAGTTGAAAATCTGATGGAATAAACGGTAATTTGTCCAAACTCTTATGCCAATTTTTGAATGAATCATCGTACTCTTCCGGCGTCTTTAATTCGAGTAAATGTCCTACCGCCCATGTCACAATTATGTCATCAGATTCCCAATGAGTTTCTAATTTTTTAGTCACCCTTAGTGTGGTTGCAATATCAGCGGCAACACTTGGCTTTTCGGCGATGATTACCACTGGCATGAATCAAGGGGGGAAAATCGGCGATACTTGAAGTCTCGTTTTGTATGGATTTTACACAGTTACTATGTAACTGTAAAAAAAAACACTCTCAATTTTCGGCCATTTCTTCTCTCCGGAGAGCCTCATTCCATTCACCCTCAGAACCGGGGCCACCACACCCTATGCAACCGGGATATCCTGCCTCCAACAATTCTACAACTTGAGTTTTGAAATCAATCCAAGTTGCTTTTGGTACCCAACATACATGATTATGGGGCTCTTTTTCACCCATGTCAAAATATTCACCACCACTGAGTTCACCAGTTGTGACCGTCGGTAATGACAATTTTTCTGGAATGTGGTCAGAAATTAATTGAATTAAATCCCATGCTTCATCTTGAAATTTGGCCGGAACTGATAATGCACATCCATCTTCTCTTAGGAATCTTCTAGCCGCTTCTCTTAGAGATGGCCAACGTGGGTCACTGATTAGCACTAATTAGCCCAACCCAACACAAGATTTGAAGAATACGGCTTGCAGACATCGAATTATGGGAGTGGGATACAAGTTATTGGCCCGTCCCTTAATCGCTATGCAAGATAGCGAAAAAGCACATCAGAGGTCTCTGTTAGCTCTTAGATTTGTTTCGTGGTCATTCATTGGTCGAATGTTGCTAAGAATTCTGTATAAACCAAAAAACATACCATCGAACAAATTCGGACTGAATTTTTCAAATCCTCTGGGATTAGCAGCTGGAATGGATAAGAGAGCAGAGGCTATGAAAGGATGGGAAAATATCGGTTTTGGGTTTATTGAAATCGGTGGCATAACTGAATTAAAACAACTTGGAAATCCCAAGCCTCGCATGTTCAGAGATAGTAAAACTCAATCCCTAATCAATCGTATGGGATTCAATAATATTGGGAGTGAGGAAATGGCAAAACACCTAAAAAATACTTACATTCCAAACATACCATTGTTTTTGAACGTTGGAAAATCAAAAGATACCGAACTGGAAGATGCTCACCTTGATTATGCTAAAACCGTAGCGAGTTGTTCACAACAGGTTGACGGATTCGTGATCAACGTATCTTCACCCAATACGCCTAATCTACGTGAGTTACAAAAAGATGATGACTTATCAAGAATCATCAACGAAGTGAAAAAACATTCTGAGGATAAACCAGTCTTAGTAAAGATAGCTCCTGACCTTGACGACATGCAGATTAAATCCATTGTTGATACAGCACGTAGTTTAGGTTGTGCTGGAATAGTGGCAACCAACACTACAATTTCGCGTCCTAACAGTGGACGGATTATGGACGAATCGGGCGGTCTCTCAGGAAAACCTCTCAAAAATAGGTCAACCGAAGTAATACGATTAATTGCAGATCATACCGACGGTTCTTGGCCAATTATCGGAGTTGGTGGTATCTCCAATTGTGATGACGCATATGAAAAAATCACAAATGGTGCACATCTCATTCAGCTCTATTCGTCATTGGTCTTTGAAGGCCCCAGTGTGGTGAAAAACATAGTAAATGGCTTGGAAAGGAAAATGAAATCAGATGGTATCAGTGATTTTTCTGAACTGATAGGCTATGCAAGAGGCTGAAATTATGTTGACTCACAGAACTAGAC
>JAYPOA010000019.1:8731-26368 GCA_038130705.1 Methanobacteriota archaeon | reverse complement strand
GCAGTTGCATTTTCGTTGAATCCTGGAGCAGATGGGTGGGAATACAGTCGCGATGAAATAACCGACTTCCGTGAGACTTATGACCATACATTTGGCTACATGGATGATTTAGATAACACAAATCGTGATGTGTGGGGTATTGATTACACTCCACAATATTACCTAATCGCACCTAATGGAATAATTCAGTTTGCCTCTCCTGAGGCAAGTGCTGGAGAAAATATCTGGGATTCGATGGAAATAAACATCCCAAGAGGTGATTAGAATGGTAGCAGGTCTCGAATGTTTTGATTTGACTTTGATGCCTCATATTATCCTAATATTAGCAGGAATTCTGTTTATGACTCCTGCAGGAGAAGGTATTGCTAAATCATTTGCAAATCGTTGGCCATCATTAGAAACCGCTCAGGGAAGAAACCTTGCAGGTTTGATTTTGGTTGCATTCGGTGGATTTACGGTATCGGCGCACACACTATGGATGCACAATAAAGCGGCGGAAATGGGAGGCGGTTCTTTTTGTTCTGCAGGAAATGTATGTGATTGTGCAAGTGTAATAGGGAATGCTGAATGGAATACTGTGCCGTTTCTAGGTCTCCCTTGGGGTCTTCTTGGAATGCTCGCATTTGGATTATTCTTGTGGTTAGCAATAACTATTGCAAGGGAACCAGGTGCAAACTGGGTTGTACAAAACATCAAAGTT
Source organism: Methanobacteriota archaeon (assembly GCA_038130705.1). Taxonomy (GTDB): domain Archaea; phylum Thermoplasmatota; class Poseidoniia; order Poseidoniales; family Poseidoniaceae; genus MGIIa-K1. Next base: position 25,668 of record JAYPOA010000019.1, on the reverse strand, counting down.
GGAACTAACTTCGGAATCCTTGGATTATTCATCGTTCTATACCTCATGTATGCAGAATACGATATCGGTAAAATATGTCAGTTTTGTACTACAGCACACGTAGCCCACGTTGTAGTTACTATTGGATTCATACGTATGGCGAAGTCATTTGAATCTGGAGATTGGAATGATGACTCAAAATCTGAAGAAGAAGTAGTTGCAAAAGAAAGAAGAAAGAGAGGAGGGTACGTCGCTCCAACTCAAAGGTCTGAAGAGGAATAATGATGGATGAAAACCGTCTTTGGATGATTTTTACAGCAATATGTATTGTTTCAATTGTTGGTTTAATGGAATATCAAGGTATGATCAATATTTTGGGAGAAGAGAATAATTCCAATTCACAATTTTACGATACTTCTGATGAAATGCACAGTCTTGGTGAGTCATGCTTAGAGGATCATAATGTAGCAATGCATTTTCATCCATATCTAACCATAATTATTGATGGAGAACAATTCGAGATTCCAAAAGATACTGGAATCGATACTGCAACATGTCCACAAGCTATGCACATGACTCACACACATGATGCCTCAGGGAAAATACATGTGGAGGGTCACCAAGAGGTTGATGTTCCTTTAGAGGTATTCTTTGACGTATGGGGCAAGCATTTCGACGAAACGGGAATTTTTGAATACAGAGATGGCACAATCAAAATGACAGTAAACGATGTCGAAAGTAATGCATATGAGAAATTGATCTTAGCAGATGGACAAGATATCGTTATCACATATACCTCAAATTAAGGCACATATATGCCCTCAAAATAAAGAGCATCTGTGTTAGTTGTAACAGGTTCAATTCTGTGAACTGTAACATCAACCGCCACACTGTCATGATATTCTTTCCTTAATTCCATCAACAATTGGTGGTGTACTGTGGAAATATCAGTTGCCATAATCATTGATAGGTGTCTGTGAGAATCTTCATCCACTTTGACGGTAAATTCAACCATCCAAGATTTCAGAACAGTCCCGTAGTGTTCAGATATGTCATATGTCCGTTCCATGATAATAAATCAACGTTCAACTTTATCAAAGATTCGGTTTTTTGTTCATTTTTTGACACATTTCGATGAAAATCTGGTTTTTTCAGTTGCAAAATTACAATTTCCATCATTCCTCTTCCGAATTATGGAAATTTGTAGGATGAAATGTAATCAATACACCGAGTAATAGACACGTGCTTACGATGAAGAGAATGTTATCATCTGCGATTTCCTCTACAATTCTATTAGAAATTTCGGCGACACCATAAGGTTCTCCTCCCTCAATTGGTTCATGAACCAAAACTATTGACCAAGTGTCGGGAAGAGATAAGTCTCCAAAGTTCGAAGTGTTATTTGTGCTGGATATTATTTTCATTCCGATTAAGACTCTGTCTCGAGTATCTTCTCCAGGATTATCTGCATCTTTTGGAACTGGCTTATCATGTTGTAAGATCATTATAGTTAATTGGCCGGATTCTGGTGCGGGCAATTCGAGATAATTATTTGACAAATCATATTTGATACTATCAGGATTACTCCTTCTGTTTTCTTGTGTTAAAATCCTCTTTTGTACGTCCTGCCATGCGTCATAACCTTCCGCAGTCTTAATTCCATCAACAAAAAATGTTGGTGTACCGTAAGATTGAGAATCAGTTAATTCTTGGTATTCAATCCTCTTTAAACTTGCTTCGTTTTCAAATTCATCATTGACGTGCAACCCAACAATCGCTATTCGTGACCCATGTGAATCTGCTACTAACTCTAACTCAGGATCAATTTCTGCACAGGAAGGGCACCAAATAGCGGTTCTTTCCTCAACGAGAATTGTTCGTTTAAGGTAAATTTCAGAATATTCTGTTTCTACCATCGCAACGGTTGTCTGAGTAGAGCAAATAATTACCATCATGAGGTAAAAAATAGCTCTCATTGTTCACTCCGAGGTAAAACTTGACCATGAAGTTATCATAGTGATGCCTTCAGAGAGGGCCGAGGAGAAAGCATGGCAGACCGCTGGATTCAGAATCACCAACAAGATTCTTGGCGTCGTCAAGCCAAAGCAAGCGGTTACCGTGCTCGCTCGGCGTTTAAGCTAAAGCAAATTCAGGATAAGCACAAATTAGTTAGTTCTGGGGATAGCGTTCTAGATGTGGGGTGTCACCCTGGCGGGTGGGCGCAAGTAGCAGTGGAATTGGTCGGAGAAAATGGAAAAGTAGTCGGAGTTGACCTACAATCCTGTGTCCCCGTTGAGGGTGCTAAACTAATCGTTGGAGACATAACTGACATTCATACACAAACTGCTGTACTCGAGGCAATTGATACCGAGGTAATCGATGTTGTTGTTTCGGACATTTCTCCACACATCACGGGAAAGTGGGACATTGACCAAGCAGTTTCACTAATGCTTGTGGCTGAGGTTTTTGATTTCTCTTTACCAATTCTGAAATATGGTGGCCACTTTGTAACAAAATTGTTTCAGGGAGTTGGTGTCGAGGAATTGATTGAATTGGTGAAGCCACATTTCAAAGTGGTGAAGAGATTCTCTCCCATGGCAAGTAGAAATTCTTCATCAGAAGTTTATCTAATTTGCAAATATCACACTCCTAAAAAGGGGCCAGATTGGAAAATTAGGCCCGCCTTTGAAATTGCATTAGAGGAGAGAGAGGGTGGCCTCCAACCAGATGAGGATGTAGAACCAATAAGGTCAAAATTTGTAGTCAAACGAAAGTCCTCAAGTGATTGATCACTTTCATTAATCCGATGATAGGTTTCATTATCTTTGATTTAATTCAATCGATTTATGGCAAAGAGTAACCATACAGGAAATAGAAGGGGCGCCAAAAAATCAATCTTGGCGCACATGAATAATAATAAAATGAAAGCAAATGTTGAAGCAAAAAATAAAGTCGAAAGCCTTCAACCTAATTCGGTTGTAAAAAGTCTAGATTTAGTAGTATTGAGAATATATCCAAGAAGATTGATTTCGACATCGAATTTCACAGGTGCCGTTGCTGCTGCATGCGGAAGAGATGAAACTGGAATAGTAGGTATTGTATTGTGGGCGGAACAAATTGAAAATACTCAGGTAGGAGACATTATTCGAATAGAGAACGGATGGTGTAGGAAAAGGGATGGAGAATTGATAGTTTCTACTGGAAAATCAGGGAAAATTAGGATTTTAGATCGTTAAAATCTCGCGCAAGGATAAAGAGGGAGAGGTTGTGGCCAGCCTGCACAGAGGTGTAACTATGACCGACAGAGCACCCGTTTGTACAGCTTCAGGAGTACCATTAGTTGAAAAAGGCTCTACGACTTTCCCCTGCCCAAATTGTGGTCAAGCAATCGGGCGCAGTCCACGTTGTAGAAATCAAGGTGTAGCATATGTTTGCACCTGTGGATTCCAGGGGCCTTAAGGAGTTGATTAAATGGGAATGGTAGCAATCACCTACAAAGTAATGCCAGATTCTGATGTTGAAGACGTTTCTGCGGAAGAAATAGCAGACCAAATCAAATCGATGAATGATGATACATACAATGTCCAACTTTGCGAAATCAAACCTCTTGCATTTGGGTTGAAATTTATTCAAGTTCACGTAGTCATGAACGATGGTTCAGGACTTTCTGACATCTTCGAAGATAACATGAAAAATATCCATGGAACTGGAGAAATTGAAGTTCTCTCCATGGGATTACTTTGAATCATAGTTGATTCAATGGAACACGCATAAACTCTCTAAGAAGTGTAGTCGCATAACTACCGGAAGGTAGGGTGAATCTAAATCTAATACAAGCGCCCTCTGGGTGCCATAATTGACCATCTTTTGGACCTTCTAACCACTTACCCTCTAACAAATCAAGTGTTGTAGTAGGAACTACTTCATATTGGAAATCACTGAAAGAAGAGGTAGTGGGACGTCTCGTTCCTTTAGTGGTTAGTCTTCCGATTTCTTCGATAACCCAATTAGAATCACTAAGGTTCATTTCATTGATGACTTCTTGTTCAAGTTTACCAATTTCGTCTGATGTCACTTGCGATTCCGAACCTGGAAGTTGGGATGTAACTGCTAATCTGCCAAGTTTACAATTTCTTGAAATCCTATCAAGAGTCCTTTCATCGACGGTAACTATGGATGATGTTTCTAATTGTCCATTATCGTCAATTCTTCCAACTAAATCTCCCGCAACTGGGACTGATAATGAAATTCCTTCTTCGATTCTCTTCTTTAGTGTATTATTGAATACTACTGATTGAAGAGAATGTACGGTCATTAATTGTAAATTATTCGGGAGTTTCTTGAAGGCTCCAATCCAGTCTTCGGTATTATTTCTTAGATGAGTTAGAATATCTCTCTCATAGCCTAACCAGTTGGGAATTGTTGACAAATCAATACTTTCAATCCCGTTCTCTCTAACCATCTTACGGAATTCTTGAGCGTCTTCACTCTCTTCTCCTTCGAGACACAGATAATCCATTACAGCAGATTTCCAATCACCATTCACAACATGCCTTCCAACAACAGGAGTAACTGGTCTGCCAGAGCCAAATCTTTGTGGCCCAATCCAATTAGGGAATATTCCAGGTCCAATTGCGTTTTCCATTTTTTCCTGAATATCTTTTATTCGTGACAAGGCTTCTTCTTCACTCATTGGAGTTCCGTCTTCGTTACAACACCCTCTAACTGTAATTGTGAATCTGTTTCCTTTGTGGTTTCCAAAGCCTAGTTTCTGATGTGTTCTTCCTATTATTTCGATTTCAACATCAGAGATCGAAACTGATGCGACTCTTTTTTGTGGAGCATCAATAACAAAAACTTGCTTTGTTACAGCTCTTTTATCTTTAGTGCCTGCAAAAAATACTCTATTGCGTGATATTCCACATGCTCTTGCCATTTTAGAAATGAATCGATTTGTTTCCCAATTTGTTAGGGTTATGTTGGCTGCTGTGAATCTACCTTTTGGGTCTAGACTAATTTTGGAAGAAATTTCATCTACTCTAAAATCAGAAACTCGCGCTTTCAAGATTCCGCCAATGCCTTTTGCTTCTACGGCATAACCGGTTAGACCAATTGCTTCAGCAATCATGTCCGTGGAAGTCATTCAATACACAACTCAAATTTTCATTTTTGAGAAATCGCCCTTGATGTCGCCGATTAGTTTTTTCAGTAAATCGGCAGGGTCGACTCCCTTATTTGTGCGGATAAAGAATTCAGGTTCATCGAGGTCAGGATGACCTGGGAAGTAGTTAGCATAGTCAACACCTTTGTCTGTGTTTAGCCTTTCTCTCAAGATTTGCAGAGATGTGTGGGATTCTCCGATAAAGCGTACTCTTAATTCAGAGTCAGATTTTGCAAGGACCTTTACTGGCATGGCGACCGACTCGCCGTCCAAACTCGTATTGAAGAACCTTTGGCTTAACAATGACCACTCGAGAAGGAGATTTATGGCTGATTTTTGATACATTTTCATTTCTAACAACCTTCTCTCTTTTTTACTGAATTGTACCAGCCAGTTCCGTGAGTGCGCAGAGTATTGAAGAGAAATTGCGCGGTCAATCGGGTAATTTCAAGAAATATTCATGGCCTATTTTGATTCTTTCAGTATTGTTTACTACCGCTATGGTTGTTGATTTAGCATTTGTTAATACTCCTACTTTCCACACCGATCTCGCTGATTTCGCTCCAGACTCAGAATCGGCAGATGCGCATGACCGAATAAGTCAACATTTTTCTAATGAAACAAGACCTATGTTCGTCCATGTTACCGCTGATGATGGTAGCAATATTTTGGACCTTAGCGATGTAGTTCTGATGAATAATCATTTAGAACAAGTCAAAAGCCTAAGTTCAGATTTAGATGATGCGGTGTTGAATTATGTAACCGCTCCATCTATCCTTCAATTAGCACTCGATGAGGAAGCTAACGGAACTAATATCGAAGATGTTGAATCTTGGGAAGAAATGTTGAATCTAGTTATAGATGTTAATGAAACAGACTGCCCAGGAGATGTTTCGAAACAAAGAGAAGTTGCTGAGTTCATTTTGGATGGTATGCTAAACAAAGATTTTGATGGTGACCAAATATGTTTATGGATTGAAACAAATGGAGAGGAAGGGTCTTCGATAGTTACCGCCACATCTACATTATGGATATTAGAGATTGACCCAAGTTTGAGTTCTGATGATAGAAAAAGCAAACAAAATGAAATTCGTGACTTATTTGATAAATTGAGTGGCGAATCAGATTTGAATTATGGCGTTGCATCCCTAGATTTGATTTCACACGACATTGATGAGGGGACATTCGATAATCTTGCAACACTGATTTTGCTTGCTCTGTTGGTTGTTGTAGTTCTATTAGCAATCGCATTCAGAAGCACCAGAGGAGTGGTTTTCCCACTGGTTGGTTTGTCTTTTGCTCTAATATGGACATATGGGATCTTAAGTTTCATGGGTTCAAGATTTACGGCCTTAGAGGTAGCAGTAGCTCCGTTAGTTTTAGGCCTTGGAATAGACTATTCCATCCATCTTCAACGAAGATATAATTCCGTTCGAACTGAAATCGAAGACAGTTCTGAGGCATGGCTTGTAGCTTGTGCTAAACTATCCACTCCACTAGGATTAGCAGTAATTACTACTGTTGCTGCGTTCATGGCCAATATTATTTCTCCACTCCCTCCATTGAAAACATTTGGAATTGCTTTGTCAATTGGAGTGGTATCGGCATTCTTCAATTCAACAATTGTTGTTGGAGCTTTGCATGTTGTACTTGACAACCCCAATAAATTCCGGAAATCTGAACCAATCCGGATGCCTAATCTGTCAAAGAAGTTAGTTGAAGTTCAAAGGTCGCAACAAGCTGGAGTGTTCATAATTGCACTTATTCTTTCAGGTTTATCTATCGTTGGGGCAACCGGCCTTGAAACAGAATTTGACCTATCTGACTTCCTGAACGATGAAATGGAAATAATGGAAGTTAGAGATCAGCTAGAGGATAATTATGAAAGTGCTGGTTGGAAATTAGTATACGTTTTAATGGAGCCTGCAGAGGGTGAAAATGAAATAGACTCAGACACAACATTACTAAACGAACTCAGAGGATTCCACAAGGACTTAGCAACAAATCATGATGTTGTTGGAGGAGGTTCTTATGATTCGACACCTTCCTATGAAGGACCTTACAAGGTTCTATTTGATGCAGTAGACAATAACGCGTCATTTGGGGAAGAGTATGGATTAGTTATCGTAGGGGATGATCTAAGAAGTTCTGATGCCGAAGATTTGGATTTGGGTGGTGCTTTCCAGGAACTATCCACCAACGAATCTGTTGCCGACCCATTCTCTGGGCTATCTTGGAGTGATAGGGTAGCTAACACTGTCCATATTGAATCAGATAAGATAATCCATCTCAGGAACGAAATCAAAGTTGATGCTTCAACTTCATCTCAAACCAGCCGTATCGTTGATTGGTTTGAAGATGAATTAGGTGTGGAATCGGAGTCTGACGGGAAAATGCGTAATCAACTTTCAGGGGTTGCTCAAATATATGTCACTGGTGATTTAGTCTCTCTACAAACCGTTCTCGATGGATTAAACTCCTCACAACTATCGGCGACTGCTATTTCGTTTTTGGTATCTTTACTTGTACTGTTTCTCTTAACTAGAAGAGTTGTTCCGTCTTTAGTAGTATTAACCCCTGTAGTACTTGCAACTCTCTGGGTAGTAGGTTCGATGGTAGTTCTTTCTTTGAAGTGGAATGTTCTGACAATTATGGTAACTGCACTTTCGCTAGGTATCGGAATTGATTATGCAATTCACATGTGGCGTAGATTTGAATTCGAGCGAAGTAAATCAGATGAGATTTGGCAAGCGCTAGAAGAAACAATCTCAACAACAGGAGTTGCATTAGTTTTGTCTGCGGGAACCACAGCACTTGGTTTCCTTGTATTACTTCTATCTCCAATGCCTGTTGTTCAACAATTTGGACTAGTTACTGCTTTGACAGTTACCTTTTCACTAATACTAACAATCATCGTTCTTCCAGTGTTATTGCTAATGGCAGAAAATACCCTAACTACTAGAGAGAGAATCAATGATTGAATTCATCTCGAGATTTTGTTCTCTGCTTACAAGACAAAGTGCTAACCATTTGGTACAATAATTAAGTGCACTTACCTTTCTATCAGCCCTCCTAACGATTTCATCTGAATCAATCCCTGATTGTTTAGAGATATATTTCACTAGTCGCCTTTCTAATTTCGCCCTTGGGTCGTTTGTTTCAACATCATCAATTTTTTTCTCTTCCTTTTTTGTTTCAACTATTTTTTCTTCGGAAGATCCACCAGATTGGTTGATGATGGGTTCAGTTAGTCTAGATGGTCGAGGTTGCCATCCAAGTGGTGCATTAATTCCCTTTAGTTCACAATTAGCAGATAGGTTCCCATCGTCATTTTTAATCCACCCTGCAACGACAAGTGCATGAATGGCTTCGTGGGCGGTATCAGTATCCATCCAACCCATATCGAACGATAAAATCCTCTCTAAATCATCAAGAGATTTTGTGGAACCGTCTCTAAAACAAATTGCTAATACCCGTTTTACGTCTTCAGTTTCGGCTGACAAAATATCAACCTACCTTTGTAAATGAGCCATCGTCTTCAAGTTTCCACCGTCCAATTCCATCTCCTGTATAGAAAGTCCCCTCTGTTGAATATTCATAATCGCCACCAGCTGGTAGTGATTCGTAACTAGGAACCTTTTGAGTCTGATTGTTGCCAGGTAGTGTGTCTAAGGACAATTTAGCCATAGCATCACTAATGTCTGGTTTGATGGTTTGGGGTTCTTGGACAGGCTTTTTTGGTGGTGGGCCTCGTTTTGATTTAGATGCAATATCGGTTGTTTTGATGACATTTTGAGGCTTGGTATTGTTCGAGTTTTCTTCTATTTTAGGCATTGATTTTTCGGCCTTTGATAGCTCTTCACTTCCACGACCACGCAGAATTACTATCGCGGAAATTATTGCAACAACTCCAATAATTACTCCGGCAATGATTCCAGCATCAAAAGATTCAGAGGGTTGAAATTCTTTTTCATAGATATTATCATCTTCATTTAATTCCCAAATTCGTTCATCTTCATCAATGAGAATTTTCAATGTCCAATCTTCATCGGGCACGGTCACTGATAAGCGTTTTACAACAGTTTGTCCCGATGAAATCTCTGATTGTGTATATCGTCCTGTTAACGTTTCTTCTCCACTTACTACAGAATAAACAGTAATATTGAATGGTGTATTCAATGAATCTCCGTCATTTAATATTGAAATATCCAATCTCAGCTTTGTTCCTGCATTAGGTTCACCAGATATTTTCACTTCTTTCAAGACAATATTTGGCCCGATGTTATTGAGTGGTATTGATAGCCAAACATCGGTTATAGGATTACCGTTTTCATTTGTTAGCTCCCAACCGGAGTCATCTCTTCCATATGCCCAACAATCTATTCTTGCCTCAGGCGATAAAAGTGAAGGATTACCTTGCTTTGAAAAATCGAAATCATATGAAAACAATGTTTTTCCTTGGAAGAAATTAGCAGGGGTTTGGTTAATTGTAATCTCAGGCCATTCCAATTCAGTTGAGATTACTTTACATGTTAACTCAAGTGGGGAATTCCAAGATTTATCCTCTTCGAGGTTTACTCCGATATTAACGGATTGGAGACTATATCTGGAATAGGTTTCAATCGTAGATTCCAAAATTACGGGTGCTTCACCATCCACTAGGAATTCGCCAACAGATATACTTCCAATAGTCCTCGTCTCCCAAGGGTCAAGGAAAGCCACATTCATCTCGATTATTCCGCCAGTAGAAGGCATAGGGATAGTCGTATTAATCTCCCCATCGAGTACTTGAATTGCACTTCCTCCCAACCAAGGTTGTCCTTGAAGTGTGCCCCACCATTTAATGGAAAGGTCACCTTGGTACTTTCTTCCAGAGTATTCGTGGGTAATCTGACCTGTTATCTGTAAGTGGTCATTCGTCATTACTATGGTTTGGTTGTTTATTTCCCCAGTCGAATTACCAGTGATATCAAGAATTTCACCGATCTCAAAATCGAAATCATCAGAAAATACCCACATGTTTTCGTAACTCTTCACACTGTATCCATCGATATCTTCTATTCTAAGTTTGATTTCTCCTTCGTTTAGAGATGATAAATCTATTTCCCAAGTCGCATACAGGTCGATATTAAATGTTAAAATATCTGAATCTAAATCAACGGAGTGGTTGCAAATGCTTCTATCCGCGTCGATTCTTTCATCGAGTACCGAACAAATTTGAGTTGCTATATCGTATTCGATTCCGAATGACGAGTCCCCACCAAATTCTATTCTAATTTTTTGTAGGTCATTCAGTGAATTAGCATCGCTTATGTTAAGCTGCCATTTTGTGTTTCTCGCAACTTCCCATGTCATTGTGTTATCTATGTTAGAGAATGATTCAATTACTGCATTTCTTGCATCTCTTGTTGTCCAGAAAATTGTATTATTTTCAAGTTGAGAATCAACTAAATCCTTCGCTAAAATTCTAACGTAAACGCCATCATGGTCTGAATTGGAGTCATCAGATTGCGTCATGTTGAACCACCAAAATGAGCCCTCGCTCTCTAAAGTATAGTTAATTGGTCTGTATTCCGTAAATTGAGGAATACCATCTGGGAACGAACCATCAGATCCGTCATCCATCGATTGAACCCATGATTCTACTATCAGGTCATCCATTACAAATCCAGAATTATCAGCAATCAGGACAGAAATTTCTCTGTCTATTTGGCTATCAATATAGCTACCAAATTGAGGAATTGATGAAACAATTACAGGGTTATCGTTGTCCAAATTTAACCAAGTTGAATTTGATTCTGCAAGCATATTGAATGATTGGTCACTTCTCGATTCCACGGTAACGTTCACTATACCTGAAACATTTTCGGGCAGTGTGTATTCGATTTGGTCCACCTGTCCAGCAGTGAGATTATACCATGGCGTTGTATCATTTATCCAACGGAAATATACATTATTTACCGAATCAATAACCCTGATGTCAAATTTTAACCTCGCCTGTAAATAACCACTGGAAAGAGTCATTCCAGTTGATTCAAAAACATGTACTAAGTTTACTGTGATAGGAATCCCACCAATAATCGAGTTGCCAGATTCTAATCCTTCTATATCTCTAATCTGAACTGTTAGAGTGTTATTTATCTTCATAAAATCAGAGTGTATGTATTGTGAAATTTTGGTCGCATCTGTTCCGACCTTACTACATAAATGAGTAACTCCTGTTAGCTCACTAAAATCTATACTCCAATCTATAGAATGTCCTTGTATCGAGGTTGCATTAATTGTGCTCGTAGCAGATAAGAAGAATCCTTGCGCATCATCAATGGTTGCGGTTTGACCATCGAAATAGATTGTAGACCACTGTCCAACGATTGCTCCAAGTGAGTTACAGGGAGCGAATCCGAGATACATCTCTCCATCACCCATTAATGCATGACTCGTTTGGATAACGAGAGTTTCTGACCTTGGATTAACAATTTGAGGTATTGAGGAAATGAAAGACGCATGTTCTGCAAATACAGAGACAGCATCTAAATCCGGTTCATCCCAATTTTGCATGTCTGAAATTTTCATTTCGACCCTGTACTGCAGATAATTTGCAGGGTCGCTAAGATTCAAATCAATAATCCCTATCGGGAATGTTGTATTCTCTGTGCCATCAATACCAACCCAATCTGCATTTGCGACCAGAGTTTGGCTAGACCCGGTTTTGTATTGAAGACCTAAATTCCCACCAGCGGTATTTGTACCGTTAAGAGTTAGTTGAATTGGTGTTGCAGTTGAGTGTATATTTGGGCGTAAATCAATTATTGGTGAATCAATGTATCCCGAATAATTTCCTGAGAATATTTCATATTCACTCGCATCTGAAAATGTTTGGCTCCAGCTGGAGTATGCCCAAGTTGACATGTCGCCTGAAGCCCATACTACGTCACCATTTATCTCCTGAACCTCGACATCGAAATGACCACCTGTGACGATATTTTTCCCTTTAGACCAAGTGTCTTGAATTGGATTGTAATGATAAACTGTTTTCTTAGGACTTCCGTCACTACCTCCAACTAAGATGATCTCGTCATTCAGTACTGTAGCTCCCCATCCCCACATTGAAACTGGTAACTTGGACAGATTTGTCCAAACATCTGTAGCAGGGTCGTATCTTTCAACATAATTCAGCGCTTGTCTATTCCATGTTGAGGTTCCTTGAAAGCCACCAATTGCATATAATTGTCCATGGAAATTAACCAACTCAAAAGACGCTCGTGGCTGTGTCATATCAGCCATTCTATCCCAAGAATCATTAGCGATATCATAGCGATAAGTACGATTAGTTACATCGGTTCCTGCCTGATTTCTTAACCCACCGGCATAGTATAGGTAACCACCGTCTTGAGCCATTCCTCCATGCCCTCTTTCGTTCAGCGAGGGCATGTTACTGCCATTGAACCATGTATTGTTGGATATATTGTATATTTGAACCCGGCCGGAAGAAGTTACGGGTGGATTTGCATTACCTCTTGGCCACTCTCCAACTAAGAATATTTCATCCCCTACCATTTCAGCTTCACAATACATCTGTGTGTAAGGCATGGACATTGGAGACGGTGTCCATGTATTGTTGACATTATCATAAATTTCGATTAGCCCTACAGCTAATTCATCCCCGCTTTGAGACGGATTGGGGTCCATGAATCCACCCATTAACCAAACTTCGTCAAGGGAATCGATTGCAACTGAACAGGCTCCAGTCCTTGAAGCCATTAATCCTGGAGAAATTATAGTCCAATCTATCTCCGGTCTTGACACATGTGTTTCGGAATCTGCTGTGGTAAAAGTGCTAATCTGTGTAAATCCGGTTGTATTGAAAATTTGGTCATTGAAATAGGAATCTTTTGTATTATCTTCAGCTAAAGTGAAAATTGGTGTACTAAGGGGTTGAAGGGTTAGCAAAGCAACCAGTATCGTTGCCAAAAGTAGCCTTCCCATAGGGATGCGTGTATTAATTAGGGTTTCATTATTACTGATAATTGTAATTTTTTGCAATACGAGGGTTCATCATTATCCACCCCCTCGCATCGTCGCTATGGCAAGGGAATACATCGCTCGTGACCCCAAAACTGGGAAACCGATCAATGTTGGTTCAGGCTATCGCAAAAAGAAGAAGAAACCTACTGAAATTGGTCCTTGGATGGCTCTTCCAAATGATGCAGTAATACCTCTTGCTAAAGGAGAAATAGAATCCTACAGAGTTTCATGGAAAGACCGTGTTCATCATTTAGGTAAGTTAGATGCAATCAAGGCTTTATCTAACCTATCCGGAATGATGGCGCATATGGGTCACGGTTTACTACTTGAACTATTGATGGATTCTGATCCAAACATTAGAGCTGCGGCATTATTCGCTCTCCCGCTCGTTGCAGAAACAAAACCAGATGAATTATTTGACCACCTATCTGTTCTTTTAGACGACAAAGATATACAAGTTCGAAAGGCTGCAAGTAAGTGTTTGGAAAGAGTAGCTCCAGTTTTCCCATCTGCTACTGAAAGTACACTTGCCTATGAATTGAGACATTCGAACAATGCAAGAAGAGAATCTGCATTTAGAGGCCTTGGAGAGTTATGTTATTCATGGCCTGAGGTTGCTTGTGATCATTTAGATGAATTATTGCAAGAGGAGGAGCTAGTTTTACGACGTTCTGCTGCAAAATTGCTACGAAAGGTTTTGGTAAAAGGCGGTGCTGCTTCATGGGATTTGATTGGTTGGGCTATTGAAGACGAAGATGTTGTCACGAGAAGAGAAGCTGCAAAGTGCTTGACAACCTTAGCAAAAAGAGAGCAAAGAATTGCAACCATATTGGCGGAGAAAGCAATACTGGATACGGATACAGATGTTATGGTCGCTGCAATAAAATGTATCGAAATGCTCGATACCGATAACAATAGAGTCAGGGATTTAGTACTTGCAGGTTGTACACACAAGCAGGCTAGCGTGAGGTTGGCTTGTGTCAAGATTTTACCACGGCTTATGGGTGATGAAATATTGAGAAATCACTGTAATGCACTTTTGCGTGAAGAAAATGACCCGAGGATTAGAAGGGAGCTTGAGGAAATGGCATTTGATATGCAAATGGAAGGCACTGAGGAGCAAAAGAACCGATACCTTGCACCGGCTCCAAAGGTTCCACAACTCGATAGAGAAATTGCAGAAAGTCAGGGTAAAACGGTTGGGTTAGAGGAGTTACCTGACCCTGATTCGAAGAAGAATAACCCTCGACACGATTAAGAAGGGTGCGAAGGTCGCAAAACCGCTCAAGGAGTGATTGATGTGTCTGAAGAACCATTCAATGATAAGGAAAAACAATTCAACGACCTATGGGATGGAGTTACTCCGAAGGGAGTAAACCGTGTCAAGGCTCTAAAGTTTAGACAATATATTCTTGAGCATGTTCGCCAGATGAGGCGTCCAATGAACAGGGATAACGCGTTCAAGTATTGGATGGGTGAACTGAAGGCAGAGTCAAACGACGCTGACAACTTCTGATAGTTATGTGGGGGTCGCCTCCGTTCCGGTGGCCCAATTTGACCAGGGACGGATAAGGTGAGAACATGTTCACAAAAACGAAATTCGAATCTTTCAACCTAAATGAAGAATTACAAAACGGAATTAACTCCCTTGGATGGGAGTTTGTAACTCAAGTTCAGAAAGAAACTATACCTCTTGCAATATCTGGTCGAGACGTTATTGGACAGGCAAGAACTGGTTCAGGGAAAACAGCATCATTTGGAATACCAATATTGAATGCATGTAAGGCAACCGGAAATTTGCAAGCACTAATTTTAGCACCAACCAGAGAACTTGCGGGGCAGGTCGCTGAAGAAATAAATAGTCTGCAGGGTGAAATGGGTCTGAAGATAGTCACAGTTTATGGCGGTACAGATTTGGAAAAACAGGCTAAACAATTGACTTCGGGTGTTGACATAGTTGTAGGAACTCCCGGTAGGGTCATGGATATGACCAAGCGTTCATTCTTGAAGATTGAAGACGCTTCTTTCTTCGTATTAGATGAAGCTGACAGAATGTTGGACATGGGATTCTTCCCTGATGTTATGTGGATTGTCGAGAAAATGACAAACAGAAAGCAAAACCTACTATTTTCAGCAACATTCCCTCAGGAGGTAATCGATGCTGCAAATGAATTCACATCCGAACCAGAATTTGTTCTGACGAGTGAAGAAAAGTTAGACATTCCACCGATTGAACAATACAGCGTCAGAGTTGGCCGTTCAAACAAACTATGGGTACTTGGAAGACTGTTAATCAGGATGGATGATGAAGACCAAACCATCGTTTTTACAAACACAAAAAGAATGGTGGATCTTCTTGTCCAAAGACTGAAGAAGAATCGATTCAAAGTAGAGGGAATTCACGGAGACATGACTCAAAAACAAAGAGAGTCAATAATCTCAAATTTGAAAGACGGAAGTTCAAACATTGTAATCGCGACAGATGTGGCTGCGAGAGGTATCGATATTGATGGAATTACCTTAGTAGTCAACTACGATGTTCCTGATGATGTTGATAGTTACATACACAGGATTGGGAGAACTGGTAGAATAGGTAGGAAAGGTGAAGCATGGGCCCTCGTAAGTAGAGACGACATTCCACAATTTAGTAAAATAATTGCAACATACTCATTAGATGTTCAGGATACAACAGCTCCTGAACTTCCAGATGGCGTTGATAGAGATCCTGTTACAAAGCAAGAAGATTTGGCTGAATATTCAGATGTCTATGGTATGGTTAAAATCGGTATTAAAACAGAGTTGTCGTTAGTTGAACTTTCAAATCTCATTATTTCAGGAATAAACTGTCCGGAGTTAGCAGTCGGTGATATCATATCAAACGGTAAATCAAAATCTGTCGAAGTACACAACAAATTTTCTTCCCTAGCAATAAGGTTCCTTAAATCAAAAGGGATAGAAACCGAACTTATCGAGTAATCTATTCCTCTTCATTTCGTTTTGGAACATCAATTTTTACTACTGTTGTTGCAATTCCAATCAATCCTAAAGTCGCCATCGACCAAGCGGCTTGGATTTCTTGAGCCCAAGCGTCTTTTGCTTCACCACAAGCTCCAGTAACACTATCTGTGAAGTCACAAAAATCCACATTCTCTTTTGCAATCATTGCTTGTTCATCAAGCATTACGCTCCCAACCGAAGCAACAATCAAGAGTAATGATACAACTAAAATTGATTTCTGCATAACATCCCAATTTTTCCTGTAGATAAAGTGCCATTTACCTCTTCCTGCTTCATTTTCCTTTCTGATTAAGTCTCCTGCATTTACCCATTTAAACCAAATTAGCCACATCACAACCAGAACTAACAAGAATCCCCATTGGTAAACAAAGGCGTGAAAATCATGCATAGGTTGCTCGCAATTCAACAGATTTGGGTTTTCAGCACAACCTGATACCGCCATAGGATACAATATCAATAAGCGTACGATGTTCAAAATGAAAACTATCCCGCATGCAATTGCGGCACTCTTAATTCTGAGCCTTTGTGGAACTCCCGTGCTCATCATGATTAATACTGAAATGAAAATCATTTCATGCACACCAGCACACTCGTCGGAGACGTAAAGATATACACTATCTCCCCAAAAATCCGGGTGCTTCAGAGTTACCATGGTTGTCCAGCCGTTGTAATCTGAAAGAATTGCAGTCCCTGGTCCGTAAATTAAATTCGTAAGTTCGAACCAAATCCATGCTTCAAATTCTTGAATTAATCC
>JAYPOA010000019.1:0-8631 GCA_038130705.1 Methanobacteriota archaeon | reverse complement strand
ACTCATGGAGCCGACCCATCGTCTAGATGTGCTCGGTCATTATTGCCCAGTTCCTGTTCGGCACGCCAGAAAATCATTGGAGAAAATGAATGAGGGCGAGGTGTTGGAATTACTGGCCGACGATCCAGAAACTCTTCATGACGTCCCGATTTTGATTGATCGTTTAGGGCATAGATTAGTTGATATCATAAAAGTATCAGGAGAGATTAAGTTCATTATCGAGGTGTGCAGATGACATTAGATGACATACCCAGTGAAGCACACCTTCCGACTCCGTACGGATTGTTCAAAATCCAAGTTTTCAATGAAGAAAATTCAGGAATGGACCACGTAGCATTGACAATGGGTGACATGAAGGGCCCAGACCCGGTTTTGGTTCGAGTTCACTCAGAATGCCTAACTGGCGATGCCTTTGGTTCATTAAGATGTGATTGTGGTCCACAACTAGAAGCCGCCTTACAAGCTGTTGCATCAAAGGGTTGGGGAGTTGTTCTATACTTGCGTCAGGAAGGTCGTGGAATAGGATTGCATGCAAAGATTCAGGCCTATCACTTACAGGACAAAGGTGCAGACACACTTGATGCAAACCTAATGTTAGGCTTACCAGGTGATGCTAGAAATTATCAAATCGCTAGTACTATGTTAGATGCATTAGGCGTTACTGATGTCTGCTTATTGTCAAATAATCCTGATAAGGTGAAGCAACTTCAGGATTATGGAATCAATGTTGTAGAGAGAATGCCCCTAATTGCAGGTGTTGGTTCAGATAATATTGATTATCTTCAAACCAAAGCTGATAGAATGGGCCATGACATAAATTTGGAGGATTAAAATTGGTAAAAATAGAAGCGTCATATGACGGAGAATTGCGATGTACTGCCACTCACGGCCCTTCCGGAACCAAATTGATAACCGATGCGCCAGTTGACAACATGGGGAAAGGAGAATCATTTTCTCCGACTGATTTGTTAGCTACTTCTATGCTGACTTGCATTATGACAATAGTTGGAATTCGGGCACAATCAAAGGATATCGATATATCTGGAATGAAAGGTACAGTCGAGAAGTCAATGGAAGCAAATCCTCGGAGAGTTGGTAAATTGGAAATTAATATCTCCTTACCAAATCATCTTTCAACTGAAGACCGTTCATGGTTAATTACTGAAGGTTGTAACTGCCCTGTATGTCATTCAGTTAGTGAAAATATGGAAGTGGACATTACCTTCGACTGAGGTGGAGATGTGCCGAGTGACCAAGCGCATTGGGATAAGGCGTATGACGGCGCAGATTTAACCCAATTAGGTTGGTATCAGTCAACGCATGATGTGTCATTAGAACTGATAAGAAAATGCGAAGGTAAGACAATTATTGACGTTGGAGCGGGTGCTACAACGTTATTGAGAGATCTAATCGAAAATGGATATCAAGTCACAGCCTTAGATATTTCACGAATCGCAATAGAAAATCTAAAACTAAAATACTCTTCTGAAATCAAATACATAGAGGCAAATCTTACACATAAATTGGATCTAGGTGAATTTGACATCTGGCATGACCGTGCTGTATTGCATTTTTTGCTTGATAAGGATGAAAGAGATACCTACGTTACAAACCTTAATTCTGCAGTTAAAAATGGAGGATATGCAGTTATAGAGACCTTCTCAACGGATGGCGCCCAAATGTGCTGTGGCCTAGATTTGTATACATATGACGAGCAAATGCTTGTCGATTTATTATCCGAGGATTGGGAATTGATAGAATCTAGAAGGCATGTTCACATCAATCCTAGAGGTGGCGAGAGGCCATATGTTTCCACCATTTTTAAAAAAATATAGAATGATGTGCTAAATAGTACCTTGTAGAATAATTGAGTAATATTATGATTATTCTCTTGAATGCACACATTTGAGAACCGAGACCCCTTGCCTCACTACATGGCGAAACTATTGATGCTTTCAGCAACATCAGATAACAACAAAAATCTTGCAGAACTTTTTGCGGCAAAGGCAGAAGAAATGGGCCACGAAGCGAGCGTAATCGATTTAGTTGAATTGGATATGCCGATGTTTACGGTTGCAAGGTCAAAAGAACTCGATGTAGTTCCTGGAATGGCTGAATTGAAATCTGCACTTTCCTCAGCAGATTCTTGGGTTATTGTCGCACCAGAATACAATGGATCTATGCCTCCAACCCTTAACAATGCTGTAGCGTGGTTGAGCACAGAATGGCAAGATTTCCGAGCCTTATTCAATAGAAGGAAGCTAGGCCTTGCAACTCACAGCGGCGGTGGTGGAGCCCACGTAATTATGGCAATGCGTCAGATGTTTTCCTATCTGGGTTGCATAGTACTTGGAAGGAATTGTGTTTCCAACAAAGACAAGGAAGCAAATCCTGAGACTATTGAGGACATGTTGAACCAACTCGCAAACTAAATTGGTCCGAGGTAAACCCCGAGCGCAATTATTGCACATGATGCGACTACTATCAGTACGTTATCATCAATCGGACCAAACTCGTATCTTTCAACAAAGGATGCAACTGCACCTGATAGAGCCCCCCAGATTGGTATTGAAGGGTCCGCACTTTTCCCGATAAAGTATCCAAGCGGAATACAAAGGATAGCCATCCCAAGGTTTCCCCAAGCACTTTTTGTTCTCTTTGCAAATAACTTGTTTCGAATAATTCCAGTCACGCCGTCGCCATATGCCATGAATAATGCTGGTAATATTGCCAACCATGGGTCATTTAGGTAGTGCCAAAGAGCAAATACAGAAATTCCAAGCATGAACGCAAAGGTAGCATCATTCATGTTTTGTTCGGTCTGCATCCAATATAGTCGCCTATCCATAATGTGAGTAGCTGCTAGCCCAATTCCCCCAAGAATCCCTCCCAGTAGTGGCCAAATAGGGTCGGTGAAAACTATTGGTACCATGATTAATGGAATTCCTCCAGAAACCATGTGCGCTACTTTTCGGTTGTAGTACACCGCTACCATATTTTCCATTCCTTTGGACGTCATATAGCCATGCAGTGGTTTAATTGCTAATACAATAAGTCCTGCCCAAGCACCCAGAATTAGGAACCAAACAAACTCACTTTCAGGACCCATTGTAATATGTTGACCGATTTAGTGAATAAGTTTGCCCTTTACCTAATTCGGAGTGACCTCAATTAGCCACGTAAATGGCAAAATCGATTAGTAAAAGCATAACTTTGAAGGCAAGTAGTGGTTTGAATTGCCTTGTGAAATGGAAACCTAACATGATGCAGGACCTCTCTCTAAGGGTTGTAATCGTAACTGGAGCAAATAGTGGTATTGGATATCACATGGCATCTGGCTTTGCATCGAGAGATGCTATCGTTATCATGGCTTGTCGCAACATAGAGAAGGGCAAAGCCGCTCGTGAAAAGTTGTTGAAAAAACACCCAGGCACAATGATCCACGTAATGGAATTGGATTTAGCAGATCTCGGGAGTATTGGAAGATTTGCTGACGAGATTCTTGTGAAATACAAAAACTTGGATATTCTTGTAAACAATGCAGGTGTAATGATTCCTCCAAAATCTGAAACCAAAGACGGATTTGAATTGCAGATAGGAACCAACCACTTAGGTCACTTTGCGCTAACTGGCAAATTATTCCCGCTTCTAAAAGGAACTCCTGGAAGTAGAGTAGTCACAGTTTCAAGTATAGCTCACAATATGGGGGACATTAATTTGGACGACCTAAATTACAAATCTCGCAAATACAGAAAATGGCCTGCATATGGTCAAAGCAAATTAGCAAATCTAATGTTTGCAATCGAGTTTGACCGAAGACTAAAGTCGTCAGGTATCGATGTCAAATCATTTGGTTCACACCCGGGGTATTCAAGAACAAAATTGCAAAGATATTCTATCTTTTGGCGTTTGTTAAATGTCATAGCAATGCGGGCAAAAACCGGAGCAAAATCCACTTTATTTGCTGCGACTTCAGACCTCGCAAACGATTGTGTTTACTGGGGGCCAACAGGACCGCTTGATGCTTGGGGGAAAATTGGAAAATCCACAATTAACGAAAAGGCAATGGATGAAAAAGTTGCGAAGAAGTTGTGGGAACTAAGTGAAGAATTAACTGGTGTTAAGTACGAATTTTGAAGTGGTACAATGATTAACATCATCAAAACTACACTTCCAATTTCAATGCGAGAATTCGAAGTGACATCATTCGCACAATCACTTGTTGAAGCAGGCGCTGCATGTGTTCAACAACATGAGATTTCATCAACTTACGAATGGGAAGGAAAAATACAGCACGAAAAAGAATGGTCGATTAGTGTCAAAGTTTCAAGCACAAATATAGATTCAATCATTCAAGTAATCAAGCACTTACATCCATATGAAGTGCCTCAGATTTTAATCCAATCTGTTGAGGCAAACAGCAATTATGAGGATTGGGTTAATTCATCTTAAGAATTACAATACTGGAGTATTTCTTCGTAATTAGGTTCTAATCCCAAATTTTCTGCAACCCAGAAATATCCGATTTTACCATCTTCATCGACGATTACAACTCCCCGATTTGCTGCAGTATATCCATCAATGACGAAATTTTCAAATTCCATGTGATAATCTTTGATCATGGTTCTGTGCACGTCAGATAGTAATTCAAAATGGATATCATACTTATCTGCAAAAGCTTTGTTGGCAAAGGGTGCATCTACAGATACGCCAAAAACTACTGCATTTGCATCAGTTAAAGAAGAGAGTGAATCAGAAAACATGCACATTTCCTTTGTACACACGCCGGTAAATGCTGCTGGATAGAATGCAAGAACAACTTTCTGTCCTTTGTAATCAGAAATAGAATATGTCTCTCTGTTTGTACCGGTTAATGTGAAATTCGGTGCATCATCTCCAACCTTGACCATATGCACTGGTCAGATTACCACTCTATAATATTGAGTATTTTTGATAATATGGTGCTCGTGCCGGGATTTGAACCCGGGTCGAAGGCTCGAGAGGCCTTCATGATGGGCCACTACACTACACGAGCGACATCACGCCCAATTGTCACCCGTATTTATTCTGACCGGGTTTAACATAGGTTCATTTTCACAAAAAGTGAAAGTGATAATAGGCTTTCAGTTTAGCGAATTATTAGTTTCACTTTTATCCATCTGTCCACTTCCTTCATTCATATACTGGTCGTGATTAGTAAGATTCATGCAACAAAAAATGAGATTCTCGGATTTCACTCCGAGTAAAAAAGTAGCACAGACAAATAGTCAGTTTAGAACACACATAGTCTGGACTGATGTTGAATGGGATTGGAAACCTCTCGCGATCGAAGTTTCCAGCACGTGGAACAACCTTCAGAAAAGAGCCAGGGGTGAAGCTTGATGGGTAGAACTGGGAGGTTGCGAAACGAAATAGTAGTATTTCTTGAGGAAAATGGCGAGTCAGACACGGGCCAAATACTCGAGCATGTAAACAGTAGATTCAGGTGGGGTGCAACCATGAACCAAATTGGAAACGTACTGGCCAGAGATTCAAGATTTCAGAAGTTAGGAGTCACTGAGGGTGTAACAATGGCGGGTTTCCGCGAAAGAGTCTGTATATGGGCACTTTCATCGAACTGACCATTTACCTCTATCATCCCCCTAGGTCTGATGTGGCGCGAGGTAGTTGAGCTTTCTCGACCAAAAAATGTTGTACTGGCTACAATTGCAGTACCAATCGGTGCTCATCTCGCCCTCAGTGGTGATTGGTCTAACCAATCTGTGGCCCTCGTAGCCCTTCAGACCACTTCTGCAGTTTGTTTTATGGCAGCAGGAAATACACTCAACGACGTATCGGATGTAGATGTCGACAGAGTCAGCAAAGCACACAAGCCGATACCCTCTGGAAGGATATCTATCGAATCCGCCAAGAAAACAGCCTACGGATTTGCATTCCTAAGTTTGCTGTTGATGGCGATTGGTGCAAACGCTACTAAAGATCCAATTCCAGTATCTATCATTTGGCTGACAGCTTTCCTTTTGATGTATACATATGATTCAGGTCCTAAAACGAAAAATTCAGGTTTCATTGGTAATGTGGCAATTTCTTTGATGGTTGGAGCGGTTATATTATTCGGAGCAGCGGCTGTATCTAAAGTAGATACTACAATAGTCATCTATGCTTCAATCGTCGCATTTTTTGCAAATCTAGCAAGAGAGATTGTCAAAGATTGTGAAGACATGGAAACCGATGAAGGCAGAAACACACTTCCAATGAGAATTGGTCTAGATAACGCAAGGGCTGTTGCTTACGTTTTTGTCTTGTTATCAATGATTACACTCGGCCTTGCTCATTTGTATGGGCCGTTCGAATATCACCAAATTCTATTCCATGGCCCTGCTATTTTCATTATGTTTTCATTAAACGGCCCGCTATTTAGGGGTGAAGACTATGCTGCTCAACAAAAAATAAGGGTAGGTATGTTACTGGGTTTAATCGCATTTGCACTACAAGTTAGCATTCTCTAACTTAGAATCCAATACCCATTAAATCTCCCATTGCAGCCCAGGCTCCATTGTCTACAAAATATGACAATAAACTCATTTGAGCCCACATTCTATTTTCTGCTTGGTCGAACACGACACTATTCTTATGGTCCATTACATCATCCGTAACTTCTTCTCCTCTGTGAGCAGGTAAGCAATGCATGAATGCCCAATTTTCATCAGCATTGGAAACTAAATCCGTGTTTACTTGGAAACCGTCGAAAGCATTCATTTTGTCCTTCATTTCTTCTTCTCCCATTGAAATAAATACGTCTGTATAGATCACATTTGTACCTTTCACCGCCTGAACAGGGTCATTAAATTCTTCCAATCTGCTTCCATTCTCGGTTGCAAAATCTTTAGCTCTTTGAACAACATCTTCTGCAGGCTCGTATCCTTTTGGAATGGCATAAGTGAAATCAATTCCAAGCATTGCACAAGCAAGCATTAGGTCATGTAGCACGTTGTTTCCATCTCCTACCCAACTTACACAAAGGTCCTCATTTTCTGGGAAGTGCTCCAAAATGGTCATCAGGTCGGCAGCTGCTTGACACGGATGGTGTTTTTGCGATAGAGCATTGAGAACAGGAACGTCTGAATTAGCGGCCAACTCGGCTACATCCTCGTGTCCAAAACATCTGTATGTAATTGCTCCCAGATATCTAGATAGAACACTTGCTGTATCCCCAATCGATTCTGATTTCCCTAATTGTATGTCATTTTTCAAAAGAGTTAGTGGGTAACCTCCGAGTCTGGAAATCCCAACTTCGAAGGAAACTCGAGTCCTTGTGCTAGGTTTTTCATAAATAGAACCAACTGCTAAGTCTGCAAGTGGTGTGAAATTCAATGCGATTTCATCGCCAGCCTTCCACATACGCTTGAATTCTATAGCCCACTTCAGTATAGATTCAAAGTCCTCTGCAACGTCGTCAATAGCCAATAGATGCTCTGCCATGAATGCTCGGAAATGTGGACAGTTCAAAGTTAAATCGCATTAATTTCTCTCATGTTCAATATCTTGAGCAAATCCATCCCTAGCGTCACTCATTCCACCAAACAATGCTTGAGCGAAGGTCAGCACATCAGCCATACCATCTTCAGTTTCGCTTGAAAGAGGAGTGAGTCCTGGAGTTTGGGAGAATTGTTGCATCATCCTTAATTGGTTAATTGCGAACTCTGTTCGTTGTCCACCAGCCTCATCATACAAGGCTAATTCAAGGATCTCCAATCTTTCAGACCATTCTAAAATTTTCTCAAGTTCTTCCTCATCAAGAAGATCTGATTTAGAAAGGAAATTCTTGGTGGGTAGGCCCAATCTAAATTCAACAATACTTGAAAGTAGCATTTGTGATACAAATCCCGAAGGGCTTCTAGATAGCATTGGGTCGAACAGATAAATGATTGCAGCTTGATCTTGTCCTAAGACTTCAATTAAGTGGGAGGATGCTTCTCTAAACGCAAACAACTCAACTTGGCCTGGCGTGTCTACTACCATTAGTTCTCCTGATAATGAATGAAGTTCATCTGCTACTTCCATTGCTTGTGCTGCTACTAAATCTGCAGCTAATATCTGAGCACCATTTGGTCCCAAATCATATTCATTCATTACTTCAGTTAGGGAAATTAAATCTCTCACATCAAATTCTGCATCATAGTGAACTCTCTCTGCTCCCGGATCTAAGTTAACCGCAATAACTTCAGTTTCAATAAATCGACTCCATCTCTGGAATGATGTAACTAAAGAGGATTTTCCAGCACCGGCAGTACCCACAACAAAAATCACTGGAGGCGATGATGAATCTAAACCGACCATGATTGTGGGCAACCTAGTTACCTCATCAACCTACCGTTATTGTAAAAACAGAATTTTTCGGGTGATTAATTACTCAAAATGGTTATACGCTGTGCATTGATGGCGATACGCCGTCATACCATTAGGGAGGAAGAAAAATGACCGAAGAAGAACAAACCACCCCGCCACCACCGCCAGGAATGCCACCAGCTCCACCAGGAATGCCTCCTGCTCCACCAGGAATGCCTCCTGCTCCTCCAGAGATGCCACCAGCTCCACCAGAGATGCCACCAGCTCCACCAGAGATGCCAC
>JAYPOA010000018.1:0-26871 GCA_038130705.1 Methanobacteriota archaeon | reverse complement strand
GTTTCCATCTGGTCCAAACCTCCAAATGCGCCACCAAACATATCGTCTGCTGCAGCGTTTTGTTCATCTTCTCTGGTTTTTTCTGCTGAGGTTTTTTTGTCGGCCATGTTCCCCCACCGTGTAGCCCACAGAGCGGGGCTTAAATAGCGGTTGCCGCTCGGCAACCTGTTGCCCGTGTGGTGTAGCGGTTATCATGAGGCGTTGTCGATGCCTCGACCCGGGTTCGATTCCCGGCACGGGCGCCAAATGCTATACTGATAGACATTTCTCGACCTTGCGAATCGTTCTTCAATGATAATGTGCACGACATCTTTGTGCGAGTTATTGCGTATTTGTTGATTCTAATTTTGGTGAGTCCAATTGCAGTAGCTTGTGAGACAGAGGTGGAGCGGGCCCTAAATGGTTGGTTTCCCTCTCCAACCGGGATTTCTCCTGACAAGGACGAGTCGATTAGAGAATCCGTAAGATTAGCGTCAATAGGACAGGAAGTTGCAAGATATCAACTCTGGAAGGTTCTGAATGGTGAAGAACTAACTGAAAGGCAAATCGCCGATGAAATAGACCGTGCGATGGTAGAAAACGGGTCTAATCCGAATTGGCCATCGTTTGACACTATTGTTGCTTCTGGGGCAAATGGTGCAATACCTCATGGCGACCCTGAAAATAATGGTGCTGGGCCCAAAATTGTAGAAGTGGGAGACGTCGTCGTTGTTGACTTAGGGGCAAGGGTTAACGATTGGGTTAGTGACGTGACGCGTACATACATTGTAGGCGGAACTACAAATCAAACCATAATCGATTCGTACATGGCTGTGTACGATGCTCAAAACCTAACATTCCCAGTATTAGAGGCTGGAACTCCAGCATGGGTTCCAGATGACATCGCGAGAACGCATATTGAAGAGCAGGGGTTCGGCGATTTGTTTATTCACAGTTTAGGTCATGGTTTTGGTGTATGTGTACATGAGCCCCCTCTCCTATCAAGCACTCGCTCTGACCCATTATTTGGGCTGAATTACAATGAGCAACCATTGATGATTTGGGATGCACTTACCGTGGAACCGGGGATATACCACGATGGTTGGTTTGGAATCCGAATTGAAGATGATTTTCTGATCAACAATGACGGCCATGAGTTCCTAACCGCTGATTTGCCTCGAGACCTCGATTGGGCAATGATTACATTGGATGATTATACGCCTACGTCTGTAATTGAAATAAAAAGCAACGAGGGCGATTCATCCTTCCTACCTTACCCTGTTGGGTTTGTTGAGGTCCTAGTTTTGTTCGCAATAATTGTGGCAGTCAAGCGTGATGATTTCGAATAAATCTACTGCATTAATGGGCTAGAATGTAATGGAAAGAGGACCAGATTGGTTCAGGATATGTCGTGGTTTGTCACTGTCCCGCAAACCGTACAATAAACATCGATACCATTCAGCCTTGGGCTGACTCCTGAGATATCGCTTTCAGCACCGCACTGACACCTAACTTTGGTCTGCATGTTAATTGCGATGTTGTGGATGTTCATCAAATAAACGGCTGTCAGATTATAATTTCGAGCTCGAAGTTGGCATACATTTCGGTTGGGGAGTAAGATTTCTGAACATCGAATTTCAAATCTTGGATTTGTTCGGAGCGAAATATCTCATTAATTCTATTTTCAATAGTAGAAATCTCTGACTCCTCTACGATTGTCCAACCTTTGATTACTACATTATGTCCAGTTTTCAGTAATCCAACTAAATGTTGTAGGTGGTCCAAAGTGGAATGAGGAATATTGACGAGTAGTAAATCACAACAATTTGGAATTTGTTTCGAGAGGTTTCTTGCATCCTCACAAGTAACCCATGAACCGGGAAGGTTTTCTTTTAGCAATTTGTAAGCATCAGGGTTTAGGTCTGAGGCATATATTTCCCCAACTTCATCGATTTTTGAAAGTGGGACCAATGCTGGACCCACCCCTGCATATGGGTCACAAACTGATATTGCTCTGCCGAGTTTTTGGGATAATTTCTTCGCAGTAGTAATCGTTTTTTGCCTCTCAGTAGCAAGTCTAGGTGAATAGTATACTCTTCCAGGGTCTGTGTAAAATTCATTTCCGTTTTCTCTGACTTTTGTCTTGGTCGAATTTGAAATTGTGTAAGATAAAATTTCCAAATCCCGTACGCGGAATTCTCCTTTAACTCCATTATCCGCGCATACAATTCTGACATTTGGTTGTTGGGCGATGATTGCGTCGGCGATTATTCCGCGATAAGTGGAGACCTCGTCTGGAATTTTTATAATCACAACGTCCCCGATTTGGTCATGGCTCATCGGCCAAAATTCTCTATACTTTTCATACAGTTCTAGGTCTAGACGTTGGGTCCAGTGCTTTGGCCCGCCCGTAATTGGCTCAAGCTCGACGATAGGTAGTCCATCGATTTCTCTTGGGGCATCATTGTTCAAAGGCAAGCCCCTCCTATCACCAAGATTGTGTATTGCATAACCGTGAGCAAACCAGTTTAGACTGATTAGTTTCTCTCGCCAAAAGGCGGTTTTTTTGCTCGGCACGCTCAAATGACGCATTGTCTTCGCTAAGTCCAAGCGAAGGT
Organism: Methanobacteriota archaeon; assembly: GCA_038130705.1. Lineage (GTDB taxonomy): Archaea > Thermoplasmatota > Poseidoniia > Poseidoniales > Poseidoniaceae > MGIIa-K1. Next base: position 24,274 of record JAYPOA010000018.1, on the reverse strand, counting down.
TGTGTTTGAGGATGACGGCTGAATTGATTCTAATCGGCATAGGACTTGGTGGAGTCAAAGGGATGTCGTTAGAGGCTTTTGAGGCGTCAAAAAATGCGGACTATCGATTCTATGAATCCTATACTGCGTTATGGAGTGAAGCGCATCTCAAAGAGTTAGAAGAAGAAATTGGGGAAATTAAAACCGTTATGCGTCCTGAAATTGAAAATCCTATTGAAATTCTTAATCTATCGAAAACTTCCTCCGTTGCAGTTTTAGTTGTTGGAGATCCATTACAAGCTACCACTCATGTTGACCTACAGTTGCAAGCAATAGAGAATGATGTTGTGTGTAGAGTTATTCATGGCACATCGATTACTGGTTTAGTAACCGGTGCCGTTGGCCTATCAAACTACAAATTTGGGAGGCAAACTACTCTGACATATCCATACAACGGCTGGGTCGCAACATCGCCACTGGAAGTTATTGCTACAAATAGAATACAAAATTTACACACTCTTGTATTACTCGATTTAGACCCTACTGGAGAAGGGGTTGGTAAACAAATCCCCATGAGCCCTATAAATGCGAGTAATTCTCTTGTTTTAATGTCTGAAAAATTACTAAATTCGGTCGATGATTTTCCACGAGATACGAATTATGACCTCCTAAAAATTGATGCCTGTAGATCAATTTGTTCAGAAATTGGAAGATTACCAGTTGTCCTATGTAGTGATATGGGAACAGAAGACCAAGTAATTGCATATACAAATGTCGAAGATTTATCTAATTTCGAATACGGAAGACTGCATTGTCTAATTATTCCTGCTGAGTTGAGTGATACTGAAAAAAAGGCACTTTCCAGATGGTCGAAGGACTGAACATGGGGGCATAGGTGGGTAGGTTATGGCGCAACCGAGTAAAGTCGAGTTTCCTGGCCAAAAAAAACGTATGAGAATGCGTGGAACAAAACAGGCAAACCTCGATACTCAAAAGCGGTTGAGGAAAAATCTCGACAAATTATTGGAAGAGGGTGAATCCTTACTTCCGGCTATGACTTGGACTGGAAAGCTCAAGTGGGGGAGAGTTGATCCCGTATCAAAAACTCTTACCGAATTAAGGAAAATTCTGCAAAGGCGAAACGATGTAAAATTCCTATCAAAAAGAATGATGGCGAAACGTGGAGACCCCGTTGGAAAGGCGCTGGCTGGTTCTTTAGTAGCGGCCCATGAAAAAGAGATTTCAATTGTTGGTGACTACAAGCATCAATCCTTTGGAAGCGCATCATTTGTAAGAAAAGGTGATGGAAAAGTCATGTATCTTGCAGGAATACAAAATCACCACCTCCCTACAATGCGAATGCTTCCATGGGAAGAGCATGCAAAGCGTGGTTACTTCTTCTTCTCATGGCAAGGGGGCTTTGTCTGTTCTGGACCAGAACCTAAATTACCAGAGGGTTGGCTTGCTGATGTACTTTCGAGGTCGCGGTTTGATTTCAATAACCGAGATGGAATATGGGCTACAAAAGGCCTTGATTTAGAATCCGTATCGAATAATGAGATGGCTGGAGAAGGGTACCTCGTTCTGAATTTCATAAACGGCAACAAGGTTGCAATCGGTTTCGAGGAGTTGACAAAAAATAAAGGTAAAACCTCGTTTATACACGACTTAGCCTTGTCAATGCTCCCTCCTAACCTATCAAATGTGATGAAACCTGATGCAGTTTGGTATCCTGAAGGATCGGGTCAAAATGAAGCAAAGGAAGCAATTGACAGAATTTTAGACGCCTGGATGGGCTTAACGTTAGATGAGGGATCCATTGGAAAGAGAGTTAAATTAACCGTAATTCATCATATTCCGAGTGGCTACATAGTCGGAGAAAAATGGTTTGAAAATGTGGAAGATGTTGCTCCTGAACTAAACGGTTCTGAATTAGAAAAGAAGCTGGCTACTAAGATGATGCAATTAGCAAATAACTCGGGAATTAGAATTGGACAGGGAGGGAAAACCGATGAGCGAGAAGGTGATGCGTTGGAAATTGCGGCTAATTCTTGTAATGACGTTTTGTCTGCCTTGTGGAATGATTACGGAAAAGAGGGTCTTGTAAGCATCGGTATTTCTGAAGAGATGGCTGATGAGCTATGGGTTGCGCAAAATACGAAAAAGCGGGCCTTTGGTAAATTCTTGAAAGACATACAAGACAAAATCTCAAAATCTGACGTTTTAGATAAATTCCCATACAGGCAGGGAGAAATTTCTGGCCCAGTAGGATTAATTTACGATCTAACAATCACTGGACTTGTTGATGGAATGGGCAAAGCAGAAAAAATTGCGATGTCTAAGCATAAGGATATAGATAGCGAATCTGCCGCTTGGGCATGGCTTCTTGCTTGTAACAAATCTACTGGTCAAGACTGGCATTTCTCACCAAATGCGAGAGAGAGGGGGGCTGCCTGGAGCGCGGCGGCGAAAACCGTATGGGATTGTGGAAACTCCGTCGTAAATGATGAAGATGTGGATTTCAAAACATCATTAGAAGATCTTCGAAAAGCAACTGGCCAAATTGAGCCCCTTCCTTAGGTTCACACCTTAGATAGTGCCGTATAGATGTCGTCCCAGAGGTCTTCAACATCTTCGATTCCAATCGACATACGCACAAACCCTGGCCCTAATCCTGCAGCTATCCTTACATCTTCAGGAATAAACATGTGACTGGAGTTAAATGGGCATTCAACTAAACTTTCCACGCCGCCAAGGCTTGTAGCTTCAAAAATCATATCTAAACCTCGCATGAATTTCAGAGCCTTCTCGTCTCCCCCTTTTACAGTAAACGCAATCATTCCGGTCCCCTTTGGAATTATTCGTTTTGCAATTTCGTAATCCCTGTGCGTATCGAGGCTCGGGTGGTGAACTACGTCTACTAATTCATGTGATTGCAATCTCTTTGCTATTTCTGCTGCATTTGAGCAGTGTATTGGCATTCTTGCAGCGAGTGTACGCATTCCTCTTTCTAGAAGGTAACAATTGTGGGGATCGGGTGAGCCTCCAAAATGAACTTTCTTGGGGAATAGTTGTGCGATTAAATCTGCCCTCCCAACTATTGCTCCTCCAACAATATCAGAATGTCCGCCTAGGTATTTTGTTGTAGAATGAATCACTAAATCCGCGCCCATTGATATAGGCCTGCAAGCCCATGGTGATGCGAATGTATTATCGATGACTAACAGTAGATTGTGTCTTTTTGCAATATCCGCCATGGCTTCTATATCACATATTTTTATCACTGGATTTGTTATAGTTTCAATGTATAGCATCTTTGTATTTTCCTGAATTGCAGATTCATATGAAGATGGATCTTGCATATCCGCCATAGTCGTGGAGATTCCAAACCTTGGGAGTTCTTCTGTCATCAGCCCGTATGTTCCTCCATAGACGTCAGAGCTTGCGACTATATGGTCTCCGTGTGATAGAAGTCCCATTAGAGTGGTTGAGATTGCTGCCATGCCACTTGCAAATAATTCGCCATCCTCAGCGCCTTCAAGAGCACATAATTTCTGGACAACCGCTTCGGAGTTTACGCTCGAAAGTCTTGCATAAAGTAGTGTGTGCTGGGCTCCGTTAGCCCAACCTTGATACCGTTCATCGGTAAGTTGGTAGGTTGAAGATTGGAAAATGGGAGTATTTACTGCTCCTTCGATGTGTTGCGTTCCCGAATGCACCGCTCTCGATGCAAATCTCTTTTTGTCGGACATAGGTCTTCCCATTTGTTGTTTATACTAACTCGCTCTTGAACAATTCGCAATGTTCTACTCCCCGATGTCGGAAAATACCTCTATTTCCTGTGGAAATGCCGACAATATGACGGAATATTTGATTATTAGAAATCTATTCGTATCAAATATGAAGTTGGATTCTAACGATTTGAAGATAATTGAATTGTTAAAACAGGATTCTAGGGCATCTGTAACATCGATTGCAGAGGCTCTGGGGTTGGCTAGGGTTACAACACACGATAGAATGGTCAAACTAAAGAGTGAAGGTGTGATTCAAAGGTATACTGTAGACATAGATGCAAAGGCCTGGGGTTATGACCTCAGAGCATTCATATTTGCTCGATGTGAAAGAGGGAATGTGGATAGGCGGTCGGTAGCGCAAAAAATTTGTCAATTTCCCTACGTAGTTAGGTGCAATGTAATAGCAGGAGACTGGGACTTACTAATCGAGGTTGTAAGTCCGTCAATGGATTCGCTTGGGGATGCTATTCTAGACGGATTATCGAAAGTAGGTGGTGTTTCGAATACGCAGACAATGGTTTCGTTCTATGATTACTCTGGTAAGGCATCATCGCTCAGATGATCGCCTTCTTTGTTTTCATCAAATTCTACGATTATGTTACCGGCTAGCAATAGTAAGCCCATAACCAGCCAGATTTTTATTTCAACAAGTCCAACAGACCATCCATACAATGTCGCCCATACCGGTTCAAATGAATAGATTATCGCAGCGTGAGTTGGATTGAGATATTTCTGCATGAGGTTCATGACGAGAATACACACTAATGAGCCGAGAAGGCCAAGACAAATCAGGGGAATTATCACCCCATCTTGCCAAGTCGATTCAACTACAGAAAAACCTCCAGTGAATGCCAACATCATCAGCAATGCGCCCAAGACTAAAACTACAAATGATGTTGCAGTAATTGCAATAGGATCTCTCTGGCGAGTAACAGAATCTGTGTAGATTATATGGATTGCAAAAAATACGGCGCTAATGATAGTTAGAAATTCGCCTATGCCCCAAACAATGTGCGGTGGGCCATCGATAAATCCCGCTCCAACTGTGGCCAATATTACTCCAAAAATCATCATCCTCGTCGGTTTCCTATCCGATATAAAAATTGAGAAACACGCTGTAAACACAACATATAGTGATGTAAGGAATGCAGATACTGCGGGGGAGACTGATGCGATTCCGATCATCTGTAACACGAAACCGCCCAACATCAATGAACCAATTAGAAGGCCTCCTTTCCAGTCATCTATCGACTTTAATCCGCCTCTAGCTCGAGATGAAATCGCTAATAAAACAATTAGCGCAAGTAAAAATCTTGAAGCAACGATTGTAGATACCACTCCTGACTTACCATAAGTCTCTATTTCTTGGGTCAAAGCAGACATAATCTGTTTCATCCAAACAAAGGTCCCTCCCCAAAAAAGAGTAACTAAGAGTAGGCCGAGTATCGCCTGTCTCTTGGTTGGCATATCATGGGATGGCCTCCAAAGTTATTGATAATCTCGGTAATCTTCTTTATTTTTGCATACGGATTTAGTGAATATGCTCTTGAGCCTAATGCGCTATGGACAATCATGGCGGAAGATAGGTTCTGGGACTCCCCCATAGAAACCGGGCAAATCCCGGCAGACGGTGAGTCGTTCGACTGTATTGTCGTTGGTGGAGGCCCGGGTGGAGCGGCTGCGGCATCATATCTCGCCATGGAGGGGAAATCTGTCCTCCTCGTCGAAAAAGGGGTGTGGCCTCGCGACAAAATTTGTGGTGATGCGGTAGGTGGAAAATCGCTTAGCCATGTGAAGGCTTTAGGTGTCAAAGCAAAATTAGAATCCACCCCTCATTTCCGTGTAACCGGAATTGTATTTTCCTCTCCCAATGGAAATGAAGTGACTGTTCCATTACCAGAAGAAGAGGTTGAAAAGTTAGAAGCGGGATATTCGCTACCTAGACAGCAATTCGACTGGTTACTTTTCGATAGAGCTACTGAATTAGTTTTGGAAAATAATGGTGCAGTAATACAAGGCGCAACTGTCACTGAAGTTTTCGATGATGCTGGAACAATTACTGGGGTTGCCGTGGGGATTGGCGGTAAAAAGGGCGAGATGAGAAATTATCACGCCCCGTGGACAATAGGAGCAGGTGGTTATCAATGCCCTGTGGCGAGGAAGATTGTGAAAGATCTTGCAAAAGAAGAATTGGTCGATAGAATGCATTATTGTGGAGGATATCGAGAATATTGGTCTGGTGTCAAAGGATGTGAAGGAGATGCAGGAAATATCGAGATTCATTTTGTTGATGATGTCATACCTGGTTACTTCTGGTTGTTCCCTCTCGGTGAAGGGAAGGTAAACGTCGGAATTGGCATGGTGCTGGGTTTACTCGATAAACAAAAAAAGAAATTGAAGGCATTACAAGCTGACGTCATCAAAAATCATCCTCTTTTCAAAGACAGGTTCGCTGATGCGAAAATGATCCAAGGAACTGGTAAGGGGTGGCAACTTCCGTTTGGTAGTCCGCGGAAAGGAGAGATAAATCAACCACGGAGAGCATATGCGCCAGGGGCGTTGCTAATTGGCGATTCGGCAAGTTTGGTCGATCCTTTTTCCGGAGAGGGCGTTGGTAACGCTCTCGTGAGTGGAGAGATGGCCGCCCGGCACGTTATTGAAAACAGAGGTATGAAAGAATACCAAGATGAATTATGGGCGGCCCTTGGTCCTGAGCTAACAAACTCGTTTAAAATGCAAAAAATGAGTCGTAAAAAGTGGCTACTGAATTGGTTTGTAGGAAAGGCCGGTAGAAAACCGGAAATTCAGCATATGATGACCGAAATGATTGCCAGTAAAGAAGCTCAAGAAAATCTACATTCTAAATGGTTCTTGGTAAAGACATTGTTATTCTGAGGTGTTTTGGTGAATTCAAGTTTGGAAAATGTCAAGGCGGTTTTCCTTGATCTTGATGGAACGATATACTTGGGCTCATCATTAATTAGCGGTGCTTTGGATTTCCTAAAAAGGTGTGACGAGAAGGGTGTAAAGCGATATTTCCTATCCAATAATTCGTCTCGTTCTGTTTCGCAATATGTGGAAAAATTGCTCAAGCTCGATATCCCTTGTACAGCCGATGATGTATTACTATCAACACATGATTTGTTGTCTTGGTTAAAGCAAAATGACGTAAATAGAACATATGCAATCGCAACAGATGGTATGTGTGAAATGTTAGAAAATGAGGGAATAACAGTAAGAGATGTTAACCCACAATATGTTGTACTAGGATATGATACTGAGATTAATTATGAAAAAATTTCAATGGCTTCTATACATCTCCACAAAGGAGTTCCTTTGGTTGCGAGTCATCCAGATATGGTTTGTCCTTCCCCAGAAGGTGGCTTGCCTGATGTTGGAGCCTATCTTGCGATGTTGAAAGTCACTACAGGGGTTGATCCCGTTCACATTACAGGTAAGCCAAATCCTGGGATGATAATGCACAAGATTGAGGAGCTTGGCTATTCACCCGAAGAATGTGCAATGGTCGGAGATAGATTGTACACCGACATGGAAATGGCAAACAGGGCCGGATGTGTTTCAGTTCTCGTCCTATCTGGGGAAGCTACACTGGAAGATTTACAAGAGTCGGATGTTGATGTCGATGTAGTGGTCGAATCTGTTGACTCGTTACTGAGGTGAATTTTTGGGAAGGTTATCTGAATTTTTTTCTCGAAGGATGACGTTTGAGCCATTTGGACATGTCGTTTCAGGAAGGTTAGCCGAATTTAGACTAATGAAATTAACAAGAGCGGTTGCAAAAGATGCGTTGGTCCTTGAAGGTATTCGAATTCCTGATCCTGATGAAGGAGGCCGGCGCGAGATTGACATGGTTATCGCTACAGCGGATAGATTGTTAATTATAGAACAAAAACATTGGTCGGGATCTTTTGATATACAAGAGGATGGTAAATTTTTGCAAACCAGAAAAAATGGTTCTACATTACTGCATAAAGACATTATAGAATGGACCGCGAGAAAAGGGAGAATATTAGTCGATTTGCATTTTTCTCGATGCGGTCCGCATAATTTTGTCCCCGAAGTGGTCCTTGTGTTCTCTAATAAAAACCTTGAATGGTCGCAGTTACCCGAAAATGCGAACGCTGTGGCTTTTGACGAAATGGGATTCATAAATATGGTAGAAAGGATGGATCGTACAAAACCCGATGAAAAGCTATGTGAAACGTTGTTAGGTTTTGGAACCTGGGACACTATTCATTTGAACGGTGGAAGAACTGTTCATGGAGATATACTCGAATATCCATTCGAACGCAGTGATTGTATTACTACTCACACAGGCCTCTTAGGATTGATAACTGGTCCGAGAACAATGTTGTCAACCGGACAAACTATCTCCGACCAATCTGGTCCACTAATCGCAGTAGTTGGAGAGGATAATCCGAGAGTTATCCCGTTTGCAAATATCTCAAAAATAGAATTCAGCAATCCTCGAAAAGAATGGGGATAAATAAAGAATATTTGTGAGATATTCCGATATTAATGCTGTCCTGTCTTGTTTTTATGCATTACGAGTTCAGCCTAATGCAACTCGCAATTCTGATACATCTATTCTATTATCTCCATCTGTATCAAATGCAGAAATAATAGATGAGATTTGGTCTGGAGTGAGTCTTTCGCCAACCTTTGACTGTATTCCTTTGTACAATTCAGGGCCGTTAATCGTTCCATCTCCATCTAAATCTAGTTCTTCGAATAATTCTTTGACGTTCTGGCCGCTATCTTTCATCGCATCCGATAACTTCGTCAAAGCGTCTTTCACTGCTTGGTCTCCGCTTGCCATGAGTTCTGCTGTAGTTGTAATCAAAAAACAGTTTCCCTAATCTTGATTTTTGCAAGTATTGAAACAGGTGATTTGATTGCAGGGCTTATGGCTGAGATTTGGATTGAGGCAATTGGGTTATTTGCAGGGCTACTCGGTATCGTGGCCTGGTTACCACAAATCAAAGAAGTGTGGGTCCTAAAAAAACATGAAGGGATTTCTATACCTACTTTTGTTGTTGTTACCATAGCTCTTTGCCTATGGTTGATCTACGGTATCTTAATCCATTCAATTGCCATGATAGTTGCCAATATACTTACTTTACTTGCAATAAATTCTGTGCTGATAGGAGTGATAAAATTGCGCAAACAGGAAATTATCGGCTAACACATCATACAAAAATTTGTGAACCCTGAAGATACAAACACTTAACAAGAATAATATCTAGTTATTAACATGACGAGAGGTTTCGCTTTTTTCGTTGCCGCTGTATTTCTCCTATTTCCACTATCTAATTCAGGATCGAATTTTGAATTGGAAAGGGAAATTTTTGACTTCTCCTCTGATTTGAACAACGAGTTTTCTCAATTTGGAACAGGGTTCGATGAGACGGTTGTCGCTTCATCGGCTGATGGATTAAGTACGCCAAGAGACCTTGAGTTTCACCCATCCCAAACGAGAAATGACGAATTGTGGATTGTGAACAGAGCTGGTGACAGCGTAGTGATAATTCACAACACTGGCCAATCAAACCAGTATTCTGAGAAGCGCCTCGATGCTTACAGAAACCATTTCTTAGAAGAGGTTAGTTCAATTGCATTTGGCTCGTATGATGCTGAGTTTGATTATCAGTTTGCAACAGGCCAAGAGTCAAGAAACACGTACGACGGTCAAGGCTCCCCAAATAATTTCATGGGTCCTGCTCTTTGGCCTTCTTCGCTTAGTCACTTTGCTGTTGAGCACCAAAATGATGGGTTATTAGGAAGCCACACCGATATGCTGCATGAATCGCCATTAGGCATGGGGATTGCTCACGATTCTGGAAATGCGTATTGGTATTTTGATGGATATTATGGTAATCTTGTGTATTATGATTTCCAAGAAGACCACGATACAGGTATGGATGACCATTCAGATGGAATCGTCAGGAGACATACCGACATACAATTGGATAGAGTCGCAAACATTCCTGGTCACATGATTCTTGACAAAAATAACGGAATTCTTTACATTTCAGACACTGGAAACAATCGTGTTCTATGGGTTAACACCCTCGATACATCTATCCTTACGACTGACATGATGAATGACAATTCTAGGTTAGAGCCTTTACAAGAGTATTCTGCTATAACGGGTAGAGAATATGGGGTTCTCATCAATGGTATTTCAAATCCTAGTGGAATCGCATTAGATGGAGATTCGTTATTCATTAGTTCTAATGGAAACGGTAGTATTTGGGCTCTAGAATTAAGTGCAGATGGAAAATCTGGAAATGTTGAAGCAATTGTTGAGACTCAGGCAAGTTCCATTATGGGGCTTGAAATTGGCCCTGACTCAAAATTATATTACGTGGATGGCCAAAGCAACGAGGTTGTTAGACTCGATCCTTATCCCGACACAGATAAGGATCATATTCGGAATAGTGAAGACAACTGTCCAAATATCTCAAATGAGAATCAGTTTGATTATGATGGAGATGGAATTGGAGATGTTTGTGATGATGATGGGGATGGAGATGGTGTGTCGGAAGATATTGATAATTGTGAATTTGGCAATACTGATTGGACATCGTCTTCAGCAACCGACCATGATGGAGATGGTTGTAATGATGAAACCGAAGATTTAGATGACGATAATGATGGAATAGATGATTATATGGATGATTGTATAAGGAGTCCTCTCGGATATACAAGTAATCCTGAGACCGATTATGATAGAGATGGTTGTATTGATGAAAATGAAGATTTGGATGATGACTCGGATCTGATATTCGATATCGATGATAGATGTCCTTTCAGTCCTCTTGGTTTTATTTCATCCGCAATTAGCGACATTGATGGAGACGGTTGTAGAGACGATGGTGAAGATTTAGATGATGATGATGATGGATTCTTAGATGTCGATGATAGATGCCCTACAATATTCGGAACCTCCTCTTTAGGAAAATATGTTGGGTGTTTGGACAGCGATGGTGACAGTTGGGCGGATGAAGAGGATGTTTATCCTGATAACTACTCTCAATGGGCAGATTCTGACGAGGATGGGTTTGGAGATAATTTATCGGGGACATTTGGTGATGCCTGTCCCACCATTTTCGGCACCTCAATAATTGACCGTTTCGGATGTAGAGATACTGATGGGGATGGTTATTCTGACCCATTTCTCGATTATACTGTAATTGAAGGGGCTGATGCCTTACCTGACGACCCAACACAATGGTTGGATTCTGATGGAGATGGGTTTGGAGACAATTTCGATGGCGACAATCCAGATATTTGTCCAGAAATCTTTGGCACTTCAACCATGAATCAGATATTGGGGTGTTTAGATAGTGATGGAGATGGATGGGCAGATTCTATTGATGCATTCCCTGAAGATGGCTCTCAATGGATTGATTCTGATAATGATGGATTTGGAGATTTGGCCGTTGGTAATCGAGGTGATGCTTGCCCTAGCCAATTCGGCACGTCTACAATAGACAGGTTTGGATGCCTGGATGTTGACGGTGATGGATGGAGTGATTTGAATGATGCATTCACTTTAGACCCTGAAAGATGGACTGACCTCGACCAAGACGGATTCCCGGATCAAGCAAACCTATCCGATACCGATGATTGTCCCAACACGCATGGCACATCAACTAAAGATAGAATCGGCTGTATAGATTCTGATGGAGATGGTGTTTCAGATAGTGCTGATGCCTATCCGAATGACCCTTCGAGGAGTATTGAGACCCAATTCAGCAATACGGTCTTTTTAATTGGTATTGTGGTTTTCATTACCGCAATTTTAGGCTACCTTCTAGTTCGGAAAAAGGGTGAAGAAAATTCGCCATCACAAATCGATTCTACGGAAGGTTTGTTTGAATCTGAAAGCGCAGTTTATGCTCAGCCACAACCCCAAAGCGTGCAAGGCCCGCCAATTCCAGCTGAAGGATTACCCCCGGGGTGGACTTTAGAACAATGGAATTACTATGGACAACAGTATCTGGATAACAAATAATTACAATTTTTCAAATTTTAAATTCCTGTTAAATTCAATAACGTCAGCATACTGACTTTGTAGTTTCAATAATAACTGCACCGATCTTGTATGGGTCGCCGTTTGATGCTGGTCTGCGATCCTCTAATCTACCTACCCATCCATCGGTAGGCACAGATGCCGGGACTCTAATCGAGGCTCCTCTATCGGATACACCATACGAGAATTGGTCAATAGATTGCGTCTCGTGTAGACCTGTCAATCTCTCTTCGTTATGAGCGCCATAGACAGCCATGTGCCGTTCGATGTTTTGTCCGAAGGCTTCACAAATGCTATCGAATAATTCCTTGCCACCTTTGTCTCGCATTGCGCCATTCGAGAAGTTTGCGTGCATTCCAGAGCCGTTCCAATCACCTTTGATTGGCTTAGGGTGATACTCGATGTAATATCCGTAACTTTCTGTTAATCTATCAAGCATGTATCTGGCGACCCAGAGTTCGTCACCTGCTTGTTTTGCACCTTTTGCAAATATCTGGAACTCCCATTGCCCACAAGCAACTTCTTGGTTGATTCCTTCGAAGTTTAATCCAGCTTCTAAACAAAGGTCTGCATGCTCTTCAACGAGTGCTCTTCCGTGGGTATTTTTCCCACCGACGGAACAATAGTAGAGTCCCTGAGGGCCTGGATATCCGCCAACTGGGAATCCAAGAGGGAGTTGTGTATCTACGTCCATGATGAAGTATTCTTGTTCAAATCCGAACCAAAAATCATCATCATCGTCATCGATGGTTGCTCGCCCATTGCTTGGATGTGGGGTGCCGTCTGGATTCATTACTTCGCACATAACTAAGTAGCCGTTTATCCTTTGAGGATCTGGGAAAATATTGACTGGTTTCAATAGACAATCGGACGAACTGCCGTCGGCTTGTTTGGTGGAAGAACCGTCAAACATCCACATTGGGCATTCTTCTAATGTTCCGCCAAAATTATTGCGGACCATGGTTTTGCTTCTCATGTTTTGCGTTGGCTCGTAACCATCGAGCCAGATGTACTCAAGTTTTGCTTTATCCATCATGGGTATCAGAGCGTTCGTAGCCAATACGGTATATTATACAATCGCCCTAATTTTTTGGGCTTTGTTTGCTTTTTTTGTCAGATATTTTTTAATTTACTATTCATATGAATAAATTATAATTATTAAATTATTCTTAACCTGTTCGTTTTTTAAGAAACATTGGGTTGCTTTGAGCAAATGCCTAACTCGTTAATTATTGGCTGCTTCCTCTGACTGTGGGGTCTCCAGAACGGTATTTGCATCCCGAATAATTGTTGGAATTGAAAACTCTCCACCATTCACTGTAACTGGACAGTTAACTCCACACGCTGGAGCAAGGTAGTCCTCTCCTGTTTCAGTTAGAACGAGTTTGATGCCGTGCCCCGCGGGAAGAACTACGTCAAGGCCTTGGAATTCCATCAACATCACTAAATTTTGCCCAGGAAACACCGTTTGAGGTTCATATCCACCAGCATGGTATCGAATATCCATAGTAGCATGGCCGAGTCGTAAGCCAGTTTCTGCGTCCTGTAGCTCAGCAAAAATTTGGCCTCCATTGTAAGAAGAGGTTACGTCTAAGTGTAGTGTTGGAAGCCCGGCAATATGTAATTCATCAGAAAATCCAGGGCAGTTAAACTCGACTGTGGAAATCCCTCCGCCGATTACGGATGCTCCGCCAACCCTAACCCCTGATTGATCGCAATTGGAAAGGTCGATTCTCTCCCACAAAGCATCTTCCGGTGGCCAAATTTCCTCTATCCTCCACTGGCCGTCGTTCCGCTGGATTTGGGCGTGATTGTCCGGCTTAGGCCCAACTCCTTTGAGATAATATTCAAACCATTCAAACAGGTCTTGACCCCAATCCCATCGCGTCATGTTGTCAATCGCTTCTCCGCCATATCCACTTGCTTGATTGTTATGTTTTGTCCACTGGTCAGGATAGTTGTGTTCCCACTGGCCAAGCATTCCTCTGACGTTGTAGCCCGCATTGGTATAATCAATGTACCAATTTGTCCCAGATGGTCCTCCGAATACTTGGTGCGGGTCTACATTCCAATCTTGCATCCCTTGAACCCAATAAATCGAGCCGTTCCAATTCATAAACGCCTTATCTATGTGGCTTCTCTCGTCATAGTAATTTTCCATATATGGATCCAATTCTCCTAATCCATAAGTAACAGGGCCTGCAAACAAACCCTCCACGATATCGGGGCAAATGTTGTCCAAATCGTCGCCATTATAATCCACAGTGCTACTAAAATAATTCATGTGCATTACTTGACTGCGTGCTTCAGCACTCCCGTTCTTGTATAGTAATGGATGCAAAGCGGTTGTTCCGGAAATTGGTACTATCGTTTTCAGATATTCGCTCCCCATTGCAGCCGCTTCCCATTGTGTTGCCCCCTCATACGATTTTCCGTAAAGACCTACGTGCCCGTTAGACCAATTTTGCTGGCCCAACCATTCAACGGCGGCGTGAATGCCCAGGCCTTCACCAGCGCCTCTATAATCGAAACAACCGCTAGACTCTTCTGTTCCGAAAACTGATACCTGTGCCAATGCATAGCCGTGAGGAACATAATTGTCATAGATAAATTCGCCTCTACCCGCAGCTACAACGTTGGTTGCACCTGACTCTGAACCTGGTTGCCCATAGGAGTAATATGGGCTCACTATACCGATAACTGGAACTTTTTCTCCCAATTCTGTGTTAGAAGGAAGCCAGTAAGATAGGTGCACTTCTGAAGTTGGCGGCCCGGTTTCCCAAATATCTGAAGTATCCACTTCGATAAGGGCCTCTTGTACAGGGAGTGCGTCGTATGGCCCAGGATTTAGAACCATTGAATAAGTTCCATTCCATTCCCATTTCAGGTCTTTTCTATCATAAATGTCGGGATAATATGATGTTTCAACGGGCTCGTCTTCTATCTTTTCGCTACCAAGGCATCCAGAAAGTGGCACCAAGACGAACAGGAATGCCGTGAAAATTGCTGCTCGCATCAGTCACACCGACAAAGATTGCGACAATAAAATGACGGTGGACCGGTTCGGTCGTTCATGACCGTATTGGTTACTGGAGCTACGGGGTTTATTGGCGCACATGTTGTCATGGAGTTACTTTCACGAAATATACCAGTTAGAGCAATGTTAAGGGATGAAAAATACGCAAGTATGTTCCCTAATAACGATATTCTTGAGTTCGTCAAAGCGGACTTGTTTGATGTAGAATCTTTGCGAAATGCCGTAGAAGGTTGTGAAGATGTAATACACTGCGCGGCTTCTCTATATGTAAGCGCTAAAGACGTTCAGAAAGAGGTGGTGGACCCCTCGATAATTGGTGTAAGGAATCTTTGTTCAGTAATGGATGATGTAAAAAGAATCGTCCACACCTCTTCTGTTGCTGCGATTAGACCAACAAAATATCAGAATGGTCAAGTTCTCACCGATGAGGATTGGTGTGATGATGCAACTGTATCAACTAATGGCTACGGTCTTGCTAAAGCGGAAGCGGAAAGAATTATTCGCGCCTGGGCTGAAGGAAAGGATGTCAGGTTGGTTACCATTCACCCGTCTGTTGTTTTTGGCCCTGTACTACACAAAAGGCACGTTGAAGGTTCGATGTCTTATCTGAAGCATTTTGTCACCGGGCCACCTTTTGTATTAGATATACATGTAAACTTCGTCGATGTTAGAGATGTTGCTATTGCTCACGTCAACGCATTGAATCTCGGAAAAGACAGGAGTAGATACATTATTCATAAATTTGGGATGTGGATGAATGAAATTGGAGAAAGGTTGACTCAGATAACTGAAAAGAAATATTCGTCACGTAGATTGATTAAGCCACTAGCTTATCTTGTTGCGATTTTTCATCCAAAATTATCTATTAAACGGTTAAAGGAATCTTTGGGAACCCACGTTGACTATAATGTAAAAGATGCTTTTTCGGTTTTAGAGCTACCCGACTATGATATCGATGTAACATTAAAGGATGCAATAAATTCAATCGAAGCGCAAGATTGACACATTACCAATCTGTCGATTAACACATGGCAGAAGAATTCTGGGGCCAGCGCTGGATAAGTGCTGATTCTGAAATTGCCAGAAAATACATGGCTACTGCTGTGAAAAAGAGGAGTTTGGTTTGCTTGGCCGCAGACCGAAGTACAATGAAAGGTTTAGTGGATTTGGTAAACCAGGTCGGGCCTTACATTGCCGCACTAAAGACGCACGTTGACTTAGTCGATGACTGGACTGCGGAAGGATGGAAGGATTTTTGTGAATTGGCACATGAATCTGGACTAATGATATTCGAAGATAGGAAATTTGCTGATATAGGTAAAATTACCAAGAATCAGATGGGCGGAATATACGACATCAAGACCTGGGGTGATTTAGTAACTGCGCATCTAATCAGTGGCCCAGATATTGTAGACGGTATCCAATCTGCATGGTCGGATGCTGAAAGGGTTGGGGGCGTCCTGTTACTCGCTCAAATGTCAAGTCGTGGAAACCTGTTAGATTCAGATTATACCGCCAAGGTTGTCGAATCAGGTAAGGCACATAGCGGGGTTTTCGGTTTCATAGGAAATGGTTCAAAACCAGATGAAATCGTGAAGCTTCGAGAAGCGGTTGGACCCAGTAAAATGATTTGGACCCCTGGAATTAATCTAAAAACTGGAGATGGCGCCATGGGCCAGAGATATGGTGACCCAAGAGAGGCTGTTCTATCGGGGTCAGACTGCATTATTGTCGGCAGTGGTATTCACGGATCTGATAATCCAGCCGAACAGGCTAAGAAATATGCTGCACAATCCTTTGCCGCCCTAATCGAAAGGGAGGAATGATTGTGGATTTAGCCGGATATATCGTTTCAATACCTATTGCAATTTCTATAATTTGGATGGTTTGGAATTATGTGCAAGGTAACGTAAAGCTAGACTCTAGATTGAGAGAAGGGGATTTAGATTTGCTTAACTCTTCGAGATATAACGTTTCAGAAGCCGTTAGAGCTCCAGCTGGTAGTCGGATTGAGAATATCCAGCCTATACAGATGCAACTCGGTGGCGGAGGATTCACAAGAGTGCAACTACCTGATGGAAGAATTGGTTTGGTACCGATTAATCCAGGTGTACAGGTGGTTAGACCAAGCCCTGGGACCATGCATAATAACCAGCCCCACCAATAATTGAGAATATTATCAATACTGTGAAAAGTCGTTTTGCTTTGCTTGATTTTTTCTTCTTTGGTTTTGCCACATCGCCCTCAGTAACCGGATTTATTGGTAAAGGAGGGAGTTGTCCGGGTAAAGGGAGTGGTGGCAATTCCATATCTGGCTCGGGCTCTACCACGTCATCAGCTGGATGGATTTCATCCAAGTCCTGTAATCCTGGAGCATCCGGAATGGGCCCCAAAACCATAGGCCAGATGGTGTCGATTGATGATGCAGTTATCGGTTTTTCAACCCAGCCGATTGCTCCTGCGGAATAGGTCGCATCATGAGCAAGTTGGGCTTGTCTTTTAGGCGCAGAAAACAGTATTCTGCAATCCTTGCTGTGCTCTCTCATTTCCAATGCCGCTAGGTGGCCGTCGAGTGAGGGGATGTCGAGTGCAAGAACTACCAATTCGGGGTCTATTCTAATGAATTCATCTACGGCCCTATCCCCATCTTCGCAAACGGCTACATTGAATTGTCTTTGGCGAAAAATCGATGTCAAACGATGTACAGACATTTGGTTGTTATCAACCAAAAGCACAGTTGGTGCTTCGTCGTCGTTAGTATCGGTTACTCGTGCCATGTTCAGTTAGCCGTGACTATTCTCACAAATGAAACAACCGCTAAAATTTAGTCCGTTGATTCATTCTTCTTCATCTGTGATTATTTCCGCTGGACCCTCTTTTGGATTAAGGAATGTCTCTTTCACCGCTTCCGATTCTTCTACTTGATCTTCCAAGGCTCTTTGGCGAGCTGGTGCTTTGACAAATTGTAACTGTAATTCAGAGATGATTCCATTCAGCATGGTCAATTCCTTATCGGTAAGATTACCTGCCGTTTTTTCTTTAAACATCGAGAGTGTGTCAATTGCTGCCTTCGTTTCGCCGAGGTTATAGTGTACTCTGCCTTCGCTATCTGGTAAAAGCCCCATGTGCATCATTGCGCTTCTTTGTAACATCAAAACCAATTGGAAAAAATGAGCGCTAATATCGTCATCAAAGAATTCTTTCTCCATAATATCACTCGAATAATTGTTCCAATAACCAATCAGGGTCAAACTGAATTACATCATCGTATTCTTGACCGACTCCACAAAGAACGATTGGTTTTTGTGTTGAGTAGGCGATTGAAAGGCCTGCTCCGCCTTTTGCATCTGTGTCAAGTTTTGTCAGAACGGCTCCGTCAAATTTTAGCATTTCTTGGAAATTTTTTGCCTGGTCTACTGCGTCATTTCCGGCTAATGCGTCTCCAACAAATAATGTTAGATGGGGGTTGGTAACTCTTCTAACCTTCTCAAGTTCAGCCATTAGATTTGTCTTATTTTGCATCCTTCCAGCAGTATCAACAAGCACCACATCGATTCCTTTTGCTCTCGCAGAATCAACGGCATCTCTAGCAATTGCGGCTGAATCCCCTCCTCTTTGAGATGATACGCAACGAATTCCTAGTCTTTCGCAATGAGTTTCTAATTGTTCAATAGCGCCTGCTCTGAATGTATCTCCTGCCGCAGCAATAACTGACAAGCCTCTGGATTGTAATTGATGGGCGATTTTGGCAATCGTTGTGGTTTTGCCTGTACCGTTTACGCCAACGAACATGATGATAATTGGTGTATCGCCATTTTGCTTAAATTTGTCAATGCTTTCGAAGAAGTCCCAATATCCTGCCTCCAATATACTCCTAAGTGCACGTTTCAAGCTGGCCTCCAATACCTTGGATAAGTCAGCGCCTTTTCGTAGTCTTTGCCCAATTAAATTATTTTCAAGAGCCGCCATAACCGCTGAAACAGCATCTGAGGAAATATCAGACTCTAGCATAATCCACTCAAGCTCTTCGAGAAGATTGTCTAGCGTCTCGGATTGTTTAATTACGCGGCCACCAGATTCTACTACGCCACCGCCGAGATCTATTTTTATTCCAGATTCTTCGACTTTTATTGAACTCCCAACTGGTGATTTTTTCACCTCGACGAGCTGCCTTCCAGTGGTTGTCCTCATCATGTGTAAATTAACTTTTGAGCCTGCTAATTTTCCGAGTTCTTTTCCACCCCGTTTTTTCAGTTCTGATTGTTTCGCTTTCTCCAGTTTCTGCTGATTCTTGACCTCTTTAGCCAATATTTTCTTTTCTCTGCGGGTTAGCTTTGTGGGAAGTGTATATTCTTCATCATCGTCCCAATCCTCCCAATCATCGTTATCTGATTCCGGTAATTCGAGCCCCTCCTCTTCGTCGAATTCTTCCCAATCGCCCTCATTGGATTCATTTGGTTGTTCGTTATCGAATTCCCTCTTGAATTCTAATGCTTTATTTGCATCATCTGAACCTTCTTCAGCAGATATTGCTTCAGTATCAATCTCAGAAGCGGCGTCCCTGACTTTCTTCCTGAATTTGTCAAATAACCCCATAAAATCACCTCAGTCATCGAGTGTTAACTCTTCACCCATTCTTCTCCTGCGCCTGGGTTTGGGTTTTGCCTCTTTTTCATCGACTGTTTCCTCTTGAGTTGTGGTTGTTATTTCCTTTGACAGTTTGTCAAAAGTGGTTGAAAGTTCCTCGATTCTGCTTGCAACTGTAGATAATTCGGTTTGAAATTGTTGTTTTAGATTTGACAAATCATCGTACCTTTCACTAACTATTTCCGAGGCGTCCTCGGGTGTTCTCTCGCCAAAAACACCACTACCTAAGTCGACGATTGTGGTTAGATTTGAAGAAATCGGAATCATTACTCCGGCACCTAATGGTATGTGTCCTTTACTACCATTGGATAATGCTTCAAGGGCTGTTTTTGTTTCTTCGTGTTCGAATAAAACTGTATCAATCCTTTGGATCTGAGTTTGGAGTTCTTCCATGCGTTGCCTATTCAAATCAACCATCTTTGCGATTTGTTGTAAATCTGAAGAGTTTGACATGGGCCTCACCCTATGGGAAATGTTCCCCTATGAAGAAGTCGTCGTTTGTTTATTCTTCTTCGGCTTGTGGAGCTAGTGGTCCGCCAGCAGCCGCTATTTCATCCCTAAAGGCGTGAAGTACTCTTGGTTCGGTAGATGTGCGCGGGTCAATCTCTGAAACAGATTCGATTGAAATCGCTCTTCGGTTAGCTTTGTGTCTTGAACCCATGATGGAGTAACAGCGGTGTTCTGCATCCTCTGTAGATGATGCAACTAAATCGATACTGAACTTCTGTCTTTGACTTCCGAATGGGGCTAGGCCGGAAACTCGGTAGGCTTGCATAAACCGGCCGACCCATGATTGTGTCTTAAACGCGCTGGCGCGGTACTTTGAGCGTTAAGGTTGATTGGTATGGGTGTTTTACCGATGTTTGTGCGGGCGGCAATTACCATTATTTTTCTACTGATGTTAGCGCCTCAGTACAGCGCTTCTAAAGCGACTGAGGTAATGGATGCTTCGCCAGAAAATACCGATTTAGTCGACCTAAATGGATCGGGGGTAATCTTAGCAGTAGCTGATACTGGACTTGACCTCGACCACTCCTGTTTCAGAGAAAATCAAACTATTGTTGGCGAACCTAGTATCTCACATAGAAAGGTTGTTTTCGTAAACACTACCATAGACGAATCCGATAATCCTGCTCACCAGCAATTCAAACACGGGACCCATGTTGCCGGTTTGCTAGTGTGTGATCCGATTGAAAGTAATGATGAAATCAAATCTCTTTCACATGGTTCAAAATTATTGTTCCAAGACATTGTTAGCCAAGAGGGGTGGGTCCCGCCAAATGTAAGCCTGCTTCTGGAAGAAGCGGCTTCCCATGGAGCTATCATCAATAGTTGGTCGTGGGGAGATAATACCATCGAATATACAGATAGGAGTAGGATGATTGACGCTTGGGCGATGGAGAATCCGTGGTCTTTGGTCTTCATTGCTCCGGGAAATAATGGAAATACTGTAATGGAGCCTGCAAATGCGATAAATGCGGTTTCCGTTGGAGCAACTAACTCGGAAGTTAATGGATCGATGTGGGGTTCATCATCGCAAGGGCCAGATGTTAATGGTAGGAGGGGTATTCTAATTTCGGCTCCAGGAATTAACGTCAACTCATCATTGGCAGACGGAATTAATGACTCTATGAATTCGGGAATTTACAGTATGGGTGGAACATCTGTGGCCACTCCTTTAGCGGCTTCGTTCACAAGTTTGCTACAACAATATGTTCAGGATAGGGAAGGTTTCACCCCCTCAGGGCCACTACTGAGAGGCATGTTGGCAATGTCGGCCACACCGATTAATGGAATGGTTCCAGATTCTCAACAAGGTTACGGTCGGCCTTCATTGGATTCACTGGAAAATGACTTGTATTTACACGATTCATTCGCGGTTGAAGATTGGCAAGGTGTGGTTGCGTCCAGAGGTTCTAATTTTACTTCATTTTTGTCCAACCCTTGGGATGGTAGTGAAGCTGTTGGGCCGTTTTTAGCTGAAAACCAATCGTGGGAAAAATATCTGCGCCCAACCGGAGATTCCGATTTTGAAATTGTTATGTCTTACAACGCAAGACCCGATTATTATGCTGAGGACGACCTTCGCTTGGTTGTTACAACCCCTGATGGGAATTTTGCTTTGGATGATAATTTTACAAGTAGTGGTTACAGTAAAATGTATACTCCGTTCTTTTCAGCACCTTATAGTCACAATTCCACAAATGAGACAACGGTTATGATTCGATTGCCTGCTGAAGATGTAAAGGACTATGAATGGATAAAGGTGGAGGTGTTTGCAAAATCTGTTCATAATGGGAGTAGCCAAGGAACTGTCGGCCTGGATGGAAATGCCCTCGGATTTGCGATTGCTGCGAGTGGTGTTGTTGAGTTACCCCAAAATACGCCTCCGCAAATAACAATTTTAGATATTCCATCAAATGGAGAAAACTTATCTCACGAAATGGATATCAGATTAATTGTAAATGATTCTGAAGGTGATAGTGGTGTCGTAGCAATAAGGCTGGTTAACCAAAACTTTACAGTGGATCTCACCGATTGTGCGAAAATGTTCGAAGTCGAGGTAAGTATAGAGTGTAACGTAAATTTCTCGAGGGGTTTGATAACTATGCCAATAAATCGAGAGGATTGGAGGATAGAGGTTGTTACAGTAGACAATAATTCTTCAATTTGGACAAAAGAAATGTTATCCACTTTTTTATCTGACAATTTCACGATATGGTGGACTTCTCCATTCTCAGAAGATGGTGGTCGTGAGTTCAACAACCCCCAAACAACTGAAAGTCATGATAGTAGGGCTTTACTGTGGGGTGTTTTTGGTGTTGTTTTAGGTGTTATTGTGGCGGCCAGTGTGATGTTTAGACGATTGGAAAAAGAGATTTTTGACGATGTAAAACCGCCGTTTATTGAAGAGGAATAGTAAAAATTCCAATAGTGAACATTCAAGAATAGAAACACTGTGGACTAACCGTCCGAAAGGTTTGGTGAGTAAAAATGGGAGAAAGACTGTATGTAGGAATTGATTTAGGAACATACCAATCTACTATCGCTAGTAGTGCAGGTTCCTTGGACACTATTGAGACTGTTGTAGGTAGACCAAAAGACCCTGTAGCAAGAAATTTTCTGGGTAAAGATGTTTTGTTCGGCAATGATGCTTTGAAGAATAAGCTCGCTTGTAACCTATACAGACCAATGGCTGCCGGTGTTGCTCAGGATGACGAAGCAAATCTTGCGGCGGCTAAGGCTTTCGTTACACACTTAATCGAAACGGTTGAACCTGAAGAATACGACGAAGTTTTCGGAGTAATTTGTTCACCATCTCACGTTTCATTTACCGACAAGAGTAATCTTGTTGCAACCCTGCGTGGGCAAGTCAACGCAATCATGGTAGTAACCGAGCCGTTCGCAACAGCATATGGAATCGGAGAAATTGCAGGTTCTATTGTTGTCGACATCGGTGCAGGAACCACTGACATTGCAAGATTGTATGGCGTATTCCCATCTGATGAGGACCAATTGACAATTAATGAAGCTGGCGACTGGATAGATTTGCAACTTATGGAACTTGTAAAGAAGAAATACACGGGCGCTCAAGTTACAAAGGACATGGTAAGAAAGTGGAAGGAAGAATTCTCATACGTTAACGGTGATGATAGAGAACAGATGATTGAGCTGTCCGTTGAAGGTAAAAAGCAGGTTGTAGATATTGGCGATTTAATCAAGGCGGCTTGTTCATTGATCATCAATAAAGTCGGAAATGCAATCAAGGCTATTGTAGCAAGCGCTGACCCAGAATACCAACCTGTTCTAAGAAACAACATCATTCTATCTGGAGGGGGTTCCCTAATCGATGGAATTGCTGACGCTATTGCAAATGAGATTGCAGACATTGGTGACGTTACCGTCACATGTGTAGAAGATCCAATCGACAAGGTCGCTCTCGGAGCTATGGCACTCGCTCAAGATATGCCTGATGAGCAATACACCGCTATCAATTAAGGGTCCATTAAACGGGCTTTTTGACCCGTCGAGCAATGAAAGGTTGAAGAATGGTTAGTGTGCGATAGGTCGCAATGACGCTAGGAACTTCACCATCTGGAGGCATAGGACGCATCTCTGAATCAAGTGGAGATGAGCGTGCTGCGCTTGAAGGAATGCTTCGAGCATACCCTGTCGAACAACTGGTTGAGGAAGTTCTTGTGGCATGGCAGGAATTAGCAGATAGAAATGAAGATCTTGTCACTACAAAACAGAGATTGCGAGTTCTTGAATTAGACCTGGCAGAAAGAAAAGATGAGGTCGCTCCTGAAGTCGCACAACTGAAAACTACAGAGGCTCACCTTGAAGAAGCAAATGCAAGGATTATCCATCTTGAAAGAATGTTAGAAGATTCCAAGGGCGAATTAGCTGAAAGCATGGCTGGATTGTCTGCAGAGGAAAAAGCAAATTTGGAAAAGGAAGCTTCTCAGTTGCGAGAATTAACAACACAGCAAGACGAAATTATTGCTGAAATGGAAGGTCGAATGTCACAACTCGTTGAGGCTTTAGAGAGAGCTGCTGAAGCAGGCTTGACCAGTGTTACTGCGGATGAAGTTAGAGCCATGAAAGCAAAGGCGGATTCCTTGTCTGCGGATTTAGATGCTGAAAAGGCTGCAAATGATGCTTTGGAAGAAGAAAGGCAGCGTCTCAGGGATATTGCGGATAGGCTTAGGGGCTTACTGGATGCAAGAGATAAGCGACTCGGTGAATTAGAGGAGC
>JAYPOA010000017.1:0-27157 GCA_038130705.1 Methanobacteriota archaeon | reverse complement strand
ACCGGATCTTTTATTCCCAGAGGTTCAGTTACTTCAGGTCTGAAAATACCTGCGCCTCCCAACTCAAGCCACTTTCCTCGCCACTTTACTTCAACCTCCAGTGATGGCTCGGTGTATGGGAAATATGCTGGTCTTACTCTTACTTCTGGATAGCCCATTTTTTGATAAAATGTCTTTAGCGTTGAAACCAACATACCCAAATTCGCACCAGGCTCCATAATTATGCCTTCAATTTGGTGAAATTCAGGAAGATGGGTTCTGTCTATGCTCTCCTTTCTGAATACCCTGTCAATTGCGAAAACTCTACACGGCTCAGTCGGATTTGCGGCGAGATATTGAATTGTGTTAACGGTTGTATGTGTTCTCAACAAACCTCGTTGAGAAATCTCCTCGCTAAATGTTCCGCCCCACCCTGTGGATTCGGTGTCTCCTCCATGTTCGTGAATATCTTTCCAACTATTCAGTAACTTAGAGTCGATTGGGACAGATTTTGGATTGTCGAGGTAGAATGTGTCTTGCATTTCTCGTGCAGGGTGATCTTGAGGTATGAATAGTGCGTCCATGTTCCATCCTGCAGTTTGAACATAATCTTCTACGATCTCAGAGAAGCCCATCTCCAAAAATATCGACCTTATCCTTTCGATAAGTGCCTGCATAGGGTGACTTTTTCCAGTCCGCGGGATGGATGCCTCAAGAGAAACATCATAAGGTCTGAATTCAGCATTTTTCCATTCTGATGTTTGCAAGAGTTCGGGTGTAATTTCAGAAATTTGGACAATTTCTTGCAAATCATCTTCGTCAATGTTAATTCCCTCTGGTGTGATTTTCCAAGATCGTGTAACGACCTCTACAATTTCGATGAGATTTTTCCGCCCTTTGAAATGGTCAACAAGGTCGTTATCGATATCCGGGGATTGCAGGAATTCTTTCCTTGACTGGATAGTTTTGGAGATAAAATTCCCATCATCGAATGAAATTTTCCCACCTGCAATCGATACACCCAAGCCTTTCAGTAAACCAATACCCGGACCGGCTTCATGTTTCTCAAAGTTCTTCGAAATATCTGCCATCGTTACTTCATTGGATTTTTGGATAAATTCCCATAAACGCTCTTCTAACAATCCATTTGCTAATGCATTTTGTCCCTCGACGCCGAGAATTATATCTCTCTTTGAGGATTCTGAAATCTTTACAAAACCATGATTAGATAATCCATGGCCTGCAGAAACTGCAATTGCTTGGTCATCCCATTCACAAGCCGTAAGAATTTCCTCAAGACTCCAATCTTCATGTTTTGTCTTTAGTGTGCGAAGTAGCCTTTTCTCAGGGTTTGTCAACTCCGCCATGATACTTCCAACCCCTAATAATTCTTCAAGTAAGCGTGTTAAATCACTCAGATGAATCAGTATTGAGTAATGCAGTCAAACTGTGTTGTCCTAAATACAAGCAAACAATCCAGAACAGGTATACTACGGTGGAAAATCCAATCATGAGCAGTACTTGAGTTCTGAAAAGAACCATCCACATTACCGAGACATTGGTCAATACCAAAAACATGGTTAAGAAAATAGCAGGGAACAAGTCGAATCCCGCCTTGCTCCATGTATTTACCGTCATCGTACACGATATTACGAGAGGAATTGTTATCATTGTAGCCATCCAAATTATTGGAGGGTCTGTCCTTGCTCCAAAGAAACCACCAGTTACGATGATTTTACTTGGATTGAATTCTATCAAGCCCATCGGTGTCAATAATGAATAATGAGTCCAAATGATACAGAGAAGAAGGTATGGAATTATTGCTAATACAGTTAGCCTGCACGATTCCAGAAGATTGTCATCTTTCTTCTCTTTCAACCATTCGAGATTCTCTTCGACAAAAATAGGAGTGCTCCTTACGATTAGTAAGGTGATTACTGCGGGCCAAACGCCCCATGTTGGAATAATCATGCTTAGGGCAAATAACTCAATCCATTTTGCTCTAAATGGGGATTTCACCGAATATTCATGCTCTATTCTCTCAAAAATACTTTGAGTCACAGTAAAAATAATCCAAGTTAAAATTATTCTATCGTACCACGAATTACCTAATGAATGAAGAACGATAATGATAGAAAGAGGAATTGCTAACTTTAAGAATTCCAGATTTGACTCTTTGTGAGATATTCTGTATGCAATGAAAGAGGCGATAACAGCGAGTATAAGTGCAGGAAGTGTGTTCTCAGTTGAAAAAGTTGAGACAATTTGTTGCCAGAATTTGTAGAAGAAATCAATTCCAGTCAACTCATAAATTGGAATATTTATTATCAATCCAACATAATAACTTACAATTGTCCATAGAGGTAATAGAATAATAATCAGAAAAACATAAGAATTAAGCTTATTTTTCGTAGATTTCCCATATTTTCTCAGATACAAAATTAGTGCTGTTGCGAACACTAGTAAAGCCGGAGACAGTCTACTATCAGGTTGCCAAAGTACTGCTGCTAACAATATGTAAGGACTCCAATCTGGGATATTTGGAGTAGAGAAATCTTCTCTTTGGCTTTTCAAGAATGTCAGATAGAATATGTAACTAGTGACAATAATTACAGATAAAATTCCTATTGATTTCCTAATCCATTTTGTAGTCCAAGTTGTAAATTCAATATCATAAAACCAAACATAATGAGCCCATATGAATGCGCAAAATCCAATTGATATTGAAGCGATGGCTAATGAATTATTTTGTTTGAAATCACGTATTGTTTTTGTTTTAAATGCTAAAAATCCTATTCCTAACAACGGAATAAATGATGCGATTATGTCCCATGTAGATGGACTTTGAGTTAATGTTGGAAGCTTATCCCATTCAATATTAGATTGAGATATTTCTGCGTATGGGTATCCATTTTCTTCCAGCCACTCCTGTCTTTTAATTTGTACGTCCCAATTCCATTGTTCCAAAGAAGATGCATGTTCTTCATCAAAATCAAACATTTCTATCGGAATTCTTGAATCTGCTGAGATAGGAAACGGTAAGTCTAACAACGTAAGCGGGATTGAAGCAATATCCCTTTGACTTATTTCTGTTGTAGCTCCGATTTTTACACCTGCACCGGACATTAACAAGTTAACTTTCATGGCTAAATCACCAGTACTTATTGCGTGCCCACCGGATTCAGACATTCCGTGGTCTGCAGTGACCATCAAAGTCCATGTGCTCGGAATTGATAATCTGATCGAGTTCAATTGGTTGTCGAGATGCAACATCTTTTGTTTGTATTTTTCACTTTCAGTACCGAACATGTGTCCTGCATGGTCGGTTCCGCCCAAATGTGCCACCATCAAATCGTGCTCATCATTTGCAATCCAATTTTCAACATTGGCAATAATTTTGTCATCAGCAACATAGATGTCACCAAACCCTGCATCGTATACAGTTTCGTGAATGAATCTCTCATCGGTGTAAAGGTTTGACCATACATAGAAACCAGTGAATGCTACGCTCATATTTCTTTCAAGTGCATAATGGAAGGCATCATCCTTTCCGTCGTATTTTATTGCCCAGTTACGCATTGCATCGATAGGAGATGCATGTATTCCTGTTGACATTTCTTTAGAACACGGCCCAGTTAGCGTGATTTCGCTAGTTGATACCGTAGCTTTGGCTCCATAATCAGTCCATGAAGCAAGAGTTGGCATATACTCTTCATTGTCCATGACATAAGCAGGTAATCCATCCAAAACGATTAACAAAATTCCTTCAGAAACACGTTCATGTTCCTCAGGTGGTTGTAAAGAAATACCCTCAGGATATCCTGGGCCCTGAAGTATGCTTACTCCCGTTGTTGCTAGTGGAATAAGTAGGGGTATTATGAGGGCGAAAACAGCCATCTTCCTACTGATCATAGACCCACCCAAACTGTGCGCAGTAAAATGGTTTCAAATATATATCCCAAGATTTCGATTGAAAATGTAAGTTGGAGCCAACGGAGGGACTCGAACCCCCGACCGTCGGATTACAAATCCGAAGCACTACCAGCTATGCTACGTTGGCGCTGACCATGCGAGGCAGGTTCTATTCATGAATGCAACGGCACAACAATATCGGATAACATATTCCGAGAACTATGGCAGAACACTTATTCATCAATGAAGCAGGTTCTGTCAAAAAAGGCAACGACACCATATTTGCTTGGTGGGCTAAGTATCAGGATGCTCTCAAATCAGGCAGAGATGCAGTAAATGGGACTATTGGTGCTTTATTAGAAAATGATGGAACTTTAGCAATCAATAAGACCGTTGATGCAACAATAAGAGAAGCTCCTGAAAATGATATAGCATCATACGCTCCACTTTCCGGCCTACCCGACTTTTTAGATCTCTCAAAGTCGTTAGCATTGGGTGATACAAGGGATAAATTCGAAAAATTGGGATTTAATTTCGGTGCAACAGCAAGCCCAGGAGGAAGTGGTGCACTATATCTTGCTGCAAACAATTTCCTAGAATCTGGTGAAAATGTATTGTTGAGAAATCGTCACTGGAAGCCATATGGCGGTTTTTTGACCAACAACGGGTTGGGTTCTGTAACATGGCCACTTCTTCCAGACGGAGAAAACTCAGAACTGGAATATTTCGCACAAAAGGAATTTTCTGAATCTCTTGAACAATTATGTCAGAATCAGAGCAAGGTCATGGTTTGGCTAAATGATCCGGCTCACAATCCTACAGGACTTTCCATGACCGAGAACGATAGATTTGAATGTCTCAACACGTTTGTAGATTCTGCGATTAATAATGAAAAAATAGGTCATACTCTTCTAATTGATTCTGCTTACTCCTTGTATGCAGAAGAACCGTTTGGTTGGGCTGAAACAATTTTGGAAAGTGTAGAATCAGGTTTAATGTGGCCTGAGAATTTGTTGATATGCTTTGCAATTTCACTATCAAAATCCCACACCATTTACGGGCTACGTACCGGAGCACTGGTTAGCATGCATCCGGATGCAGAATCGATTTCAAGAATTAATTCGATAATGGGCGTGACTGCAAGACAGACTTGGAGTGCAACCTCAAGATTGGGACAATATAGTGTAGTCAAGGTCCACGACTCCGAGAAATTAGGTGAGGAGTGGTCAAACGAAAGGGATAGACTTGCAAGTTTACTGAAGTCAAGAAGAGATACATTTGTTTCTGAGTGCAAAAATTTAGGCATACCAATCAATCCTACTATGGACGGTTTCTTCGCTTGGCTTGAACATGATAACCCAGAAGACATAGCCCAAAAGTGTGCACAACAAGATGTATATTTGGTGCCCCTTGAAGGCGGTGTACGAATTGGTTTGTGTGCAATACCGGAAGATAAAATCACTCGAGTTGCAGAAGCATTATCAGTTGCATTGAGTTGATTTCATGAAAAATAAAAGAGAAAATTTTCTGATATCTGGTATAGTTCTAATTGTGCTTGGTGCCTTATTTTCACTGGGCGTAAATATCGCAATGGGTAGCGTGATGGGTGTTAGTGGAATTTTATGTTTCATAATCGGGATGTCAATACCAAGTGAATTGGGAATGAGTCCTGAAGCGATAGCAAACTGGCAACCTTCAATGGAACGGCTACCTGATGCAGGTCGTTTCATGTATCGAGTAGACGTTACTTTGGATGAACCTAAAAAATCTACAATTTTGTGTGGTCCATGTGGTAACCTAGTCACTTTAGATGGTGGGAAGCCTAACCATTTCACATGCCCTGCATGCAATAGAGAACTGTGGCATGATGAGGAAGAATGAAATTCCAAGTCAAAAATATCATTTCGTGATTCAATGTGGGATAAACCATGCCTGCCAAGATTCTAGATGGCAAAGCTTGTGCTTCAGACCTAGAGCATCGTTTGAAAAATGAAATTTCAACAATGGAAATAAAACCTCATCTTGCGGTTCTAATCGTAGGTGATGATCCGGCAAGCCATGTATATGTCCGCAACAAAATAAAATCATGTGAAAGGTTAGGAATTAAGTCAACCCACCTCGAATTATCTTCAGACACAACTCAGGCTGAACTTGAGTCAAAGATAATTGAAATGAATAACGATGCTTCAATAAATGGTATATTGATACAGTCACCTCTTCCAAAGCACCTTGATGAAGAGGCACTGACAGACCTAATTGACCCGAGAAAAGATGTCGATGGATTTCATCCAAGTAATCTTGGAAAAATTGTACAGGGTAGAAAAAACGGAATGGTCCCTTGTACGCCAGCGGGAGTTATGGAAATGCTATCTTGGGCTGAGG
The DNA here is from genome assembly GCA_038130705.1 of Methanobacteriota archaeon. Classification (GTDB taxonomy): domain Archaea; phylum Thermoplasmatota; class Poseidoniia; order Poseidoniales; family Poseidoniaceae; genus MGIIa-K1. The sequence goes on along the minus strand of JAYPOA010000017.1, from coordinate 20,884 downwards.
TGGAACTAACTGGAAAAAAAGCAGTAGTGATTGGGCGCTCTTTCAATGTAGGAATGCCTCAGGCGTTGCTACTGTCCGCAAAGGGTGCGGATGCAACTGTGACAATAGTTCATTCAAGAACAAAAGATGCGAAATCAATTTGTAAAGAAGCTGACATAGTTATTGCAGCAGTTGGCTCTCCTGAAATGGTTAAACAAGATTGGATAAAACCAGGAGCTGTTGTAATAGATGTTGGAATCAACAGAGTTGATGACGTTTCAAGAGATAGAGGGTGGAGACTTGCAGGAGATGTAGACCCATCTGTGTCAGACGTAGCTTCACTGATGTCACCTGTTCCAGGAGGTGTAGGACCTATGACTGTTGCAATGCTAATGGCAAATACTGTAATGGCCACGAAAAGCCAACATTGATATTTTGACACTTCAGAGGGGATTTATGGACCCGAGGCACCCCGTCATCGGATTAATCTCAAATCTAATTGCTCTGGTAGCATTTGTTGGAATTTTATTTTCTCTTTTGCTACCCATTCTGACGCCAAAAGGCTGGGATACAGTAGAATTTATTTTACTTGGAATTGTAATTTTTTCAATTGGGGTTTCATATTGGGCAAGAAGAGAACATGAAGTGCCCGTGGTACACGCCCACGGCGATTCCTCTTCGCAATACATGGATTTGGAGGATTTACCCACAATGGTTTCATCTAACAATGAAGGTAATTTTGTGAATTCGAACACCGCTTCCGTAATCGAATCCATTATTGGAGTACAGACCGCGCAATCAAAGTCTTCAGTAGACGGCGCAATTGGTGTTTTATCGACAGGAGAGATAGGAATTAGTTCAGCTAGTGCAGCTTCTGAACACAAGGTTCAACATGCAAAAGTCAACATCAACCAAGAAAATGTTAACCTGCCAACTTCAGATGTCAAATCGGTTCCTTTACCTACCTTTTCTGAAGATAAATCATCGGAGGAAGTGCCGGTAGCCGCAATGATTGACTTGGATGATCTAATTGATGATCACCCAAGTCCAAAAACACCGATTGATTTACCCGAACTTCCCGACTTCTGAGGGGGAACTATGTGGACAGACTCGATTGATTTGCATAGCCATTCCTTCTATAGTGATGGGCTACAGTCTCCAAAAGAAATGGCGAGAAGAGCACACGCAAACGGGGTGAAAGTATGGTCATTAACCGACCACGACACTAGTCGAGGTTGGGAAGAAGCAGAAGAAGAATGTAATAATCTCGGATTGAAATTTGTCCCGGGAGTTGAAATAACCTGCAAGGTAGAAATGCAAAGCGAGACTTTAGACCCTAAATCTTGGCATCTGCTTTCTTATTTTCCTAACGGCGCTACAGATGAATTTAGAGAATGGTTAGAGTTATTGAAAGATGCTCGAGTTCCTAGAATGAAAAATATGATTCAGGCGCTTAATGAAATTGGATGTAATGTTACATTTGAAGAGGTTGACAAATTGTCTACAGAAGCTATAGGCAGGCCACATCTAGCAAGAGTATTAGTTGAGAAAGGCTACGTGGATAGTATTCAAGAAGCCTTTGACAAATATATTGGAGACCATTGTGAAGCATATAGAGAACGACCACTTCCAACAATTTCTGAAGCTGTTCAAAAGGTAAAGGGTAGCGGTGGAATAACTTCCCTTGCTCACGCTAAATACTACGGAATTGACACGGCTGAACTTATACCTAGGCTGAAAGAACTAGGTGTCGATTGTATTGAAGCATTCCATTCATCACACTCGGAGTCCTACAAATTAGAATTGATGCAGCAGGGATTACCAGTTACAGTTGGTGGAGATTCCCACGGAACAGAGAATAGGCCCAATCCCGGCAGAATGGTAGTGCCCATAAATCACTTACACACGGCCTTTATTGGAAATTGAATCCCATATTATTGCAGCCTCAAACAAGAGAATTATAGGAATTGCAACTAAGAATAACGATAGCGGGTCTGGTGGAGAAAAAGCCGCACCTAGGACAAAAGTTGTGAACCATATATGTCTTCGATATTGTAAAATATCGTTTCTAGAAATGGCTCCGCTATTTATCGAGAGAAGGGTGAAAAGCGGTGCCTGAAACCCTATTGCACAAGCAAAACACAAACCTCCAATGAAACCAATGAAAGAAGATAATCGCCATTCTGTGGATACACCAGCCGCTTGGGCATCTGAAGCAAGATATTCAAGCAACATCGGAGTAAGCAAATACCAGGAATAAGCTAACCCTGCTAAAATAAGTATAGTGCCCCCCAATCCATATTTTATCACGGCAATAGATGGGTTTGGAATTTTTTTGAGCAACTCATTTTGGATTGCAGCCCCAATCAACAGGTAGAACACCGCCAAAGATGCTCCTAAGTATGCACCTGCTCTTACTTGTAACATGATGAATTCTACAGGTGTTAGTATGATGATATTGACATCATCTGGTACTAAATTCGCACTCAGTAACCAATCAACAAGATTGTGGGAAAGTGGTATTCCAATTGTTACACCAATGATGAAGATTACAAAAATTGCCTTTACACGAGAGCGAAGGTGATTTGAAATCACAGAATACAAATTCTTGATTTCAGGATTTATTGAATAATCGCTCATTCTTCTTCACCCCATGCATGCGATGGTGTTGAATCAAACAATTTTCTATCGGTTTTATTTAGGCGATATAATCTGAAAACTACGAAACCAGTAATCCATAATGATGGAAGGGAAAGTAGTATTGAATCCAAATACTTGTCATCGCCGTAGTCATTTAGAACTCTGATTTCGATTACATTATCAACATTAGAATCTGGATTGTGCAAAATCAATAGATTCCATTCATCTGGTGCATTTACAACTTCGGTTGTAGAGTTACCCGAATTTACAGTAATGACTTCAAAGTCCTCTGAGACCTTCATCCAATTTATTTTCCCATCATCCATATATTCAGGAGAATCTTCAACATTGATGATAGCATATAGAAGATTCCCACTGTCATCTAGATTTATGATTTCAGAGGTCATCGATTGACCTTCATCCAAAGGATTGTATATCTCGAATATAGTATCTCCTCCTCCAAGCCTCAGAGAAACTCTGTCGTCGACGTTATCATCCTGATAATTCACCGAGATGATTATCAATACTAACAAAAACAGAGTTACTGCACCTTCGAAAATTGCATGAGATGTAATTTTCCTTCTATCTACTCCGATGAAAGTTTTTCCGAAATCGTTTCTTAATCTCGGTTGTAAATAGTGGATAAACAATGCTCCAATTGCACCCACTAACATTCCAAGTGGAATATCTACGAGCCAATGTATTCCTAGATATGCAATTGTAAATATGAACAAAATTGTGTTCACCAAAATGAACAAATGATATCTGTAATGATCCCATTCTTTGATTTGAATTCCTTTCTGTTTACAGTGAAGCCAGTTTAGAAGAAGCATACCAAACGGTATGGCTACGTGTAGTGATGGAACGGCATTATCCAATGGGTCGTGTGTCGAATAGAATTCTACATACCAGCTATCATGGTAAAGCAAAGCATCCATTCCTGGAATCCATGAGGATGTGACTTCAACGTTGAAAAACAGATAGTAAGGTACGGCAATTGCATAAATTAAAAGATAATTTAAGGTCATTTTATCTGTTAAATCCCTTTCTCCTACATACGCAAAATACACTGTGGTGATGTAAATTAAAAACAGGTAGATGAATAGGTAATGGAAATTCAAAAACTCAGTTAGATATGAATTTTCAAATGCTTGTTGAATCCACAATGTCGCATTTCCCTCGATGGCGTATATTAAATCGGTCCAGTTACCTGTTCTGATCTTTAACGGCTCGTTCAAATTATCAGTGAGTGCTTTCCATTTGATAATTACAGCATATCCTAAAATGTGCAGATAATATTTCTTTTCGATAATAATCCGAAAGGCATCTTTTAGGGGAGTTCTTACCTCTTTACATCCTAAAGTGAAAAGCCAACACGTTACAGGAGTGAGGACCAAGATGATTCCCATCATCACTCCGTAAGGACCCATTGAACCCTGTCCCTTTGGAGCCACCTATGATAGTTTTTACTCCACACTCGCTGAACGGTTCCTTTCATCTTCAGCCTTGGCGACTGCGATGCCGTCTTCAACATCCACTTTACGAAGTAACAGAGCCCCCGCAACAATAAGCAAAGATATCGCGAAAATTCCTACTCTTGAATCGAACCAAACCGTCATCACAGAGTAAATTAGAGGGCCGATTAGCGCTGCAACTTTACCAAAGAATCCGAAGAAACCAAAGAATTCAGCAGACCTGGTCTCTGGGACCATTTGCCCGAACATTGAGCGTGCTAAACCTTGGGAGCCACCAAGTAAAGCTCCTGCAAACACTCCAAGAAGTAGGAATTGGAAAAACACGGTGATTCCGAGAGGTTGCCACAATATGCTTCGCATTGTCTTTGGTATGAAATCTAATTTACCATCGCCTAAATTCGTTGGGTGGCTTTGTCCCAACCCCGTTTGATCAGCAAATTCTCCTCCTTCTACGCTGTAGGAAAATCGCGAATCATCCATAGATTTCTCAAGTGCAACAATATCTTCTTCTGTCAAAGTAACCTCCTTCGCTACAGGCTTATTGTCATCATCAAAAATCCATTTCACTGCATAACCCTGCCTTTTGACATCGCTATTCTGCTCAACAGGAAGTATGTCTTCAAATTGTAATGCCCATTTTTGTTCATCGTCGTCAGGTAAAGCCGCGATATTGTTTACCCCTTCTCTAGCTTCTACGACATAGGTCCCATCCTCTTCAATCCAAGTGTATTGTATATCATATTCTGCATGCTCTTCCAACTGAAGTGGTGCAAACGAAAGAGCGCCAACAATAACAACACACCAGCATATCAATGAGAATTGTAATGCCTTTTTAGTTCCCCATTTTTCTGCAAGTTTAGTAAATCCAATTGCGGCAGGTGCGGCAACGAATTGGATAATCAAGATTGTAAGAATTAATCCTGTTGTTGTCAGACCAAGAACCACTATTCCAAACACTCCGGCAAGCGCTGTTACTGAATTTATTCCATCGATGAAACAGAAATATGCTAACATGTAGAAGAATAGTGTTCTAAAACTCTTGATGTCTTTCAATGTTGATATGACCTCATTCAATGCCATTTTAGTTGAAGCGACTAAGCCCATTGGTTCCATTTCATCTTCAATGTGAGGTTCTGGGACCATCTTGAATGTCATCTGAGCAAATCCTAACCACCATATTCCTGATGATGCCATGACGAAAGGAATAACCCATCCTCCGTCTAAAGTCAAAACCATTCCAAGGTGAACGACTAACAGCAATCCGCCTCCAAGATAACCTGCTGCAAATGCTTTGTTTGAAATGGAATCCATTTCAGTTTCATCTCCCATGTGAGGTAATAGAGCGTTGTAGAATACGCCAGCTCCATTTAATCCGACATTGGCAATCATGAACATTATCATCGCCCAAACCCAGCCGATAGATACTCCAAGATATGGTGATAGTGCTAACAGAATACAAGAAATCGAACCAACTAGAGTCAGGGTTCTTAACCACCAAATCTTAATCATTCTTCTATCAGCTATTACTCCTAATGATGGGGCACATATTGCAACTAACAATGCACCAACCATAACGGCTCCTGAGAACATAGCATCTGCAGTCCATTCAGATCCAAGGAATTTTGTTGAAATGCCGTTTGCTTCAGCGAAAAGATATGCAAACCATGCTGGAAAAACGGCTGTAGTTACCGATGTTTCAAATGCACTCTTTCCCCAATCATATGCACAATAACCTCTTACGCGTTGGTCTTCTGCCATATCTGTCGTTGATTGTTTTCACTTAAGACCGTTGACCCAATCTAAGTGGTTTATGACATGTTTCAATAAGTCATTTAGTTTCAGCATACTCAATGGAGTATACTCAGCCACCAGAAAATACCCATGATTCATTGGTTTATGCGATGAATCAAATGGATGGTGTTGAGTTTGATTTGCGTTTGACAGCCGATGAACAATTGGTAGTTCATCATGATGATACGGTTTCCATTCCAAAAGATAAGCTTGAAGACAGGCCAAAATTTGTTGAAGAATGGAATTTAGATGAACTAGTGGATTTGGGTTTCTGTTCATTTGAGAAATTGATGCAAGATAAAGAATGGTTAATCCCGTGGCAAGAGCATTCCAAGGTCGCTTGTCTCGAAATTAAGAGGTCGCATCCCAAGGTTGACAAAGACCCAACTGAAAGGATGGCAAAGGTAATGAAATTGGCAACCGAGATGGTTGATGAAGCAGGTATACACGAACAAGCAGCCGTATTCTATGCATTCCATAGGCCTATGAATCAGGTAGCAAAAATATCAGGTTCCTCTAGACCTTGGTCAAGGCTATTACCAGTAGTCCCAAGAACTGGAAGTAGAAGAACTAAGAGGCTACGAGCAATACCTGAATTTGTAAACAATTCATTCGGCCGATTACTAAACGCCCAAAAGAACGCAGGTTCACCAATGATGCCTTGTGCAGTGGATTATTTTGAAGGCATAAAGAAGTACATTCACTTTGGATTACCAGTTGGCCTGAAAGGAAGGCAACTTGATAGATTAAAGAAAATAAAAGGGAATTACCCTGTCTACGTCTGGCCTGGACACCTGCATCTCGAAAGAGGACTGCTCGATGCGGGTTTGTCTGTTTTATCAGATTCTGCAGACCATAACCAAAAGTTACCGTGTGGCTCTTCCCGCTGGTTAAGGCCTGCTACTATGCCATTGACTGACGAACAATGGCTTAATCTGAAGAATGGCATAGTTCCTGATGATGTTGCTCCGTGGCACGAAATAAGCGACGAACAACTAGGCTGGAATGCTTCAAGAATGATAGGTCATAGGGGATGTGGAAAGACTTCAAGACCGGTAATTCAGTCGATGTGACGTAGTTCCTGTTGTTCTGCGATGTACTTCGGACGGTAAATTGGAATTCCTTTTCCGTCACGCATTATCACTCTTTCATCAATGATTTGAGCGCCAATTCCAGCTACACGAGCCCAGCCAAAGAAAGTAGTGTAATATTCAGGTTTTGTTAGACCAACGAAGTTCAAAAGAGTTCCACTTGCGATGTCAACATTGGCATTTGGGTTGCTAATTTTTGGATTTTCAGATAGGACCCTTGGTGCTACTTCTCTAAGTGTTCTTATTGTTTTGAAGTATTCATCATCTGGACAGAGTTGTTCACCAAGTGCGAATTGAACTGTAGCCCTTGGGTCTTCCGCACGCAAAACAGCGTGACCGAATCCGAACACAGGCCTCTTAGCTGCAAGTTCTCCTCTAACGAAGTCTTCTATTTCCGAAGGATCAGATGTTCCGATTTTCTTCACAAATTCAAAACAAGATTGATTGGCTCTACCGTGCAAAGGTCCTGACAAAGCGTTCATTGCCCCAGCCATCGATGAATATACAGTAGCCTTACCCGAGGCAACAGCCTTCCCAGTAAAGGTGGAAAGATTACCTCCTCCGTGGTCCATATGAAGAACCAAATAGGTCGCCAATATTTTATTCATGGCTGACCTATCTACACCTTCAAAGTCTAATGTGTTGGTGAAGCGTTCGACTAAATTTAATGAAAGGTCATCTTCAGGAATGTCATCGATTCTCCCCTCTCTGTATCTGAAAATAAGTCCCAATAATCTTGGCATTTTTGCTACGAGGTCTAATGCGTCATCTGTCCAATCTGTAGATTTAGACATCATCCCAAGTGAGTGTATTCCAATGGATAACCAGTCCATAGGGTGTCCATTTTTAGGAAGAGTAGCCAGAATGGAATTAATTTCAGCAGGAACATCACCTCTGGATTGAAGTTCCTTTGTGAAAGAAGCGGATTGCTCCTGATTTGGCAATTCTTTATTGAACAGTAGATATATCACATCTTCTGGTTGGAAATCCGCCAATTCACTGATTGGGTAGCCACAATAGTGGACCCCTTTTTCCGGTGTAACGAAAGATGTTCGGCAGGTGCCAACAGGTATTCCCCTCAAACCGGTGTTGAGGTGTGCAGAAGTCAAATTGAGTAGATTATCATCTTGACTCATCTGCACACACCGGTGACGGCGTGTTGACTCTTTGGTATAAGGTCGACGCTGGAATTGTTCAAAATCATACTTTCAGTATGAACATTAACACTTAGTGTGTCAAATTAAATTCAACCAAGTCTATTCTTTAACTAACAGACCACTTTCTGAAACCTTTCATAGCCTCTTGGTCATCTATCATCTTGAGTCTTATTTCGTTACCCTCAACGACTATAGCTTGCTCATCTTGCAAACCTGGACAAAATGTTACGGTTTTATTCCAAGACCTCTCAGAGCGCAAATTTTCAGCCCAAAAAGGGTACGATTTACATTGAGAAGGCCTTGCTTGATACACCGTACATTTCTTGTCTCCATCTAAATATATGCAAATATCTGTTATGCTATCCGACTTTAGGATGAACCTTCCATCAATCGTTCTGTCGCAGTCTCTTTGTATCCAATCTTCAACATCAAGTCGATGATGGAGTGCTAACTTTTCTGCGTCTGACGGTTTAAGATAAACTATGCCCCCAGGTTCATCACAACATTTTCCACAATCGGGTTTACATTCAAATTGAATACCTTCCATCCACCATGGTAAATTCATTATGATTCACCGGATGTTTGAAGCTTTTTTATTGGGGTTTTAATCACGTGCTGAGGAGGTGCTGGGATATTACCCAGTTGGAACTCAATCTCTCCAATCCTGTCTGCTATTTCTATGAGTTCATCAACATCGGCTTTTCTTGATTTCTCTGCCAATTCTGTCAACTCTTGCTCCAATAGTGCCAATTGTTGAGAACTTTCCAAGTGATTATTTTGAACAGATTTGAACATACTTTGAGTTATATTGTCAATAGAACCAACGGTTTCGTCAACTCTAACTTTGTCGTACCCTGATAATTCTTTATCTTCCTGTAATAGATATTGATCTCTTTCATCAACTGTGAGTGTTTTTGTATTGTGTTGAACTAAACTTGCTGCAATTATTTCATCAGAATCATCTGCATATTCGTTTATGTCGATATCTGGAACTTCCCAGTCATCTGAGAGTTCAGGAAGTTCTGATTTTAGTTCAATACCTCCTATTGCTTTGTCAGAATACAAATGATCTAATGTTTCATTGATAACCTTTGAAGCAATATCCTCTAAACTTTGCTTTTCAATAAATTCTTCCACCTGAGTCATTTCTTTAGGAGAATTATCCAAGATTCTTGATACATCAGATGATGAGACAATACGTTCACCGGACTCTATTGCAAGCGCTATTTTTTCGAATGCGGCATCAGTAGTTCTCCACTGACTGGAACCGTATTTTACTATCGTAGCCAGCATCGAATCATCTAGTAACAAGGCCCTGCCACTAGCCTTTCGCCTTAAATGAGTGATTAAGGATGCAGAAGAAGGCTTCATTATCCATATCGAGGTAGCCGACTTCATAACTTCCCACAACCTGCTGGCTTCCCATTCCTTTGGTTCAATTCTTGAAGTAGCAACGATTTGCACGCCCATGTTTAGTGAGAAATCGATTAGCAGTCCAAGTTCTGTAGCCAATTTTCCTCGTGCTAAATGCAGGTCGTCAATTGCAATCAATGATGAGTGAGAAATAGCATCTTGCCAACCATCTGGTAGGGAATTATCCTTGGCTAATCTAGAGACCGATAAGAGGTGTACATTTCCATCTTGTCTTCTAATCATTGCTTGTGCTGTCGCATTTAGTATGTGTGATTTTCCAGTTCCTTCTTTCGAAAGAATAAGTAGTGGGTTAATCATTTTACCAGGCTTTTCTACTATCTTTTCACAAGCTCCAGCTGCTCTTTGATTCTCTTCGAGAACGGAAAAATTCTTCCAAGTGTTGTGATTTGACATCCGCAAAATAGGTGGCCACTTTGGTTTGAAGTTAGTGTCTCGGATTTCTAACTCTTGAGTATTAATCGAATAACCTCTTTGGGAATCTAAGATATCAGTCCAAATTGGCCTCCCATCTTTCATGAAACCTATTTCATCACCAAATAACTCATCTTCAATTTCAATAATTTCTTTTTCATCTCTTAATTTGTTCATTCTTTGCGAAGCAATTTTTGCAAGTGTTGTATCGTTTGTAAATTCGATTTTATTGGGTTCAATCTCTTGTTTGCCCAATACATTGTCAGCAATCAAATCAAAGGTCGGGCGAGTAGTTACTTTTGTTCTAGCAATCAGATTACCTTTTCTAGTGTCTTGTGAATCTTTGACATCTCTTAATTTATTTAGTTTGGAATTTGAACTGCCGTCAGAATTGTCCTGTTTGCCCAAGATATTTCTCGCATTGGCCATGGCGAGTTTTAATTTCTCCTGACGTGTGATACTCATTCAGAATCCTCCTTTATCCAACCTTTGAGTTTCTTGTCAAGATTCAATTTTCGCTGTGGGCGACTTGATGCTTGAGATCTGTTTGTTAGATTTTTCTTGATTTCTATCCCTCTTGCAGCTACCGGACTTATCGCTGATGAAGTGTTGCTATCGTTATCTAATTTGATGGTCTTTTGTGAGGATTTTACTGTAGGTAAATCGAGGTCTTTAGTCGCAGATTTTTGCTTCACAACCTGGCCTAAAGATGATGGAATAATGGAGGGAATTTCTGGAAGTTTCCCTTCTCTTGCTGACCCTATGACTGTTTTCGGGATGTTTTTTGGTGCGGGTAGGGCAATATCAATTTCCTTGCCTATCGCCGCAGATAATCTTGATTTTGATGAAGTAATACTCGAATCTTGAATAACGAGTTTTGCCTTTCTTCTTTTTACTACTTGTGCCGTACGTGGGCCTTTTGGCTTTACTTCTATTTGCTCAGGAATGTCCTCAACAACTTCTTCTATTTCCTCGACGATTTCTTCTACAGTCTCTTCTATTGCAATTTCTTCTATCTCCACAATTTTTGGGACGGGTTCAACGTCTACTGTTTCAGGTGTGTTAATTTTGATGTACTCTTCCATTTGAGAGATTTCTTCATCAGTCAATGGAGCCAGCAACGGATGGTCCTCTAAAGATTCGTAGTTTTCATTCCAACTTTGAATAATTTCAGTATCCAAGACGGGTGCAATTTTTGATAATTGCGTGAAATCCTGCTTCGTCCATGTGCTATTATAGGTGTGAATAAATAAGCAATCATCCTCAAATCTCATTTTATCTGCTAAATCTCTCACCAAGTTGATTACGTTGTTAGTGCCATGAATTGATGATAAATATTCAAGACCATCAAACAACATAACAGCCCTAATGTTAAATGCTAGGAATTCTGAAACAACTTCCTCAATTCCTTTGATTTCGGGCAGGATATTTTTGTCGCCTTCTTTTCTAGTAATCCACATTATTGAATCATTATTTATCCCAATATTAGAGAAATATTCTTTGTTAGAAAGTCGAGATAATACTAAGAGTGGCCTTCCCAGTTTTTCCAAGTTAGATACTAATTGGAATAATTCATCCGAATCATTAAGGTAAACTGAGCCTGGTTTCAATAATTCTTCACCAGTATGGTTTTGTTCCTGAAATCCTCTATTCCTGCGAGAGAATTCAGGGGATAAAATTTCGTTGTCATCAACAGGACTTCTCCTTGACCTAGTCCAAGTGTTTTGTCGATTACCAAGTTTTTCCCACCATTTTTGCGGTCCATTATCGTCACCAGATTGTATTCTTGATTCAGGATATATGTCTAATACTCTAGGGATATCAACCCCTGTGAAAACTTGGATTACACAATCAAGTTCTTGGCAATCCGCTTCAATATTTTTTACGGCTTTTGTTCCATATTGAGGGCGTTTTGATTCGTAAAATGCCGCAACAATTTCACGATTATTAACTACTAATTGGCCTACCTTCGGAGTGTCGTCTTTGGGGATTCTTTCACATCGAATGTAACCATTGACAGAATTTTCAATCATATCGCTGATCAGAGTGGAAAGAATAGCGCTACCTCCACGCCTTTCTTCCAGTAAAGTTCCCTGTTGTAACTCTACCATATTCACCCCTACGGGGTGTATGGAATCTTCAACCTTCTTGAACTGTGGGGCTAATCAATGCGATAAAACGAGGGTTTCATGTCCTTCTGTAGTTTGGCGAGCACATGGGCGCACCAAAGGGGATGATTGAGTTTTCAAGAACCTCAATCTGCTCCGAGACAATAAGTCCAATCCAAAAACAGCTTTACTTGTACGCAACTTTAACTTTGATTTCGGTATTTTTTTCAATTTATTATCCCTTAATTTGGATAATTTCAATCGTTTGCGCAATATTTTCATACTCAAAATTTACGACCATCAAATTTACAAAAAGCGTTCCATTATCGGTCAATCTTAACCATCCGTTTATGGATACAGAATATATCTCAGGGTCCGAAATTATGGTCAATTTTAATGGTCAGTGGGTGAATCCAGGAACAAATCTTCTCAAGCTTGCCAGAGACCCAATTCAGGGATGGGTTGTGCATAAACTGGACAATGACTTGTCCATATTGTCTGCCTGGGGATCAAAAAAGAGTGAAAAAATTCTCACAAAGCAGTTGACGATAATTAATCAGGCAATATCGCTCAATAACGCGATAAATGAAACAAATGATGAATTTGAAGACGCCAGGGAAAGAGAATCTCAAGAATCAACACTTCTTGAGAGAAATTGGCTACCTGAAGAAGAACTAGAAATTCAGGGTCCTATCTCGAGAATTTTTTCATCGGAATAAAGTTCATTTCTCCTTCAAAAATATCCCCTACATTGAAATGTAAATCATAGAAGGACTAATTCTATGGGCGAATCTGCCAATGGTTCATTTTTGTCTGCTGTGCTTAACAGCCCAGAATGTGAAAAACTGGTTGGCACAGGACTTTCAAGGAGGTTCTCAAAGCTACCACTTTGGTTATCACATCCTTCAAATATTGGTGGATTCTATGGATTCTTAGTTTCCATCGCACTAATTTTTCCTTATTTAATGACAGAAGAATTTTGGTTTCCGTTGTGGATTTTTCATACTAGTCTTCTCGTTTTTTTTACAGGATTTCTCGGATTAGCTAGCAGAATAATGAATGCATATTTCAAGAGGCCTGCAGTTACTCCAAATCGAATGATTTTGTTTCCAATGCCGTTTGTTGGTTTCACTTTGCTGGCTTTACTAAACACAGAATTATTGGATTCGAATTTGTTCTTACAGGGGTTATCTTGGACACTTCTTATACTCCCAGGAACATTGTATGTCCATCTTTCATGGGCTCCCAGATGGCGTTTATTGTGCATGATAGATGAAGGAACTTACGTCATCGAAGAAGATGACTATGAAGACGTTTCAGAAGAAATCGAACAAATGATAGAAGATGATTCTGATTTGCAGGAAGTAGTAGAATCATTTGATTCCGAAGAATGATTAAATCAATCCTATTGATTTACCAGCATCTTCGAAAATTCTCAAAACCTCATTCAAGTCATCACTTGATAATCCTGCAGACATTTGTGTTCTTACTCTTGCCTTATCACGAGCAACCATTGGAAATACGATTGCTCCAGCCATAACACCCTGTTTCAACATTTCACTGGACAGGGCTTTTGCAGTTGATGATTCACCACACATTACCGGTATGATCGGAGTTGTTGATACTCCCGTGTCGAATCCCATCGATTGCATTTCATTTCTGAAATATTCTGTATTCTCCCAAAGCCTTGCGTGATGTTCTGGCTCTTCCATCAAAACCTCGACAGCAGCCTTTTGAGCGGCAGCAACAGAGGGTGGTTGTGAGCCTGATAAAAGCCAAGAACGAGAATGATTCAAAGCGTGTTCCCTCACAATTTCTTTACCTGCAACAATTCCACCCTGTACGCCAAGTGCTTTGGAAAAGGAACCAACTTCAAAATCAACTCTTCCCTGAAGCTTGAAGTGGTCGACTATTCCTCTTCCCCCGTCTCCCAATACTCCTTCACCATGGCAGTCATCGACGAATACCATTGCGTTGTGTTCTTCAGCGATTTTTGTTAATTCATCGAGAGGGCATATGTCTCCATCCATTGAAAATACTCCATCGACAATGATCAATTTTCTATCTGCATCTTTATTGTCGTTCAAAACCTGTTCTAAAGCGGCCATGTCATTGTGAGGAAAAACCCCTCGTCTTGCTTTGGTTAGCCTAACACCATCAATTATCGACCCGTGGTTTAACTCGTCTGAAATGATAATGTCATCCTTTCCCTGAACTAATGTAGGGATAAGGCCAACATTTGCCGTATATCCTGCTGAATAAATTAGTGATGATTCAACTCCCTTGAATTCAGCTACTTTTTGTTCTGCTTCGAGGTGAATGTCCATTGTCCCAGCAATCGCTCTTACAGAACCACTACCAGCACCATATTTTTTGATTGCTTCTATTGATGCCTGCATCACCTTTGGATGAGTAGTGAGGTTGAGATAATTATTCGCAGAAAGCATGATTGTTTCCTTTCCATCCATGGTACAGCGTGGCGTATTTGCAGATTCTAATGTAGGAGGTTGCCACAATAAGGACTGGTCTTTGAGTTGTTCATATCTTGCGCTCATCCAAGATAGGTCGCCTGCCATGCTTATGCCACAGGTAATGTGCTAAATGTTGTTTCCCTTTGATGCAGAACAATCATTTGTGAGATGTTTGTCGGCGGGCCATGCGCATTGAGGGTGCAGTGTCTTCAGGTCTGGGCCGTGCTCATATCTTCATGTCTCAACATCACTATCAAGAACAATTCAAAACCATAATTGGAAAAAGTGCATGGCCAGGTACGTTGAATGTAAGCGTTCAAGGAGAATCTCTCTCCGAGTATCAAAAGTTACGCGTTTCTGCTGGCTTGGATGAAGGTGAGGGCAGTAGTATTCAAGCACATAGAATCAAAGGTTTTGACAGAGATGGTGTATCCTTTGGTGGAGCAACAGCATTTTTAGCCAAAATAATGGTCTCCGATATGTCTGTTGATTGCGCAATTTTGATCCCTGATTTGACAAGACATGATGATGTTGTGGAAGTCATTGCAGATGTTTTCTTGCGAGAAAACTGTTCGATAGTGGATGGAGATTCCGTTAGTATTGTCCTTGAATAAGGTCGAACTGGCGGATTAGGATTTCTTTTTGTTGAAGTTTGGCTAATTCTTGCCATCTCTTACTGGATCTGTCCGGTGGATTGATTTTGGGTTCCTCGGTTCTCACTTCATCAAATTCGTTCCACGAAACATTCCACAGAATAAGCCAATCAGGCTCACTTAATCCAAGGTCAATTTCAACATCGGGGTTGTCTCTTGCTTCGATAATTTTTGATTCGTCAATATTTTTTGTCAAGACTTGAATCATTGCACTGGCGATTCTGCGAACTTGATTCCACACGAATCCTTTAGCAGATATTTCAAATCCTACTATTCTTCCAGAATTTATCCAAGGCACACAATATTCCACATTACGAATTGTAGTTCTGTCTGGTTCTCTTCGACAAAAATTAGACCAATCATGTTGTCCCTCAAACAATGAGCATAATTGAGTAAAGAAATCAATATCTGGTTCAATCCAATCATCCATACATTCCATTCTGTACCTGTATGTTCTTCCGTTAGATGTCCTAGCGCTCCAATTATCATCTACTCGTTTTACGTCAAAAAGTGATATTGAATGCGGAATTTGATGACCAACGGCCCTCATAAACCCGCCAGGGCCCATCGCATCCCACCTATCTTCATCGATATCAATAGAGCCACCATTCAAGCGTACATGGACCCCAGAATCGGTTCTGCTTGAGAGGGCCATTGGAATTCTCTCATTTGTCCACTTCAACTTTTTTTTGAATATGTGGCAAAAGCGTCCCTGTACTGTTTCTACATCTGGCTGAATTTGACTACCTCTGAAAGTATCGCCGAAGTAGCCATATCTGAAGGCGATACGCGCCTTCCGCAAACATTTCACCTCACTCTGAAGTCAGAGTAGATGCCGCATCTTCTGCTGAGAAACCAAGTCCACCTACGGCCCAGATTAATGCCTGCTTAAGCCATGGTTGGATCATTGGGTTGTCCCTTCCTTGGCCAACTCTTTCTATTGCTTCAACGATTAATCTGCTCGCATCAAATAATGTATCTTCAACGGGGATTTCTGATAGTTCTGCCATTTTTTCAAGTCTTTGGTATTCTTTTATTGCCATTGGGATCCTTCCACAATCAAGGCAGAAATTTGCAAATGATGCAACATACTCGAGATTTTCTTCATCCAATTGCATTGCCTTCTTGTATACCTGCATGATTTTTCCTGCAGGTATGTCTTCTTCCATGTCCATTGACAATCTCATGAATGCCGATTCAGCCCATCCATAATGTGCCATTGCATTGTCTGGAGTGTCTTTGATTGCTTTATCAAACAAGTCCAGTGCTGCATTAAAATCTCCATTTGAAAGCGCTATGCCTGCCTCTTGAATTAGGTCGCTCATGACCCTGCCTCACAAAACAGGTTTTTGAAACCTGTGTGCAAATTCAGTTTGAAGCAATTTGGTCTTTTAACTCACTTAGAATTCCGGATTGGCTGTGCCTTTGATGCATTTCGTTGAGTAGTTGTTCGGTTTCTCTCCACTTATTGATACAGTAGAGGGAGAATTTTGGGTCGGGCATATCTACTCTTCTAGTCCTCTGGTAAGTAACGAATGCGAAGAGTTTTTTGAACCATCCAACGGCTCCAGTTGATTCAGAGCCAGGGTTTGAATCACCACCAGTGCTTCCAACAGAAACAGACATTGCATCCTCGCCAATACCTAACTGGCTACCAGTGTCGCAAATTATTGTGTTGAAACCAAGGAATGCTCCAAGGAATGTTCTTTGCGTCCTGATTTCGTTGATATTATCGAAAAGGATTCTTCTTCCGTCTCCTGGAATGAACAAGTGTTGAGTGAAAATTACCCTGTGATTTGTTATTGCATAATGGAAACTTCTTTGGTAAAATACTGTTATTGCAATAAACAATAGCGACCAAAATATTCCAAATAACCAATAGTTGAATTCATCGATAGGGATGAAGCCTTCTTCAATTAATCCAAAGAATACCAAGATTTCATCAAATGCGATTATCATGGGTGTGAAGGTTACCAATAGTAGATACAAGGTGGTCCACTTTCCACTTGTTGCACCATTGAACATACGGTTAATCCACGTAATTACAAGCATTACCATAACAAATCCAATATTTGCTAATTCAACACTCAAATCGATTAGAGTTTGCATGACTCCTGCTATTGCAGATTCATCATTGTTCCAATTTTTCTGGAACATGAAATGAGCGAAGAAAATCAATCCAGCTATTGCATACATGGGTAGGAAAGCAAAAGGAGACGGCTTCATGTGTTTCAGAATCTCTTCATCACTTGTTAGCCTGAATCTTTCTCTTAGTTTTGCATTCACTTCTGCTTGGCTTTGAGCCGGATTTGTTGATGCGTTATTTGCTTCTGATGGGGTTGTAATTTGGTCCTCCATACTAACCTCTCCACCAATACTTGGCGTTATGTCAGTGATGAATGTATCGGAGAATCAGAGTAAAATTCCCCAAGAATGCTCGGCATTGCCTCTAATCGTACCCCACTCATCTCTTGTCCTAACTCCTTGTTCATCATCAATTTCCAACTTTTTTACGATTAAGGGATATTCGTTGTAGGTTAGGTGCGATTTCAAACCACCCATTGTGGGTTGGTCAAAAGTCCAATGAGCACGTGTGACAGCTTCGGCTTCAATTCTTATTTCTGTAACACCATTCCACATATGGACATGAAATGTTGGCAATCCTTTATCGTTGCAAGTTTTCTCAATCCTTACCTGATTGAATTTTTCACTTCTCTTTCTTGAAACATCATGAAACAAGCCTCCCTGGGATAGAGATAAGTGTGTTATGTCACGCCTTTTCCATGGTTTGGAGTTTTGTGAAGTAATTGTAGGTGAAATGTGAGGTACAAACCAATCAATATATGAACCATCATCAAAATGAAGCATACCCCAATACCACGGAGGAGAAGGAGCTTGGACACAAACCTTCTGAAAGTATGCTGTACCGTTTACACTTTTACCAGCAATTTTTCCATTACATTTTGTTCCATGTAGTCGAGAAATTCCATAACCCATTCCCAATCCGTATTCTGCTTGTGCTACTTTTAGGCTAGACATTGCTTTGTTCCACGGAGTCATACTGAGGTCAAAATCACCGATTTCTGACTCTAATCTGACCCAGAATCTATCTTCGTTTGGGGTAAGGCCCATAGAAAATTCTCTTTCAGTATCAGTTGCAACAATGCCTCCTTTTCGGTGTGGCCATTTTGGATGGTTTTCAGCAAGGACAATAATTCTCGATTCCTCTAAGACTAATGGTTCTAACATCGTTTTTCCATCATACCACCAAGCTGCTACCATGCCATCCATGGCAATTGCACCATCTTCATCAAATCCTGGCCTTCCTTTTGGTTCCCAAGGATATCCATTCACTTCCACAAGAGGGTTATCTTTCGTTGACCAAAGCACCATTAATTGCTTTCCAGCGGGATTTCCGTTTTCGTCATCGAGCATAACTAACCACCACCACCAATCCCAAGTTAGGTGGTGGATTGGAGGTAGGTTTTGCAACCTCCACAGGCTTGACAAATCACCCTCGAAGCGCTCGATGTCGATCACTAATCTACCTCCTTACCTTTGAATATAGTTTGACCAATATACCATGCCATGACACCTTGGAAGATTAATACTAAGATGGATGTCAACATCGAAGCCCAATTAGATAATCCTAATCCGGGATTTGCAGAGAATCCGCTGAGTGGTTCTGCTCCAGGCAAAGGCTCATAGACAATTTCTCCGGTGAAGAAAATCGGTGCATCATAAACATGACCTCCTCCCCAAAGACCCTTCTCTATCAGAAGGAAGTTATCAGGCCAAAATATTAGAGTTCCCGCATCAACTATCGTTAATCCCCATCCTATTATAGAGAAATAACGAATTGCAGATTCACCTCCGCTAAAAATCGAAATAAATGCCATACCTAATTCCCAAGTAGCAAAAATTAGAGCTAAGATTACTCCATTTTTCCATAGAATCCCAAAGCCACAAAAGATGACACCATAAACCAAAGATACGAGCATTGCGGAGAATGCAATGGACATCCATACGCCGAGATCTGACCATCTGAATACACCTTCAGAAGGACCAAAAATTCCCGTGACTAAACTTAGGAATAAGCACAATCCAATTATGTATGGCCACGTGATTCCGATATATCCTATCATTCGATAAAGCAAAACCTCTCCTCTTGAAATTGGCTTTGCCAACATGTAATGTATTGTGCCATCAGTCATTTCATCTCGAATCAATCCTGTTGCTAAGAATAAGGGTAGAAATATTCCGAGAAGATATACGATTCCAAATTTGCCGATACCTAAGATGAAAGCTCTATGGCTTGCTTCTTTGCCATACTTATCCTCATCAGGATCTTCATCGACCCCGGTGTCGGCATCTATCAAGAATGTACTATTTGCTGGGTCGATTAGAATTCTTATGTCGCATTCAACGCCGTTTCCATTGGTGTCCTTTTGAGATGATGTATCTTTAATCTCGCAATCTCCATCATCGTCAGAGCCTAATGAATTCTCACCGATGCTTATGCCTTGCCAGTCAAAATCATCCTCGTTTATCCATTTTTCAGGGGGGTCTGGTTGAACCCCTACTGGAAATGAGTCGGCAGACATTGGGTTTGTCCCGTAGAGTATTTCCTGTCCATTGGGATAGCCATCACCGTCATCATCAAAGGAATCTCTGTCATTATCAATCGCTTCGAATTCTGAGTTCATCCCGTCGATGTAGAACAAAAGCATCAGCATAATTGTGAGAGTTGCGGAAGCAAGAATAACCCAAGTGGAAATCCTTTGACGGTATTGTCGCATAGTGAATTCTGCTATCGCAGTTGATTTTCTATCCAATCTAGACCAGATAGTGTCCATTTTTGAGGTCATAAGTAACCTCCTGTTAGATATGTGAGAATCGACTTTAAGTCATCATCAGGATTATCAATCCCAGTGACATTGAAGCCACTATTTACAATCAAATTTGGTAATTGTTTGTGAACATCACCAAGATTGTTAGTTTCTAATATTAGGGCACTATTTTCTAGAAAGCTCATACCAGTAATCTGTTCGATTCCTATTACATGCTTTGCAACATCCCTTGGATTTTCACATTTCAAAACAATTTTGTGAGGGTGTTGGTCAAGCATTTCTCTGATGGCATGTGAATTGCCTAAAGCTAATATTCTCCCTCTGTGTAATATGACAATTTGTTCAGTTATTCTCTCTATTTCTCCAAGAATATGACTGGATACCAATACTGTACGCCCCATTGCACCAAGTTCCCTAATCACGTTCATAATTGTTGTACGAGCTAAAGGGTCGCAACCCTGCAATGGCTCATCGAGGATAATTAGTTCTGGGTCGTTAACCAATGCATGTGCGATTTTGACTCTTTGACGCATACCTTTGGAATATTGTCCAATTTGTTTGTGCATTACGTCATCCAATGATACAAATTTCAGAACCCTTGTTGCCTCTTTTTCGGCTTCTTCTCTCGTCAATCCGTGTAGTCGTGCAAAGGTCGTTACAAAATCAAAAGCTGTCATCCAATCATGTAATTTTTCATGTTCAGGTACGAAACCCACCCTTGAGTATGGAACTGTGTTTTTCCAGGGGTCTTCTCCGAATAACCTAATTGCTCCCGAACTCGGTCTTATTTTGCCCATCATCAGTTTGAAAAGAGTAGATTTACC
>JAYPOA010000016.1:18699-27671 GCA_038130705.1 Methanobacteriota archaeon | reverse complement strand
TCGAGACGATGGGGACCGCGATGGAATGAAAGAAGCAGCAAGAAATCACAAAGCTTTAGATGGCGTCATCAAAACTCTTCAATGGACCTTAGGTCAGGAAGGAATCGACCATCCATTGGATTAAACAGGATGGTTTGGTTTTCGATGGGATTACATTATGCTTCATGGATTTCAACCTGCAGTGGCCTTGAGGATGAAAAAATATACATTGATGCCTTATCTTGGCTAACGGGAAGTTCAGAATCAGTGAAAATCGAAAAGTCAACCTCTTTTTCAGGAGGGGCTATTCACTTACTTAATGCAACATTAAATAACAAAAATCAAGCCACTAAGTCTATCTCTCGATTAGGAAAAGATGTTCTTATGACATTGCTAGGTGAAATTGAATCCAGAGTAGACGATGATAATTGCTTGCATTTGAGATTGGATCTGTTATCACTTCTTTCTGGTGAAATCAAACTTGCTACTCCAAAGAAAAAATCGACTGTAAAGGGGCGCCTGAAACTCGAGGTATATCCGGGTAATACCGCTTTTGAAGTTGCGAAATCAATTATTTCAAAAGCAATCGACGATGCTCTCAGTTGAGGAAACTGAAAATCTGGAATATAGCAAGTGATTATATTCTATTTGTTACACGGCGATATGGAGAGAGAACCATGACCCACGTTGTAACATCGGCTTGTGTAGACCACAAATATCAGGAATGTGTTGCTGTTTGTCCAGTTGAAGCATTCAGAGAAGCAGACACTTACTTAATCATAGACCCAGATGAGTGTATCGATTGCGGTGCTTGTGTTCCAGAATGTCCGGTAGATGCAATTTTTGCAGATACAGATGTTCCAGACGAAGAAGAAGCATGGATTGAAAGGAACGAAGAGGAGTCAGTAGACGCTGAAATTGCTACTGGAGATACCCCTGTTCTTGCAGATTAATCGTGTGGGACACTACATATCTTCATGAGGGTGAACTTTCACCCGTGGACAAGGTGGAAGTATGTCAAATCAAATTAGACCTCTTAGACACGCTGATGACTTATTGAAAAGAGGATTTGCCTCTATGCTAAGAGGTGGGGTAATCATGGATGTTGTTACTCCTGAACAAGCATTCGTAGCAGAAGAGTCAGGTGCAGTTTCAGTAATGGCACTGGAAAGAGTTCCGGCAGACATCAGAAAATCTGGAGGAGTTGCGAGAACATCGCATCCTGCTATGATCAGAGGAATTATTGAATGTACATCTATTCCTGTAATGGCAAAATCAAGGATCGGACACGAAGCAGAATCACAAGTCCTGCAAGCACTTGGAGTGGATATGGTCGATGAATCTGAAGTATTAACACCTGCTGACCCTTACTTCCATATTAACAAAAACTCACATGACATACCATTTGTTTGTGGTGCTACAGGGTTGGGAGAAGCAGTCCGCAGAATCTACGAAGGAGCGGCCATGATTCGAACCAAGGGAGAGGCAGGAACAGGAAACGTAGTTGCTGCAGTAACCCATGCAAGACTTATTGACCAAGAAATCAGACAAATGCAAAGTTTAGATGACGATGGTCTTAATCAAGCTGCAGATTTGATAATTGACAGGTATCGTGTTTTAGCAAAATCAAGTGAACTACCTGGAGAATCATTAATCACTCCATTCGGCAAAATCGACGATGAAATGCATGGTAAAGTTCGAGAAATCCTGGACGAAGTAGTCGAGATGGGTAGACTTCCTGTTGTGACATTCTGTGCCGGAGGAATCGCAACTCCAGCAGATGCATCTTTGATGATGCAAATGGGAGTCGACGGTATCTTCGTAGGATCTGGTATATTCAAATCGGAAGATCCCAAGACTATGGCTGATGCTATTGTTTTAGCAACCGCTCACTTCGATGATCCTGAGAAAGTTGCAGAAGCCATGTCGATGATGGAAGGTGCTCCAATGCGAGGAGATGAATTGGAAAAACTGGAAATCAGGCTTGACCAGCGCGGTTGGTAAGCTCAATCAGAATCAATTCCCTTCATATAGGCCATGTTAGTCGGAGGCCTGCAAGTGGGGTAGCCCCCGCAATCTGAGAGTGATTCTAATGGCAGCCAAGAAGATGAGTGCAAAGGCACGTGCAGCGGCACGAAAGCAGAGAGATAAGTGGAAGAATAAAAGATGGTTTACCATCCGTGCACCAAGACATCCTTGGAATTTCAAGAGAATCGGAGAGACTCTCGGAGAAACCGACGAACAAATTATCGGTAGAGTTTACGAAATGACTCAACAAGAATTTAGTGGCGACTTCACAAAAATGCATGTAATCTTGAGATTCAAGGTTACTGAAACCGTTGGTCAAGATGCGCTAACAACATTTGTTGGTCATTCCCACCAATCAGACCACACAAGAAGACAAATCCGCCGATACAGGGGAAAAATCGACGATGTTGTAGATGTGGTTACAACAGACGGATATCTAATTAGAATGAAACCATTGATAATAACTGAAAGAAGATGCCAAACATCTGTCAAGCAGGCAATTAGGTCAAAGACTGCTGAACTCATTCGTGGTTTTGCATCTAAATCTAACTACTCAAAGGTACAAGAATCAATGCTAAATGGTGACCTTGAAACAGAAATCAGAAACGCAATCAAGACTATATATCCATGTAAGAACGTGGTTATAAGAAAAAGTCAGTTATTGCAATCTGGTGTAGTCACTGACAAGGGTCCTACTTTGGATGAAATCCATGCAGAAGAAGAAAAGCAAGAAGCTGAAATCAAAGCCAGAAAGGCAGCAGCTCTTGAAACCGCTACAGAAGAAGAAGAAGACCAAAACAACTTGCTCGCAGCAGCAGAAGCAATGGAATCTATTTCTGAAAAAGAAGAAGTTACTGAGGAATCATCTAACGACGAAGTCGTTGAGGATGTGGCAGAATCAACTGAGGAAGTCGAAGAAACTGCAAGCGAATCTGGAGAGTCCGAAGCCGACCTAATGAAGCTCAAGAAAGACGAACTAGTCGCCAAAGCAAAGGAAGCTGGTGTAGCAACATCAGGAACCAAGGCAGATATCGTAGCAAGATTACTCGAATGAGTTGAATCTGATGAGAATCGGAATCATCGGCGGAACGGCGATGACTGATTTGGCGACCAGTTCAATCGATGTAATTAGTTCAGAAAGCATAACTGCTGAGACAAGATTTGGAGAAGTGCCATTACAGATTGTAAGGACTAATGAATCAACAATATTTTTCCTTGATAGGCATCATGGGAAAGGGCTTACTCCTCCACATAATATCAATCATCTCGCAAACTTGGAAGCGCTATCTCAGGCAGGTGTCGACAAGATATTGTCAGTTTGCTCTGTAGGCACAATTCCAAATGATTTCCCTCCAGGTTCGGTTGGTTATGCGGCACAGTATATCGATTTTACAGGAGTTGCAGTGACTTTTTCTGAAGAAGAGGCAAAGTTTACTTCAATGACAAGTCCATTCGATTCAGATATGAATTCTGTATTAGATAGAACATTATCTGCTTTACAACCCAATTTGAAATTAGATCGAACTTATTGGTTGGCGCAAGGCCCCCAATTTGAAACATCTAAGGAGATAGATGCAATTGAAAAATTAGGAGCGGAAGTTGTTGGAATGACTATGCCTCGTGAATGTAAACTCGCGTCTGAATTGAAAATACCATATTCTGCGATATTAGTATCCAGTAACTGGGCTGCTGGTAGGGAGCCAGGCGATTCATCAAAAGATTTGAGTCATGATGAAGTTTCATCAAAGGCTAAATCAAAACTTGGACCTGTTATTGAGTGTATAAAATCCATTATCACGGAATGATTAATCATTGGTTCTCCCCATATAGAAACATGGGGATGAGTGTAGATGACTGGATCGCTTCTAGCGAAGAAGATAGTTGGAGTTTAATGATGAAAAAAGTTGCAAATTTTCATCACAAGCATGATTTCGCTGGCAATAACGGGCACGACATGGGGTACAGGATAGCACTTACAGTTGAAGAATTGGGTGAATTAGCTGCAGCTGTGACCAAAGGAAAACCTATAGAAGAATGTGCTGAAGAAATGGCGGATGTTCTAATCCTACTGATGGGTCATTCTTTAGCAATGGAAGTGGACTTAAAATCAGCTTTCGAATCGAAAATAGAAAAAATAATGCAAAGACCGGCAAGAAAAGGTCGCCTTGGAATACGTGTTACAGAATATCAAGGGTGACACAAGTATTGATTTATCAAACCTGCTGGGCAGATTATGGCAAAGTGTGTGTCAATTACTAAATCTGGACCACCTTCTGTTCTCAAGATAACAGAAATCAAAGACCCTATTCCAGAATCCGATGAAGTTTGTATCGACGTTCATTTTGCAGGGATTAATTTCGCAGATACTCTAATGCGTCTGGGATTGTATCAACCTAGGCCACCTTTTCCTTTTACCCCCGGATATGAGGTAAGCGGAATAATTAGGTCTGTTGGCAAGGATGTGTCGAATTTTCAATCTGGACAGAGAGTCGTCGCAGCGATGCCAACTGGGGGACAAAAAAGCGTTGTATGTGTGAAATCATCTAGAGTAATTTCTATTCCCGAAAAAATAAGTTTGGAGTCTGCAGCGGCGATGCCGGTAATCTACCTAACTGCTCATCACATGCTTCACTACCTTGGTGACATGAAAAAAGGCGACACAGTTCTAATTCACGGTGGGGGCGGTGGTGTTGGAACCGCAGCCTTGCAATTATGTAAATGGGCAGGAATTGATGATGTTTGGGCTACAGCATCAAAATCAAAAGCTGAGATAATAAAATCATTTGGAGGAAAACCAATCGATAGGCATAGAGAAGATTTCGTTACGATTATCAAAAATGCGACAGATGGTAGAGGTGTTGACCATATTCTTGACCCGATAGGAGGAGATAATCTAAGGAAAAGCCTCTCAGTTTTAGCCGAAGGAGGGAAATTGTATTCTTACGGAATGTCGGCAGCCGCTCCGTCTTCTAAACCATCAATGCTCAAGGCGTTTTTTGCTTGGAGAAAGACTCCTAAATTAGACCCTTTGAAATTGATGATGAAAAATCGTTCAGTATTTGGAGTCCATATGGGTACCTGGAAAGATGAAACCGTAATGGTAAAACAATTATCTCGGATTATTGAGGGTATGCTGGAAGGTGAATTAGAACCTGTAATTGATTCTATATTCCCTGTTGAAAAAGTTGCAGATGCTCATCAACACATACATGATGCAAAAAATATAGGAAAGGTATTGTTACAATTTAATTAGTCATCTTTCCCAAACTTGGAATACCATGTCAAATTGATCTCTGTCTCCTGCTTCTACATGCTTCTCTTCTTTCAATTCGAATCCCAAACCTGTAATGTCTGGAAAAAATGTATCAGGGTCTGCTACTCTCGTATCAATTATTGTGCGATGTAATATTTTTACGTGGGGAAGAAATAATTTGTAGATTTCTCCACCACCAATAATCCAGCCATCCATTTCTAAAGCTTCCTCTAAATCGATATTATTCACATTTTCAAATTCTTTACTTCTGCTAAGAACAAAGTGTTCTCTTCCTGGTAACTTCCCGGGAAGTGATTCCCATGTTTTCCTACCCATGATTAGGTTGGAATCCATTGTGACGTTTTTGAAATGTTGCAAATCTGTTGACTGCCTCCAGGGTAAGTCTCCATCCTTGCCAATGGCTCCATTTCTATCGCAGGCAACTATCATCCCGAGCATTTTATCACACTGCAATTGGGGCTTTTATGTGAGGATGGTGTTCATAACCGACAACTTCTATGTCATCATATGTAAAATTGTCAATATCTTTGATATTTGGATTTAGTTTAAGTGTCGGCAAAGGTTCTATTGGTTTTCGTGAAAGTTGGAGTTTTGCTTGTTCGAGATGATTCATGTACAAATGGGCATCACCAAGAGTATGAACGAATGTCCCGGCCTCTAAGTCGCATACTTGGGCCATCATATGGGTTAGGAGTGCATAGGATGCTATGTTGAATGGCACTCCCAAAAATACGTCTGCACTTCTTTGGTATAACTGACAATTTAATTTGCCATTTGCGACATGGAATTGGAAAAAGGCGTGGCATGGCATTAATGCCATTTCATCTAACTCACCTACATTCCATGCACTAACTATAATTCGTCGCGAATTAGGATTATTCTTAATAATCTCAATAGCTTGTTGTACTTGGTCGATTATTCTTCCATCTTTAGACTCCCACTTTCGCCATTGCTTGCCATAAACGGGGCCCAAATCGCCATTTTCATCAGCCCACTCGTTCCAAATTCTGACTCCATTGTCTTGCAGGTACTTGATATTCGTATCTCCTGCTAAAAACCATAATAATTCATGAACGATTGATTTTAGATGTAGTTTTTTTGTGGTGACCATTGGAAATCCTTTCGACAAATCAAAGCGCATTTGATGCCCAAAAACCGAAATTGTTCCGGTACCCGTACGATCACCCTTCTCTTCTCCCTCATCGAGGATGCGTTGCATCAGGTCAAGGTATTCCTGCATCAGTTACAGCCTTACTTACGGAAGCCTTTGATGATTTTCACGGAGCACCTTGTCCCTTTATCCTGTCCATGAATTCATCTGTAAATTCTCGATAATATGAAGAAAGTGCGGATTTAACCTCGTGGTCTTCTTTGTGAGCAAGTGCTTGCAATTCTTCTAATGTCGCTCTTTTTTCAATCCACTCCCACCAAGTTATTGGTTTTCCAAAGGATACGGTAACTCTTCTCCAAAACCTAGGAAACTTGTGCTTGGATGGAGTCATGAAGTCCCTTGTACCTTGTAATCCAATTGGTACTATTGGTACATCTGGATAAGATGCAGATAATCTCGCAATCCCAGTCTTTCCTTGTAGCAAATAAGGTGCTTCCTCTTTCTTTGAACGCGTTCCTTCAGGGAATATCCCCAACGCTCGTTCGGAGTGCAGAACAGTTGCTGCATTAGAAAGTGCCTCGCCTCCTCCAGTTTCGCGATTTGTTTCTATTTGTCCTGTAGCCCGCATAAATGTCGCAAGAGCGAAATTTTTGAAATGGCCGTCTTTAGCTAAGTAGTGTGTTTTTCTTCGTGAAGCCAAGATCACAAGTATGGGGTCTACATGTGATAAGTGATTGGCCGCGAGTATAGTTGCCCCCTTCTTTGGTACATTTTTGACACCCCTTATTTTCATTCTCAATATTGTCCTAAAAAATGAGCCAAGAGTCCATCTCAAGAAATTATATGCTTGATCACCAGTTATTTTTTCCGAGGCGGGTGTTATTTTGTAGTGTTCCTCTAAGGCCATCCAGGCTTTTTTGAGGTCACTCATGTATTTCCCTAAAACTATCTTGCCTTTGATGATTACTTCTATTCTTTAGTTGAAAATAATGAAATGTAGGGTTCTTGAGCGTTATCACATGCGTCTGTTGGTCCTTGCCATGTTGCTCTCTGCGACTATGGCTCCAGTAGTCGTTGCAGACGCAAAATGGGAAGAGGATAATTGGCTCTTTACGATGGGTAAGGAATTTTTAGAAAATGGTGACGAATTTGGTTGTTATGGTGTTCCAAACCTTGATTGGAAGATAGACCCTGGTGCAGTTGCTATTGAATGTAGAGACTACATAGAGAACAGGATAGATGCCTCAAAGTGGGGGCAAAATGCAATTTCTACCTATACTCCAGATGATTTATCGGCTTATCAACATACGATAATTGGAAATCAAGGTTACATGGTTCACGGTGATAAAACAGGTCAGTCTGCGAAAGCATGGCACAATTCAAGTAATGAACCACTTAACGAATTTGATTGGTTCGATTTAGGAAGAAGAGGTGGTTCACTCGAAAAAGGAATTGCAGATGTCAACGAATTAGAGTCACAGTTGGATGCAGGCGGTTTGGTTAACATGTATTGGGTTGGAAGAATTAGCGACCTTAATGTTAGGCATGATTCCGATGTAATAGATTTATTTTCTGAAAGAGATGACATATGGTACACTACATGGGGCGAAGCATATTCATATTGGACTGTGGAAAGATGTAATCAGTTTGACCACCAGATGGATAATCAAACGCTAAAATTTGTTCACGAAGAAACAGAACAGTGTAAGGCTGCAGCACCAAACGCTTGGAATGTTCCTGTAACTTGGGTAGCAAATATAGGTAATACATCTGTAATTAATTCTTCATTATCGGAGATTTCTGTGGATGAATCAAATACCATGGAAGGTTGGAGACAAGAAGGTTCAAATCTATATTTCAGCGTACTAAGAGGGCATAATGTAAGTTTTACACTTTCAAATGAAACTGATTATGATATCACAGGCAGGACTCAATTTTTCAATAACAAATCGGTTGCATTAACTATAGCTGGCCACTCAACAACAGATTTGTTTCACTGGTCAAAGAGATTTGATGACCAAGAAAATCTAAGATTCACGTGGTTGATTAGTCCAAAACCTATCGATTCAGGTATTGCATGGCTTCCCTATGCTGGCTTAGCCGTTCTGGTAAGTAGTGTGGCGGGAATTTACCTTTTGATAAAAAAAGACGAAAAAGAGTACATACTTTCCGAAGCCTTGATGCGTGATACTGTTGAGGGTGATGATGATGAATGACGATTTAGTGATTGACCCATGGGGGTCATCTCAGTCAACAGACTATTCTAAGATAATAGAAAAGTTTGGCCTTTCATCTACTGATAAACTGAATATTCCTAATCCTTCAAAATTACACCGAAGAGGTATTGTTTTTGCCCATCGAGATTTGGATTCAATATTCCATGCTAATAACAATGGTAATCCGTTTGGAGTGCTTACAGGCTTGATGCCATCAGGAAGAATGCATCTCGGTCACTCGATGGTAATTGAACAAGTAGAATGGTTTCAAAAATTAGGTGGCGACGTAACAATCGCTGTCGCAGACCTTGAGTCAACTGCAACAAGGGGGATTTCCCTTCAAGAAGGTCGTAAAATCGCCACA
>JAYPOA010000016.1:0-18689 GCA_038130705.1 Methanobacteriota archaeon | reverse complement strand
AAGAATATGTGGCAAACTATGCAGCACTGGGATTAGATCCAAACAAAACTAAGGTATATTTTCAATCACAAAGAAGTGTTGTACAAAGACTTGGTTTTCAATTAGGAAAACGTACAAACCTTTCAGAGTTCGAGGCAATTTACGGCTTCGATGGAAGTACTAACCTCGCTCATGTTCAAGCACCACTCGTACAAGCCGGAGATATTTTGCATCCTCAATTGGATGAATACGGGGGCTTGCGCCCGATTGTAGTTCCGGTAGGGGTTGACCAAGACCCGCATCTAAGGTTAACACGAGGATTAGCATCTAAGACCAATTGGTTCAATGTTAGCGAAGCAAAAATGGGTTTACAAATCGGAGTTTCAATACAAGAAGATAATCGTGAAATTATGGGCGTTGATGCTACTGGTAGAGTAAACAAAGAAGTTCAAAATCAAATATTTGGGAAAATAGTTGATGCAATGGCGTCATTGGGATATTCGGATATTAATTCCAATCCAAAACACGGAACGGTAAACCTACCCGCGGCAGCGTCAAAAGATAAGCACAGTATCAAAATGAGTTTGTTAACACTGGAAAGAGAACTGGGTGGAATGGGTCTACTATCTCCCTCCAGTACATATCACCGATTTGCAGTTGGTATGACTGGGGATAAAATGTCATCATCCAAACCAAAAACAACATTATTCCTCTCTGATGATGTTGATGTGGCTACTAAAAAGATAAAGAAATCATTTTCTGGCGGTCAAGCGACTGTTGAAGAGCACAGAAGATTGGGTGGAGATCCGGACAAGGATGTAGCTTATCAGTACATGATGTACTTCTTTGAGGATGATGATAATTACTTGTCTGAAATAAATCGAGATTATCGTTCCGGTAAGATTTTGGCTGGTGAAATGAAACAACTTTGCATCGATAGAGCAACAGATTGGTTGTCTGAACTATCTGAGAAGAGAGATGAAACAGCTCATTTGGTCAAAGATTTCTTTGTAGATTAAGCCAGTCTTACAGTTTCTAAGTTCTGAGGTGCATAAGTTCGAACTTTGAATTTCTCTCTAAGTGTCCTTCCTAATTCGTTACATTTGAAATAATCACCGTGGTGGCAAATTACATTCTTTGGTGTCGGGCTCATATTTTCAATGAATTCCAACAACTGCCTTCTATCAGAGTGTCCACTGAATCCATCGATTGTTACTAATTCGCATCCTATCTTTACAATTTCAGTTTTGCCTTCAATAATCATTGGAACTTCGCTGAAACCTTTCTGAAGTCTCCTTCCAAGAGTTCCTTCTGCTTGGTATCCCACAAAACAGAGCGAATTTCTGTTTTCATGAGCCCAATTTTGGAAGTAAGACATAACCGGTCCTCCGTTTAACATGCCACTAGTAGCCAAAACGATACAAGGGCTTGTGTCCATGATTATTGATTCTCTCATGTCTCTTCCCTGAACGGGCCTGAACCATTCACTAGTGAACGGGTTGTTACCATCGTCCTGTAACAAACTCTTTCTCAAAGATTGAGTAAGATAATTTGGGTGAGTTGAGTGGATAGCAGTTGCTTCTTGAATCATTCCGTCTAAGTACACAGGCACGGGTTTTACTGCGCCTGACCTAAATAGTTCATCGATAGCAATCATTACTTCTTGTGAGCGTCCTACAGCGAATACAGGACAGATCATTTTCCCTCCACGTTGAATAGTTCGTGTAACAATGTCTTGCAGTTCTTGGTTAGCTTCGTCTCTACTCGGTTGGAAGTCCCCCGAAGCACCGTATGTTGATTCTATGACTAATGTCTCACATCTTGGGAATCTTGTATTTGCGGCATCAAACAACCAAGATTTCTCATATTTTTGGTCTCCGGAGAATACGATATTGTGCTTACCTTCTCCAATGTGAAGATGCACAGAAGATGAACCCAAAATGTGTCCAGCATTGTGGAATGTCAGTTTCATGTCTGGCGCTATGTCTACCGTTTGTCCCCAGTCAACATCAATAACGTGTCTCATGCAAGTCCTGATATCTTCCATGTCATAAGCGGCTCTCTTTCCTTCAGCTCCGCCAACTTTCAAATAATCGGTTTGTAATAACAGCATCATATCTCTGGTTGGTGGTGTACAATAAACAGGTCCTCTATATCCATATTTGAATAGAACTGGAAGCATTCCAGCATGGTCTAAATGTGCATGTGTTAGGATAACTGCGTCCATTTTTTCCATCGGTAATGCCTCTGGCGCGGTGAAGTATGGCATAGGGTCTGTATCTGATGCTATATTTACTCCAACATCTATCATGACTCTACTTTCGTTTGTGGTAACGAGGTGACAAGCTCTTCCTACTTCACGATAAGACCCTAA
The DNA here is from genome assembly GCA_038130705.1 of Methanobacteriota archaeon. Classification (GTDB taxonomy): domain Archaea; phylum Thermoplasmatota; class Poseidoniia; order Poseidoniales; family Poseidoniaceae; genus MGIIa-K1. The sequence goes on along the minus strand of JAYPOA010000016.1, from coordinate 16,336 downwards.
TCCAGTTGACCTAACCCAAAAAGAACCAGGACGTTTTGGTCTGTAAATATTCAAACCAAATTCCTTCAACAATTTTCTTCTTTCTCCAGCTTGTGCCGCTCTGTATCCTCTAATGTCGTGAATCGTCTTTGAGTGTATGGGGGGAGTTCTTTCAAATTTGACCAACCATCCACATTCATCACGTATTGACTTTGCATTCACTCCTCTTCTTCCTACTGCCTCACCGGGGTTGTCGCAAATCACGGTTACCTCACAATAACATTCATCGAAATAAATTGAATCGATTTTTGTTAAATCGGTCAATAATTCACGGATATATATTTCAGTTTCTTTTTGGTCTTTCATTATGGACTTATGCGGCCTTACAACTATTCTTCTTTTGATAGCCTTGGCAATTTTACCAACTAAACCATCTCCTCCGCCAAATTCATCGGGAGTTGGTGTGATAATTGCAATGTCCCCTGCTTCTAAGTCTACCTCGTAATCTATTGATTTAGGTACTATTTTTGCTATTTCGTCTTTCATTTCTTTGAAACTAAATCTCATAATTTCACCTCATACCTACAGACTTCCATTGGGATTCCTAGGGAATCCTCGGGCTTAGCCCGTAGGTGGAGTGTAAGTGCTCACTTTTTGAGAGCAGAATCTATTTCTGATTGAGGAACAGGAACGTAACCTTCCTTCGATGTGATTACGGCGAGGTCCATTCCGTTTCCTGATGCGGCGTCACGTTGAGCCGATGCGTTGAGTGCCCTTGCAGCCAGAGCAACTGCGTCTTTCCTGGTCATATTTTCCTTGAAACCGTCTTCAAGAACACCGTACATGTAGGGTGATCCTGAACCGGTTGCACAATAGACATCAGGTATTGAACCTCCTGCAGAATCGATTGAGTAAACTGAGCCTCCTTCTTCGTCAACTCCGACAATCAGTAGTTGAACCCAATGTGGCCTTCCTGAAAGAATATTTGCAACCAAAGTAGCGGCTCCCTTGACGGTCATTTGGTCACCTCTCTTTAATTCGTAGAGTGATACTTCAGCGGATAGAGTTCTTGCCAAGGACTGTGCGTGTCCGACTAAACCTGCTGTGGTTAGAGCAAGATTGTCTCCGATTTGGAACAGTTTCTGTACGCTTTTGTTTGCTACAAAATGCCCCATGGTGGCTCTGTGGTCTGCTCCCACAACAACTCCTCCATTGAACGTGATTCCTACGGTACTGGTTCCAGTCTTTACTGCGTTTGGTCCTTCTTCCATTTTGTCACCTCACAAGACGCCGGTAATTGGGCGGATTATTACTTGCGTTTCGCGGGACCCTTATCAACCAACCGTCACACCATGTCTTTCATGAGCGACGAAGAAGACAATCAGACTTCGCTCGATGCATTCAATAATTCACGGCCACGTGAACTCAATTTAGGTAGGAATAACGCAAATTCTATCGGAAATAATCGCTCAGAATCCAAGCGATATCACGACATGGGTAGTTTGTATCCAAATGCACCTGTGCCCCGGGTTGCAGATGGTCTGGTTATCCACAGGGCAACTTTACACGATGTAACAGGAACTCTGCAGCTAATGGACTGGGTTGCAGACGGAGAAGCCGCTATCGTTCGCATGGAACGACTAATGGGCAGGGAATTGGAATTAGAATCTGCGATTGCAAAGTTAACTCAATTCATAGAAGTTGACATGGGTGGGCAAATTATCGGACTCACCGACTCGAGATTGATGTTATTACCTCCAGGTTGTCGTGGTGTTAATGGATTAGATTCAGAGGCTTTTGCTTCTGAAAAATATGATTTCAGGTAGGTATTTCCTATGAAAGAGGTTGAGGTTGAGATCCCTTGTCCGATGTGTTCGGTCGAAGGTCAATTGCGCATGATGACTCACATCGACGAGATACCATATTTTGGCGAGCATACGCAAATTACGGTATTATGTCATTCATGTGGTTGGCGTCAGACTGATTTTATCCCTGCAGAAGGGAAAAAGCCCGGAATGAGTAAGTTGTTTATTTCAAAGCCAGAGCATATTCGTGCGAGAGTAGTTCGCTCATCATCTTGTACGATTAGGATTCCAGAGTTAGACTTGGAGGTAAGCCCCGGAACAGCCTCAACTGGATATGTTTCTAACATTGAAGGTGTAATTGATAGATTCATGGAGATAATTATCATGGTTACCAGACAAGCATACACAGATGATTTAGAAATGACCGAAATAAAAAGGTTACAAGAGATGCATACTACTTTACTCGAACTCAAAGAAGACCCTATTCCAAAACCCCTAATTATTGAGTTATTAGACCCATATGGACACTCGCAAATTCTTCATGAAGACGCAGTTTTGGAAGAAATAACCGACGATGTACTTGCTACTTTACCAGTCGGTCCCGAACCTGCTGTATTTGAAAATGAAGAATCTGATTGATTCAAAGGTTTGGGACGTCAAAGCCAAAATTTTCGGGGTCTGGCAAGTCTTCATTATCTTTTTCTATAGAAAGTTTAGACCCAACCGAATTTGTTGATATCGGTGTGCTACCGCGCACTTCTTGCTCACTATTTTTCATCGAACTGAAGAACATAAACAGGAACGTGAGGCTGAAAATTACTGCCATTGGGAGAATAAATCCTTGTCCTTGCATCGTGGAAATAAATGCAAGACCAAGAATCATAACCAAAGTCCCGGCGAACAACAGACTCCTTGATTGGCTTGCCACATACTTTGTTTGAACCATCGACTTGATGAACCTAGCCCATATTGGCTCATCTATGTACGGCAACTCCAACTCCCCTTCCTCCTCGGGGTCAGCTTGCCCAGGATGGTTGATGACAGCAGTAGCTCCATGGGGTGAAAACGCAGAAGACGCCTACGACCAAGGACTTGTTGAATTAGGACTTGGTGACTCTAGACTAATTGAAGTTCAGGGTGCCTTTCTTCCTATGGGATTTTCTGCAACACCTCCAAAACCACTGCCTATGGGGTCACTCGTAGAGTGCCATCTTGCTACTGCATATGCGTATAATGGATCAAGTGCCTGTGCAGGAGTAGCATGGGCGGCTTGTAAAACACCAGAAGGAGAAGAATGTGCTGTTGTCGCAAAGATAACTACAGAACTTGATTATGAAGAAACAGAATCTTTACTGAAGAGAAACTTGCAAAGACGGTTGGCTAGTAGAGACTTAGAGGTGGTAACATTTGATGTTGCTGTTGACGAAGTAACAGCAGCCCAGGAGCATTTTGGAGTTGCAATGGCTGCATTAATCCTTCCCGAATCACTCAAGTTAAGTGGTGGTGGAAACGTCGGAAGAGTAAGACAGGGACTTACTAGAACAGCAAGTGACGCAATGGAGTCAGCATCAAAGCGTGTCGATACAAAGGCACCTGCTGCGCCTGCAATGAGGCCAGGTGGAAGAACTTCCTCAACCGAAGGAAGAACAGACTTTTCACTTTGAGATCGACATGTATCTTGTAGTTCGATGTCCCAGTTGCGAAAAATGCTGGGGCACTAAGGGTAAACCGAAATCATGCCCGCATTGTGGAATAGCAGTTAGAGATGATCTAGAAATATTATCCACAACAGATAGCGCTGCAGAACTTCAGCAAGAGGTTGCAATTTTGAACATGCCAGAAAGTCTAAGAGACGAAATGCGTGAAAAAATTTCACCATCTCCTGAAATGAATACGGAACCTTCTCCTAATCAAATCATAAAATGTATTCGAATAGCTGCTGAAGATGATGTAATAAGATTGGATAGGCTTTCAGGAGCCCTTAGAGGAAGTTGTATCTCAATATCTGCGATCGATGTGGCTGAAGAAGCTGTTAGTCAAGGCTTGTTAATGAGAACCAATGATGGAAATTACTTACTTTTACAGTGACATTCAAGAAGGTAAACATGTGCGCACAACTCGCAGGGTCTGTGGGTTAGCTTGGCCTATACTCGGGCGTTTGGGACGCTTGGACTCCAGTTCAAATCTGGACAGACCCACCATGCATTTATTTTCGAATGAAGTAATATATATCTAACTAAATCAATTAGCCTAGCCATGGCAAGCCGTTGGAATGTAATGCAAAACAAACCCAAGAAAAGAAGAAGAGCATCACTGGATCTATACGAATTTTGCACTTTTTTGGTTTTCGTCTCATTAGGAACAATTGGTTTAATGATTTTGGTAAAAATTCCCAGTGGTACATTTGACCATGTTTCCGATGCCAGAAATGGAATAATTGGTTTGGGATTCATTATCTCGGGACTACTGCTAATTCGCTTCGATAGAAGTGCTTGCAAAAGGGCAAATGAAAAATTCGACTATGATTTAAATGAATACGAAATGATTCGAACAAAGTTTTTAGAAATGGAAGCGGCAAAATTAGAAATGCAGAAAGAATATTCTATCCAATACATGACTAATACTGGAAATGCAATAATTGTAGATCCCGGGACAGTTAACAAAAATGAACAGATACTTACAACAGACCAAAATTCATCTGAAGAATAGCAAAGTGGTCAGGGAATGACCACTTTTCCAAAAAAATATCTTTTCATTTGGTTGAGTGACAATTTAGAAGTAAAGTTGAGTGTGTTTTCGTTCATTGCAATTATTCTTTCTGCTTCCCTACTAACTATCATTGCTAATATCTTTGCATTTTTTACTGTGCCATTATATCTTGGCATAATATTTGCAGCGTTATCTGAAAAGATTGAATATCGCAGCGAGCATATACGTGATGATGAAGAAGAATAATGCTAATCATCTCGTGAGTGAACCCAAATCAAATGATAGCCGAATCTTGATTTGATAAAACAGTCACAACTCTCGAGATCTTGTTTCCAAACCTGTGCCGAGAATTCAGGAACCATTTGCTTTTCATGAAATCTTCCAAGGTCACCTTTTTTCGATGAACTATCGCACGTTGAGTGCTGTTTTGCCAATTTTTTGAATGTCTTAAAAGGATTTTTTGAATCCATTATTTGTTTTAGAATTTCTTGTGCAAGCGCCTTGCTTCCAATCAGAATATGCCTTGCCTGAGCATATCTGCCTTCAATCATTCAAACCCCTCATAATCGACTTGACATGTAATCTATCAAAAATATGTGTGAAAACTAGTATGATTGGATTGTAAATCCAAGCTAACACATATGTAGCCCAAACAAATAAAATGAAAAAAGAAGGGTTTGAAAAAGTGTTTGAAATTATTCTTGCATGTAATCCAATTAACAACATTATCGAAACTTTCGGAAGGAAAGAAAGAATTCTTAATCCACTTTTTTGACCAGAATAAATTGCTTTGACAGGAACATGCTCTATTTTCCATCCTTGTGCGGCTATATTCATTAGCCAATAGTTCGGATAACCATAACCTTTCCATGAATTATTCCAATTCCATTTTTTCAAAACTTTACTATTTGTCGCAGTATAGCCACATTGTGGGTCAGAAATTCTTTGGCCACATGCTAATGTGGTTAGAAATCCTAAGATAAACGTTCCAATCTGTCTGATTAATGGCATTTTTCCCTGTCTGTCTAAACGCTCTCCTTTGACGTGATCTGCTCGTCTATTGATGATTGGAGAAATTACGTTCTCCATATCATTTGGATCCATTTGACCGTCACCAGCTACGACCACAGAAATGAATTGCTCATCAATAATTTCAAGCAATTTTTGGTGTCCGGCATCGATAGCAGCTCCAACTCCTTCCCCACTTAGTTGAACTAAATTATGGTTAACAGCAATCTCAGCAGTCTTATCTTTCGAACCATCATCAATCACAACAACATGGTCTACATATTTAGGCAAGGTATCGAGTACTTCCTGCAAATGTTTTTCTTCATCTTTGGCGGGGATTACAACGCCTATCTTCCAATCCCCGTACATGATTCTCCGAACTGATTGAGTATGATGAATTTGCGTATTAATTGAAACAAAGATTCATACCAAATTCATTGTTTGGAAAATCATGGAAAGAGGATATATGCTTGCACTCCTCCTTAGCATTCTGTTTGTTACTCCTGGATGTGTCGAACCATCAGATGCTTATGATGAAGAAATAAGCGATGAAAATACGGTTCCAGAAAAATTGAATCTTGTAGCTCAAACAGCCGGGAGAAGCATAGACAGGGGTAGCAGTCTCGACATACTATCAGACGCTAACGGCTCCAACACAATGATTCTGTGGGTGTCGACAGGGTGTTCCGGTTGCCATGATTGGACTGAAATGATAAGTGCGAAAATGGAAAATGGTAGTTTGTCAAACGATACCAGAATTATTACCGTTCACCGTTACCCTTCCTTCGAAACTAAAGAAGACGTAATAGATGTTTATGCAAACGAAAATAGTAGCCGTAATTCACTTTGGCCAGTTCTTCTACCAACTGAAGGTCAGAAGGCGATTGATGTTTCTGAAGGAAAAGAAACTGAAATGGTATATTGGGAAGCATTCGAAAATCCTTCAACTCCTTCTTTTACCATAATCGATGGTGAAGGGAAAACAATTTGGAAGAACAAAAAATATTGGGCGAACGAAACTACTCTAAATGATGCTTTAGAGATTTTAAATCGGGATTGATTATTTTCAGAGAAAAAGTTGTCAAAAGTGATTTCTCAGACAAGAACTCTAAGTTGTAGTTTTTTTTGGAACCTCTATGGAAACCTTGCGCATAGTGTTAATGGGCAAGGATTTTGAATTGAGAATAATTTCTCTAATCACTCGTTCTCGTGAGTTATCTGAAGAAGTTTTGCTCTTGGATACTGGAAGCAAAGATTCAACTAAGGATTTAGCTAAAAAGGTAGATTGCGAAGTGATTGAATACGATGATAGAAACTTGGCTCCTTTAGTTGCACGTAAATTAATGGTAACTGGGAACCAAATTAATACATTAGTTGTAAATGTAGATTCCAAGCTTAAACTACGAGATATACCTCTGCTCGTAAACAGAGCAAAAGAAAACTGGGATATCCACATGTCATTTACAACAAATAATGATGACAAGTCTAACCCGCAAGAAATGAATTACCATTCCGCAGAAATTTCTCACTTAGCAACTTCTACCTTGGGTTTGGAGAAGCTTGCAGAAGCTAGATTGGAAGATTCCCCAATGAGTTTAGATGAGAAATTAAGAGTGCGCGTACTTCATTCAAAACCACAGCCAAAAGTTAGGCAGAGAGAATCTTTGGCAACAGCTTCAAGATTTGCCCAATTATTTTATTGGATGCTGGAATCTAGACACCCGCTAATTTTGTTTGGAGTCCCAGGAGTGGTCTTATTTGCGGTTGGATACAAATTATCAGGCGATGTTTTAGACAACTTCCAAGAATGGAACGAAACAAGTTTAGGAGTAGGTTTAGCCGTTATTGCGATTACCTTGCTCGGCCTATTTGCCATGATGGTAGGACTAATTCTGTACATAATGGGTAAGCAAGTAAAGCAGATTCAGGCACATTATGAATTTTGGCCAAATGAAGATTAGGTGCTAAGATGACGTTTTTGATATGTTTTGATATGGACAGGGTTCTTGTCGACCACATGTCCACCTGGCAATTTGTTTATGATAAACTTGAGATTTCGAATGAAGATTCTTTCAACCTATACAATCAAGGTAAGTTAGATGAGTGGGATTGGTTGAAGTTGGATCTAGCGTTGATCAAAAACTCCCATCCAAACATAAATGACGAAATATTGAGGGAATTATGCTCTGATACTCCACTTATGGAAGGGATTGAAGATTGTCTTGGTTGGTTAATTGAACAGGGTCATGAAATAGCCATAATAAGTGGCGGAATGCAGGAAACAGCCAGACAAATTGCTAGTATGTACTCCACTGGAAAGCCGTATGTCAAACGATGGGGTGGTTTGTGCAGTCATTTCGAAATGGATACAAAATTCCACGTTTTTACTAATGGTTGGTTATCTAATTCTCAAGGAAGATTAGAAGATTATGGCAGATATCAAGTTCAAATGAATGGTAAGGGTGCAATTGTAAAAATGCTCCAAAGAAGGTTGGATATTTCAAAGGAGAAAACAATTTCAATTGGTGACAGCGCTGGAGATATTGGAATGTTCCAAGAAAGCGGTCACTCAATTTGTTTCAATCCTTGGGATGAAAAACCTGTGGCCATAGCAAAAGAAACTATTCGAAGTAGGAACTTAAATGACGTGCTTGAATCAATAAAGAATTACATCAGGGTGTGACTCTTCTTGAATCCCTTGGAAATGGAATTACTTCTCTAATATGGTCCGCACCCGATAGCCAGGAACAAACTCTGTCTACTCCTAATCCGAATCCCCCATGAGGAACCCCTCCGTATGTGCGAGTGTCGATGTAGAACTGATATGGTTCTCTTGGTACACCTTCCTCATCTATTCTCTGAAGAATTTCTTTTTCTGACCATGTTCTCTCTCCCCCGCCGATTATCTCTCCATATCCTTCTGGTGCCAACAAATCATGACACAGAACATATTTTTCATCCTCTGGGTCAACTCTGTGATAGAATGGTTTTGCGATTTTCGGGTAGTGTGTTAAGAAATGCGGTACGTCGAAATCTTGCGTCAAAACCTTCTCCTTGGAGTAATCTAAATCTTGTCCCCATTCAATATCGATTCCCATTCCTTGCAGTGTTTCCACAGCTTCATCATATCTCATCCTCGGGTATGGGTTGTCAGCATATCTTGCAATCAAATCTAAGTCTCTCTCAACGCTAACCAATTCATCACTTCTTTCATCCAAAACGGTTCTTGCGATATGACGGACTAAACCTTCTCCATGATTCATAATTTCACTATTTGACGCCCATGCAACTTCCATTTCAGCATGCCAAAATTCTGTCAAATGGCGACGAGTTCGGCTTTTCTCAGCACGAAAAGAAGGAGCTATTGTGTAAAGCCTCTCCAAGGCAGGCATTGCTGCTTCTGCGTATAACTGCCACGATTGTGTGAGGTATGCTTTCTTCCCGAAGTATGGCACCTCGAACAAAGTAGAACCGCCTTCAACCGCTCCAGCAACAAAGTTTGGAGCTTGGTATTCAGTAAAATCTCTATTTCGAAAGTATGAGTGTATTGCTCCAAATACGCTTGAGCGAATTTTCAACATATTTGTCATACGGCCAGTTCTTAGGTACAAGTGCCTATTGTCCAACAGGAATTCAGTTTCTCCACCATCCGCAGCCACCATGGCTGATTCAGTGATTGGAAAAGGAGTCTCTGGGTTGACAGTACCGATAACCTCTGATGAACTTACAACTAATTCATGACCACCTGGGGCTCTTTCGTCAACGTTAACAGTACCTCTGAGAATTAATGATGTTTCAATTAATGAGGCTTTGAGGTCTTCAAACGCTTCGTCACCAATAACCTCCCTTTTTGCTACACATTGGATAGTTCCGGTTGAGTCGCGTAGGACGACAAATCGAATTTTGTTAGAACCTCTTGATCTTTTTACCCAACCCTTGAGTTCGACTTCTTTTCCATCATGAGCGCCTGCTTGAACATCTCCAATCCAGAACTCTTTCGACATGGTTGGTGGTAAAGCCTCTTGTCTTTCAAAGTCACCCATAATTTGGATTTCATAATTTATGTGATTTATGAGTTGATAATTGTGCATATCGGGGAAACCATGAAACGGTAGTATTGGCCAATATGATATGTGGAAAAAGTAGTAGTCTACGCAATTGGAGGTAATGCACTTTCATCTCCGTCTGGAACAGACCATCAGGAATCTTCTTTAGTGCTCGCTAAAGTTATCAGTGATGTAGTCGACTTACTGGAAGCAGGATGGAGAGTGGTGTTAACTCATGGAAACGGCCCACAAGTAGGCCATTTGATGAGTTTGGATGCAACTAAACCAATGGATGAATGGGTTGCTGCAACTCAAGGAATGATTGGTCACAGCATTGCAATAAATCTTGAGTCAATTATCAAAAAACGAAACAGACCAGAAACAACAAGCGTCCTAATGACAAGAGTTTTGGTAGATTCAGAAGATAAAGCTTTCAAGTTTCCCACAAAACCTGTTGGTCGAATACTTTCAGATGAGCAGGTTATGAAAGAAGATTGGGACATAGCAGAGACCGTAAATGGACCGAGACGTGTTGTAGCATCACCTAAACCTGTAGAAATTTTAGATTTAGAAGTCATAAAATCACTGCTTAAATCAAGAGCGATAGTAATTTGTTGTGGTGGAGGAGGAATACCAGTGATATCTGAAGGCAATAACCTCAAAGGAGTTGCAGCAGTAATTGACAAAGATCACCTCAGTAGTTTACTCGCAGTCAATCTCGATGCCAGTGCGTTGATTATTTCTACAGCTGTTGATTGTCTGAAGGAAAATTTTGGAAAAGACAATGAGGAAGATATCAATGAATTGTCAACGGAAGAAGCAAAAAAACTTCTCGATAAGGGAGAGTTCCCCAATGGCTCAATGGGCCCTAAAGTTCAATCTCTAATCGATGCTGTAAACTCCAACTCAAACATGAAGTGTATTATCTGTTCACCTGGTAACGCAATCAAATCCTTAAGAGGCGAATCTGGAACTTCAATTTCATCGCGATGATGTTCGAATTATAAATTCGGATTAGATTAAATACGACTTGCAAGACCGCAAGTCGGGCCTGTAGCTTAGTCAGGTAGAGCGATGGACTCTTAATCCATCGGTCGCGGGTTCGAACCCCGTCAGGCCCGCTAAACTAAATTCCCATTTGGATTGATAAGAGATTCTACTCCGTTCTTTCCTGCTATTATTACTGCATCACAGATGTTATTGAATAAGCCAACTTGTACAACTCCTGCAATATTTAGAATTTTAATTTCTAAGTCCACAGGGTCTGAAATTTTCGGGCCAGTAAAAGCATCTGCGATGTAATTCCCGTTATCTGTAACCTTCGGATGACCATCCTCTAGCCTAAGTTTAACATCGCAGTTTAGAAGTTTAGAAATTTGGTTTATTGTTGTAATATGAGAAAATTCCGTAATCTCTATCGGCAATGGAAATTCTCCTAACGTGGTTACTTTTTTGCTGTCATCAGCGACTACTACCATCGATTTACTTTGTTGAGCAACTATTTTCTCACGAAGAAGGGCAGCTCCTCCTCCCTTGATTAATTGGAAATTAGTGTCAAATTCATCAGCACCATCGATGACTACATCTAAACCAGAGGTCTCCGATAATTCAACAAGTTCGATGCCGACTTCAACAGCTAATTTTTCTGTAGCAATACTAGTTGGTACTCCGACTATTTGCAATCCTTCTTCTGCCACCATTCGCCCTAGTTCGATAATTGTATACTTTACAGTTGAACCGGTTCCCAGCCCAACTTTCATGCCACTCTCCACAAATTTACATGCTTCAATTCCGGCAAGCCGCTTCAATTCTTCAATATCAGACATATTACTCCCAAGAGTTTTCGGTCAATAAGTAATATGAAGCCGAATGTCTAAAGTGCTAAGATGAATTAACCATTTCCATGCAGAGGAAATGGTGTTCGATTTTCCTCGTATCTGTGTTCATTATATCTTTGATGTCTCCTCTTTCTAATGCAAATAATTCTAATCGTGAAATTGATATTGAAATACACATACATCCTAACGGAATATCTGATGATTACACAATAGAGGTTCCAGTGGGGGAAATTGTATCTGATTTAGAGTTCACGATGACAGAACAGCCACATCCTGAAAATAATGTTTTGACATTATCAAAGAAGACGGATTGGTCTGCTGGCACTCTTATCGATGGTATAGATTACAACCAAACTGGGTTGAGAGTACTTCCTAATGCATATGAATGGGACTTTGAAGGTTCTACTCAAGGCTGGTCATTTTCTGGCGGAGGATGGGCTCATGGTTATGATACGACCTTAGGCGCAACAGCGGGCGTTTATTCTGGAAATTCGGCTATTTACACATATACGGGAAACTATCCAAATTACATGGGTGGTCCATATTGGGCAACCTCCCCGGTTGTTGATTGTACATCTTGCTCTGGTACTTGGGACTTCAAGTATTGGAAGAGACTTGGTGTTGAGTCAAGGTCTTATGATCGAGCATATGTTGCGGTAAAAAATACCAACAATGCTTGGGTGAATATATACACAAATCCGTATGGAACGGTTAATGATGGTTCTTTCTCCCAATCATCTCACGATATAAGTTCATACATAAACGGTAATCCAAACTTTCAGGTTCGTTTCGGTTTAGGTTCCAGTGATGGTTCAGTGACTTATACTGGTTGGAACATAGATGACGTCACGATTGAGCCTCGAACCAGTGCAGGAACAGGTTCAGCTAACTGGACGAGTATGCCTTTTGGACCTGGGGCCATAGGTCAAACGAATACTGATTATGGCTTGATGTCAATCGATGCAGAAATACCTTCAGGGGCCATGATTCTTTGGAGTCTAATCGATGCTGATGATGGAATGGATATTCCAGGTTTTGCAAATATGATTGAAATGAGTGCTGACTTAGCAGCGATAAATGTCGAAGAACATCCTCGTATACAATTGAAGGTTCTATTGACTTCGACCTCAGAATCTCCAGTTATTCACAGCATCAAGATCGGCGGTGGAATCGCAGAATCATTTTCAATAAATGATGGTGGATGGTCAGGATATACATCTTATTCAAACAACAAATTATCTGCTAACGGAGTGTTATCTTCCCCTGAATGGAAAACTTCTATTCCATTTTCACAAATTAATTTTGACTATTCTGTTATTGGAAGTGCAACACTTGAAGTCTGCTTCGAGAAGATAGCAAATTGTGATTCATTCAATTGGACCTCAGTCCCACAGTCTGGTGTTTATCGGCTCAACGAACCCAGTGTTTACTTAAATGCAAGATTGAATGGCTCGGGTTCTTACAGCCTCGACTATTTTGGAGCAGATTTACTGAAGCAATCATCCCCCGAAAATCTGAGAATCGATATTGGACTTGATGGCATAAATGAATGGTCGATGCAAAAAACCGACTTCGGTCCTTGGGGATTACAAAACCAGATAATTGATTCAGGTAAATCAAAAGAAATTACAACAGGTAGTTCTCCAGCAAAGGCCTTTGAATTCTTTCACCCATATTCAACAAATAATTTCTACTCTACTGGAAATATGCATTTCTTTGTTACACCCAAGTCACAGACTGTGAACAATTTACAATTTGATTTCTATTTAGGTAGTAACTTGATGCTTACTAAATCTATATCAAGCCTATCTTTCCCAGAAAAAGTTGAACTCACTGATGCTGAAATGCAGTCTTTATTTACTAATTTACAAAGTACAAATCCGAATTCTACACTGAATGGATTAGAACTCTACAAGGTTTCAGTAGTAGCCTCTAGTTCAGAATCAAGAGACATCATAGTATCTGGATTGACTATACCATATTCGTATACTGCAGAGATAGAGGGTGAATCGTCAAAGGCAATTATTTCGGCTATCAATTCTCAACTTGGTGTGCTACGAGAATCATCTGGATACAAGGTTGTCAAGATTCCGATAATCATGGATGAGAAAGGTAGCATAATTGTGCAAGAAACAAAATTCCAGACTACTGGCTCCCCAATACCGATTAGCATGGAGATGATAACTGAGGTCGAAACTTTGGTTGCGGGTGAAGAATGGTATGAATTTGTCAGCACATTTGATTTGAGTGAAATAGGAGTGACAGACGCGCAATCACACATTTCTAATAATGGCTGGAGCTCAATTTTCACACTTTCAGGAAACAATTTAATTAGAAATATGGACTGTTCTGTAGCAACTATGGATTGCAATGTTCAACAAGGATTAATCCTTGGAGAATTTAATTATTCATTCGACCAGTCTCTGGTTGAATTTTACCACAAGGTCAAAATCTCTACAATTTGGCCCGATGAAGAAGGATTGATAGCGTATAGTGCAATCAACATGGATGACATTTTGTCAGAACCCGCTCAATATCGTTTAGGGTTAGGAAACGCGATGGGTGTCGAACAAGACATCACAGTGGTTGATTGGGGGTTGTCATTTGGGAATGGGGTTCGATCATCAATTGCTGATTCATATATCGATCCTTCTAGAGAATGCACAGTAGAAGTTGAATTAAAATTCGATAATTTGACCTCATATCCAATTTCTGATAATTTCAACATAGTTTTGTTAGTAGATGGTACAGTCGCCGACTCTACTCTTTCATTGAATAATGGCATAGCATCACTTAACTTCACCCCGGACCCTAATTTGATTACGTATGAATTAGCAATCTCGGTAGATGGTTTGTACGGGCAAGCAGTTTCGTGGAGTGTTGAAAAGAATGCAACTTTCAGATTAGATGAAACATCTCCTATTATTGTCTCATCGAATATTGGTAAATTTGACCACAAATCAACTTCCGAGCCTTTGGAATTGGAATTCTTGATTAGCGACCGACCAGTTCTGCCGAGGCATGCGTATCTTCACATTCAAAATAACGAAGGCGGTCATGAAATTATCGAACTGGACAAGCCATCAAATCTCAATGGTTTCCAGGGAATTTATTCAAAAATTCTTGATGTAAGTGATTTCAATGAAGGGGATGTAATCTCTGGTTGGTTGGACATTATAGACCCCGCTGGACATTCTTTAATTGATTCTGGAACCCCTGAGGAACCACTTTTTATCATCAAATTTGGAAATGATGGGCCACCAACAATTTTGCAAGAAGGTCTTCAATGGGGCCAAGATGATTATTGGTTGCATCCAAGTCAAGTCTATAAATTACAAATTCCAATTTCTGACATAAATGGATATGGTGACATTGAATATGTTGATGTCAATCTTGGTCACTCGACTGGCGAAAATCTAAAGCTACAGTGGTCTGCTCTCACTGGATGTCAATCTTTGATTCAAACAATCGAAATAAGTGGATGCGAAATTCTTGGCAACACTAGCCATTTCGATCCAGAATTTACACTAGAAATAGCATTTATAATCGATTGGCAATTTAATCCAGACGCCTCTTTAGTGAGGACAGTTATGATTGAGGTGAAAGATGATTCAGGTCAATCATTCTCGAGAGAATTAACAAGACAGTGGAGATATTCAAGCGAAATGCAGGTTGATTTAGATTCTGTAATGTTTGTTGGAAACAATTCTTACATAGCCCCTGGAAAACCTGCAGAAATTGTGGCGGATATAATTTGGACAAAAGGTGAACAATTGGTATTGGAACCGGTCGAAATTTCAGCAAAATATAGTGATTACACCTTTTTCGGAGTCTCCGACAACGGAACTTCAAATGTTGAAATAACGGCATCTAACTTCTCGGGAATTTATCCAGTAACCCTTGATTTAGTTAACCTGCCAATTGGAGCAATTGACCGAACTTTAAACGAAAAAATCGTCGCTTGGGTGGTAGTGGATGGAAATCAACCAATGGTTACTTCAATTATATCCCCAAATCCTTTCGAGGAGGTTCAAGAAAGGGATTGGAAGGACATGCAGTTCGAATTTTTGGTTAAAGAACCTGAAGGTTTAGATGTCGAATCTCTAATGCTTCATTGGTTAATAGTTCCAAGGGGCATGACTCTTCCAGACTTCGCATTATTAGGCGGAAATACATCAATGCAAATAATTGCTGGAACAGGTGCAGGAAATGCCATTCCTTTGGCCGCAAATGTTGACATGGATTCAATCATTCCAGAAGTTAGTCGGCAGAATTCTTGGGACTTATGGATATGGGTCACTGGTCAAGACCTATCCGGTCAGACGATTTCAGAGAGCTTCAACAATAGGTCAGCACCCTTGGCAAAACTTGAGTTAGCTAGTAGAAAATCAGACTTAAAACTTGAATCTGAAAATATAATCTTGTCCAGTAAAGATCCAGTGGTTGGAAATCCAGTTTGGATTAATATTACAATGGAAAATTTAGGTCACGTTGCAGGTTCGACAAGCCTTCGAATTGAAGTTATTGAAGATGGAAATAATCGCAGACTTCTTGAAGTTTTGACCTTCCAAGTAAGCGCAAATTCCTCAGAATCATTTGAGGTTAAATGGTTGCCAGAAGAATCAGGTGCAGCGTGGATTGAAATTTCGACTCCTGATGGAAAATTCGCCAGAACATCTCCCATTCAGGTTAGTGAGGATTCATCTGAGTTTGTAATCGAAGGATTGGAAGGATCTAATTCCGCTATGCTCACAGGCTTTGGAATAATCATCTTTGGCATGCTTGGCTTGTTAGGTTATCTCGTAATTTCAGGGCGAAAAGAGGAAGATATATCCTATGAAGAATCCGAATTTGTTTGAGCCAATGGTTTGAAATGTAGTACTATAGTCGCAGGCTGGAGGATGCAGGAGGACTGCTGACAGACTTCGAGTCTGAGGAAAGTCCCCTCTCC